>CAZLKR010000023.1:0-22310 GCA_964560155.1 uncultured Aquiluna sp.
CGCCAGAAATCGGCAACAGGCCGATTGCAGCGCGTCCCACGGTGGTCTTACCGGAACCCGACTCACCAACAAGACCAAGAATCTCACCTGGGTAGATGTCGAAGGAAACTCCTCTAGCTGCGGTGAAGGCTGGAACACGGCCACGCTTTGGATAGGTGATCTCTACGTCCTTCAAAGACAACACAGGCTCAGACTTCTGAACGGTCAGCTCACGCTTGGCAGTGCTGCCCAGCTTTGGCACCGAGGCAAGTAGTGCCTGGGTGTAAGGGTGCTGTGGGTTGTTGAAGATCTGGTCTGAGGTGCCCTGCTCGACGGTGTAACCATCCTTCATAACCAAGATGCGGTCTGCAAGGTCGGCAACTACACCCATGTCGTGGGTGATCAGAACAACAGCTGAGTTCAGCTGGTCCTTTAGGTTGCGCATTAGATCCAAGATTTCAGCCTGAACGGTGACGTCAAGGGCTGTGGTTGGCTCATCTGCGATAAGCAGGCCTGGGTCACAGGAGAGTGACTGGGCAATCATGGCGCGCTGGCGCTGACCGCCGGAGAGCTGGTGTGGGTACTTGTCAAAGCTCTTCTCAGGGTTTGGAATCTCCACCATGGTCAAAAGCTCAATCGCACGCTTCTTGGCATCCTTGTTGGATAGCGAGAAGTGGTTCTTTAGAGCCTCAACGATCTGGAAACCGATGGTGTAGACCGGGTTTAGAGCGGTCATCGGCTCCTGGAAGATGTAAGCCACCTCGCGACCACGGAACTTGCGGACCTGGTTGATTGGAACGCCAACCATCTCGTTGCCACGGACCTTCACAGAGCCTGAGATGCGAGCGTTAGACGCCAGCAGCGACATCAAGCCCATCTGGGATGATGACTTACCGGAGCCCGACTCACCTACGATGGCGAGCACCTCACCGGCTGCCACCTCGTAGTTCATGTCGATAGCGGCTGGATACCAGACACCATCAACCCAAAACTCAACGTTGTATCCAGATACCTTTAGAACTGGCTCGTTACCCTGCGACATAGTTCGCCTCCTGACGTGAAAGAATCTGAGAATGAATAAGCGACCGACTTCTAGCTACATAATTGCCATAGCGAGCCTGGTATTGGCCGGCTTGGCCATGGCTCAGGCCATTTGGTACGATCAGCAAAACGGTGTCCAAACCGGCACCATCGTGCTGTTCTTGCTCGGACTTATTTGGACCTACTACGTTTTCCCCAAGGTTGATATCAATTCCGACCACGTGGTCATCACCAACCCATTGACCAAAAGCGAGATCGGCTTTGGAGCTATCGAGGATGTAGACACTAGATTCGCCCTCAAGCTGGTTGGAGAAGGCAAGGCCGTCTCCGCTTGGGCAGCACCAGCTCCCGGCAGACACCGCCATCGCAGTGCTTCTCCAGAGGACTTTAGATTCCTTGGACTCAAAGAGGGGCAGTCCGTTCGCCCGGGAGATCTCCCCAGCTCGGTTTCCGGCTCCTTGGCCTACCAAATCAGAAAAGCCATCGAGGATGGCAACACCCAGAACCTCACCTGGAGCACCAAGCCCAATTGGCTGGGTATCGCAAGCGTGGTCGTGCCACTGCTGGTTTTGGTTGCGACTCATATCTAGGACTGCTTCTTCGCAAGCTTCGCGTTAGCACGATCCTTGCGACTAATGCGACGCTTCTGACGTGGGTCAAAGGCATCACGAAGACCGTCACCAATGAAGTTGATGCAAAGTGCGATGGTCACGATGAATAGACCTGGCCACCAGAACAACCATGGGTAAACCACGAAGGCGTCCTGGTTGGTGGAGATCAAAGCTCCCAGCGAGGTGTCAGGAGCAACGACACCGAAGCCTAGGTAAGAAAGTGCGGTTTCCAAAAGAATCGCTCCGGACATCAGAAGGGTCACAGACACAATCACGACGCCGATGGCATTTGGCAAGATGTGCTTGAAAATGATTCGCAGGTTCGATGCACCGGCAACACGAGCGGCATCCACAAACTCACGCTCTCGCAGAGTTAGGAACTCACCGCGAACCAGACGAGATAGACCTGTCCAAGAAACCAGACCTAGGAACAGTGCAAGGAAGAACACACCTAGGTTTCCAATCTGAATACCGATTACAGCACCGATGATCAGGGTTGGGATGGTGATCAACAGGTCGACAAATCTCATGATGAGCTGGTCAACCCACTTGCCAAAGAAGCCGGAGATTGCGCCCATCACGGTTCCAAGGAACGCGGCAACAATGCCGATGATGAACATCACGGTAATTGACTGCTGCGCTCCACGAATTACCAGTGCGAAGTAGTCCTGACCGATTGAGTCCTGCCCGAATGGGTGGTCGCCAATCGCCATGCCAGTGCCATCAATAAACTCTGGGAAAACGTCAAGAGTTGGTTCACCCATTAGCCCCTGAAGTGGCGGAATGTCGGTAAAGTCCCACTTCCACCAACCCATGACACGGATTGGGTTTTCGTTGGTGCCCAACGCTAATCCACCGGCGGTGAAGACAAACAGGATGATGAACACCAACACGAACAGCGAAATCATCGCTGCACGGTGGCGTACAAAGCGGCGGAGAACGATTTGCCCCTGGGATAGGCCGGCGGTTTCGCGCTGCTCTAGAGAGTCCTCAGAACCCTTGGCTTCGTTGTCTAGATTCATGTCTTTTTCGCTCATTACTTAGTCACTCGAATTCTTGGGTCCAGGGCCGAATAGACCAGGTCTGCAATTAGGTTGAACAGCAGCGCTGAGATGCTGGTGATAAGAACCACAGCCATCACGAGGTTGAGGTCGAACTTAGCCAAACCTGTATTGAACAGGGTTCCCATACCGCGCCAGGCGAAGACCTGCTCGGTGATGATCGCACCACCTAGGATGCCCGCAAAGTCAAATGCCATGATGGTGGTCAATGGGATAAGCGCGTTGCGGAAGGCGTGGCGCATGATCACGGTGCGCTCTGTTAGACCCTTGGCGCGTGCGGTGCGGATGTAATCCTGGTTCAAAACCTCAAGTAGCGACGCTCTTGAGTAGCGAACGTAACCCGCCACCGATACCAGCATCAAAGCTGCGGTTGGTAGCAATAGGTGAGAGAAAGCATCCACACCCATCATCCAGAAGTCACCGCCAATGTCAGGCTTTGAGTCTCCAACGGTTGCGATTGGGCGACCGAAGATCCACTCGTTGTTGTAGTAGTCATCCCAGCTCTGCATGAAGCGGTCCAGCACAATCAGACCAGCACTTAGGAAGGCGACGATCATTCCGGTTCGAGCCGCTGGGCCCTTGTCGTCCCCACCGAATGCAAAACCAACCACATAGCCAACCGCAAGGGTCGCAAGTGCCAAAAGCAACATCGTCGAACCTTCGAAGGTCTCGCTGAATACTGGCTGCATTATGAAGTAAAAGACTGGAGTCGCCGCAGCTAGGCCCAGTGAGATGAAAAGCGCTCGACGGTTAGCAATACCGGTTGATAGCTGGGTGACACCAAAAGCGATACCGATTGACATTACGGTGATCATGAGTGGTCCAAGCGATGGCGTCAGCAACCAGCCGGTGGCCGAAATGTAGGACAGCACCGCAAAGTTCAAGGCAAATGCACCAGCCAGGGTGATGAAGAAACGCTTGCGATCTGCTCCAACGATTCCCGCGAAAATGAAGGCTCCAACAAAGGCGAAGCCGATCATCCAGTTCAACGGAATTACCGGGTCATACAGGAAGTTATTGAACTCAATAGCCGCGAACTGCTTGAGCAATACCGCTACCCAGAAAATTGGAAGAGAGAAGAACAAGAACGCCACAAAGGTGATCGAGTAGTCAAAGCGGCTGTACTGACGCAGTGCGCTGATGATACCGATCGAGATACCGATGACGATCGACAAAATGGTCGAGATGATAACCAGGCGAATGGTGATCGGGATAGCCAAACCAATAATGTCGATTACAGCGCTACCTTCAACGGTTAGACCGAAGGTGGAGCCAACGCCGGTTAGACCGAGGATGCCGAGCAGCCAGTTGAAGTAACGAACCGGAGGCGGCACATCCAGCTGAAGTTTTTCGATGGCCTGCTGCAGCAGAATCTGTGCGTTGGGCTCAGTGGAAAGACGAAGATCCTCTAGTGGGTCACCAGAGATGGCTGTCAGGTTGTAGATCAAAAAGCTTGAGCCCAGAAGGACCAATAGAAGGGCACCTATGCGCCGAAGTATGTATTGAATCAAGACCGCTTTGTCCTTCTCTGTGCAATAACTAGAAAATCATACCCCACTTAGGGAAATGAAATGGCCCCGTGCATGCACGGGGCCATTCGGTTAAATCAGCTACTGCTGACTAGTACTTCCACTCCCAGAAGTTCCATACGATCTGTGGAGACAGAGCGGATGGCTTCACGTTCTTTAGGGTCTTGGTTGCAGCTGCAATCGAAGCCCACTGGAACAGAGGTAGACCAACAGCATCCTTGAAGTATTCCTTCTCGAAGGTCTGGTTTACCTTGAAAGCGTCAGCTGCAGTAAGGATCTCGTCGCTGTGGCGAGCAAGTGCCTTGTCAACAGTTGGGTTTAGCCAGTCAATGTAGTTTGAGTTACGTGGCTTGCCATCGTCCGCAATACCGTAGATGGTACGTAGGCCGGTGAACACGGTTGAGGTCTGAGACCATGCGAAGAACTGAAGGTCAGACTTGTTGTTTCCAAGTTCCTGGCTCCATACTGCGGATGGCTTGCTGGTGATCTCAATACCAACCTTTGCAGCCGCTGCAACGATTAGCGCAGAAGTGTTCTTGCGACGCTCGTTGGTTGGGCCACCCCAGTGAAGGGTTAGCTTCAATGGGTTTGCGGTTGAGTAACCGTGCTTGGCTAGCAGTGCCTTAGCTGCGTCTAGACGCTTTGCCTCAGTGTCGGTGTAAGGCTTTACACCGCTGGTGGCGGACATCTTCGCGTGGTTAGGGTCTGCGTTGAAGTAAGGAGTGATTGAGTTTAGGACCTTAGCCGCAGGGTTAATGGTCTTCACTAGCTTGTCAACGATCTCCTGACGAGGGATGGTTAGCAGTAGCGCACGACGTAGGTCGTTTGCCTTAGCTGCAGACATACCTGCCCAAGCTGGACCCTTTAGGTCTACGTCAAGGTGCTCGTAGGTAGCCGCACCGAAACCGTAAACGGTGGTGTTTGGCTGTGCCTTAAGAGTGTTAACCAATGCCGCAGTTGCCTGAGGAGCAATGATGTCAACCTCACCGTTTGCCAGTGCCTGACCCATAGCGGTCGAGTCTGGAATGGTGACTAGCTGGATGGTCTTGATGGTTGGCTTAGGACCAGCCTTGTAAAGCGGGTTCGCAACCAAAGTCATTGACTTTCCAGGTACTGAGCTCTGGATGGTGTAGGCACCAGCAACGATCAACAGGTTAGGGTTGGTGGTTGCGTCAATTGGCTTGGTGTCGATGAAGTTGTAGGCGGTGTTCCACTGGTCGGCAATAGCCTTCAGGGTCTTCCAGTCCTTCTTCTTAACTGCGTTTACAAAACGAGCCTTTGCCTGTCCATCGCTCAAGGTTGGGTAAGCCAACTGAGTTAGAGCGTGTACTGGCTTTCCGATTCCGAAGAATAGCTCCCATGAGGAGTCAAACTCGTCGAAGGTCCAAGTAGCGGTCAAGCTGTCTGCAGAGATAGCTGGGAACTTGGTGACCTTCTCCCAACCGCCACCCTTGCCAACAGCGTCCCAGTAAACACCCTGAGCTACGTTGTCGAAGTGACCGGAGTTAGCTACCCATGGCTCTAGCAAGTCGTAAGCGTCAATCTGAGTACCGTCTGACCAAACTAGACCCTTGTTGATCTTGGTCTCGATGGTTAGTGGCTTCTCCTTGACGATTCGGTAAGTACCGAACTTGGTCTCTCTGACTAGCTGAGACTTGTTGTTGTAGTAGTTGAAACCTGCACCAGTCAGGTAGGCAACGGTGCCGTTTTCAACCAGGTTGTGGTCGCTGTGCGATGAGTTAAGCGAGGTGCGGACGTTGCTTTCCGCAATTCTCACCAAGGTGCGGTCTGCTGCACCAGCAGGAGCTACCAAGCCAGAGGTGCCAAGGACACCAACGGCGGCGATAGCTGCCACGCGGATAATGCGCGAGAACTTCATGTTTCTCTCCTTTGAGTTAGGTACCGTTCCCCAGTCATTAGGAGATCTAATGAAGGAAACTTGTTTGAGGTTACACCGAAAGTTGAGACTTATAAAACTAAATATGTAATTTTTAGACACTTATTGTTGTCCGGCCATTTACCTAGTTGCTGTAAGCGGTTTCTCCTAAGTGACTACTGGCATCACCGCACTAGACTCAAAGGCGTGATTTCCCGCGCAGAAACGGCCGCATTGGCGGCTATTGTCCTGTGGTCGACGCTTGCTCCCATCAGCGCAATTCTGGGTAACTTGCCTCCCTTTTTCGTCACCGGTTCGGGACTTTTAATTGGCTCACTCATCTCTATTGCTGTTAGTCGAGGGCAGCTATCGCGCTTAAAGGTCCCGCCAAAGACATTGCTGGTTGGGGTTTATGGTCTTTTTGGATTTCACGCCGCGCTATTTGCCGCCTTACAGCTAGCTCCCGCAATCCAGGCAAATTTGATTAATTACCTTTGGCCGCTGCTGTTGGTAGTGCTTTCTCCAATATTCCTAACTGGAATATCGCTTCGAGCAAAGCACGTCATTGCGGCCCTAATTGGCTTTCTGGGGGCTGCCCTAGCAATCACCTCCGGTGGAGAAATGACTTCGGGGAGCGTTGTCGGTTATCTCTTCGCATTCCTAGCGGCTGTGATCTGGGCCACCTATTCGCTTCTTACCAAGCGGGTGCCACACTTTGATAGCTCAGCGGTCGGTTTGTTCGCTTTGGTATCTGGCCTATTGGCTCTGGTTGCCCACTTTGTCTTTGAAGCCCCGGTCAATCCGACCACCTCGCAGTGGCTGTTACTTCTAGTCCTAGGTCTTGGTCCACTCGGTGGTGCCTTCTATCTTTGGGATTACGCGCTCAAGAATGGGGATCCTCAGCGACTAGGGCTGCTCTCCTTCCTCACACCTTTACTATCAACAACCCTGCTACTAATTGCCACCGGCAAACAGCTGACCTGGCTATTGGCGGTGTCTGGAGTGCTCATTGTTGGTGCTGCGTACTTTGGCAGTCGAGAGCGAGCCTCGATTGACTGACAACTTCAAAAAACGCCAACTAGCGCTACCTATCTATTTGCCGTCACTTTTGTTTGAAGCTGCACTAAGTGCACTGCTCCCGATTCTCCCCGCTAGCGCAACCGAGTTTGGTTTTGATCTCGCGGCAGCCGGGGCGGTTACCGCTGCTGCCATGCTCGGAACCTTCTTGTTTGAGTTGCCAGCATCAACAATTGTGAATCGTTTGGGTGAACGCACCTCTATGATTCTGGCCACACTGGTGGCCTCGGTGTTTGGATTCTTGGGATTTCTAAATCTTGGCTATTGGCAGCTATTGCTGATTGCCATGGGCTTTGGAGCGATGTTCTCGCTCTTTGGACTCTCTAGGCACTCGATGCTGGCCGCTCAGGTTCCTGTGCTGCATCGCGCCAAGGCAATGTCTTTGCTAGGCGGCTCCTTTAGAGGAGGTGCAGCCCTGGGTCCGATTCTGGGTTCTTTGGCGGTTGCGCAGTTTGGGACTGAGGCTGCATATCTGGTTGCCAGCGGATTATGCCTCGCGGCCTTAATTGCCGTCACAACTGTTCCAGCCTCCAGATTGCAATCCTCACCTTCGGGTCAGCATGGCAATGTTTGGGCCGTCGCTAAGCGCGAGAAGGCAAAGCTATTGACCCTGGGTGTGGCATCGGCAATCATCTCCGCCGGGCGCACCATTCGAATGATTGGGCTGCCGCTTCTTGCAATCCAGCTGGGTATTGATGCTGCTACCGCCTCATTGATATTTGGAGTGACCGGTGCCATCGACTTCGCACTGTTCTATGTCTCTGGATTGATCATGAATCGCTGGGGTAAGTTCTGGTCATCGGTTCCAACTCTCTTCGCGCTAGGTATCTCATACCTATTTGCCTTCATGGTCACCGATCTAGCAACCTTCTGGATACTGGCAGCTGTTACCGCCTTAGCTAATGCCGCGAGCGCCGGCATAAACATGGTGTTGGGCGCAGACATGGCACCGGATGGTGCCAGAAGCGAATTCTTGGCCGCCTTCCGAATGCTCACCTCAGGTGGAGTGGTGTTGGCACCTTTGATGATCGCATCTCTAACTGCCTTGATTGCACTCCCTGCCGCATTAGCAATCACCGGAGTATTGAATTTCTACGGTGCGTATCTGTTTTGGAAATACCTTCCTATCCACGCACCTGACCATCAATCAGTGAACTAAGAAGCTCTCGGCATTTGCCGCCTTGCAGATCTTTCCTGCAAGGTACTTCCCCATCGGGTCAATGTGACTGGCACAGAGCACGAGAGTGGATTTCACTCCAGCCACCGAAGTCTCAAAGCTCAATAGCTCCAACTGCTTTGCGCTCGGTGCATTTGATAGAAAGCTTGCCGCCGCCTGCTGCAGTTTGTGAGGGTTAGGGACTCCCCTAACCGCCGCACGATCGTGCGCATAGAGGATTGCCGAATCGGCCACACCTTGAATTCTGTTCTGGGCGATCAGCGCCAAGGCGACAGCAAAGCCGCCTATAAACAGGGTCAGGATCAAAGCCATGTACCCCGCCACCAAAATCGCCAGGCTGCCACGTTCGTTCATGTTCTGGGAAGCCCCATGGTCTGAATAGCAACTGCATCGCCGATGGTGATTTCTAAAGTCACCAGTGAGCAACTCAAACTGCACCAGTACCTGTAGTCATCAACCTCAACCAGCCAGTCATCTGCAAAGACTTCAACTGCACCTGCTAGCGCTTGGCTTGGTCTCGCTGGGCTCTCGAGCATCGCATAGCGCAAAGCGTGCCTCGCTATCGACTCAGCTGCCAGCTCATCACCTAGTTGCTGATAAACAGCCGTTGCAAGCCCAACTGGCAAAACCAACAAAGCGGTGAGTACGACAAGTTCGAGTGGGCTAGAACCAGAGTCAGAGGATCGCTTCATTGGCTGCAGAGACTTCCACGCTCACCTGGGTAAGGCCGGAGAGGAATCCAAGACCCGGCAACTGACCTTCAACTCTGTATTTGGTTGTAGCGACGTCGGAGACCTCACTCACTCGAACCGAAACCATCGATGGCACTCTCTTCTTCACAAGCTTGAGGAGGTAGTCGTTCTTGGTCGAGGACTTTGCTAGAGCTGCCTGTTGAGCGGCATCTATTGCGGCATCACTAATCACCATGACGTTCACTGCCGATAACCCAAGGGCCAAAGTGGTGACCGTCACAGTGGTAGCCAGCGTGATACCTGCCAGTGCCGAAATCACGGCACTACCTCGATCGCTCAAAATGAGACCACTCGATCCAGGGCCTCATCAAAGACACCTTGCAGGGCAGGTGCGGCGAATGCCCAGATCACGACCACAAGTCCCGCGGTCATAAGGGTGATCAAAACCCAGCCTGGAACATCTCCCCGATCTGAGCTGATTAGTTTTTTCATGTTTTTCCTTTCATCGATATCCGGATTGCAAAACAAGTAGCGAGGGGAAGATGGCAAAGAGCACTGTGACCGGCAGGATCAGAAAGATGGTTGGAATCAGCATCTTGGTTTCGTTCTGACCAGCTCTTCTAATCAGGTTCTTAATGACCTGCTGCTGGATAGATTCAGAAAGCTGAGAGATTTGATGTGCGATAGGAGTTCCGCGCTCTATAGAGACCTGTAGTTTTTGGCAAAACTCCTCCAGATCACTAATCGGAATTCGCTTCGCGAGTTCGCCAAGTTCCTCAACCAGGTCTGCACCCAAGTCAAGGTTCGCTACCACTAACCCAAAGGCCTCATGCCATACACCTCTTAGCCGCGGTTGCAGCCAACGAATTGCTACCGCGACCGGAAGGCCATTCTCCAAAAGCAGCGAGAATGCCAATGCCACATCTGCAAATTGCGTCTGCGCACCTGAGAGGCTGCGACTCGCAAACTGCTTTCTGATCCGAGCAAAAGCAATTTCCAGATTCAGCCGCACTTTAGGTGGGAGCGGTTCTTGGTGTGCGGCTAGTAATCGATCACTGAGTGCCATTTAGTACCCTGCCTGGAAGTGGCAATCGACCAAGACGATTAACAAGGGCGTATGCGACCAGGCTCATAGCGAGCCCAAGAACGAGAATCAATGCACCTAGCTCGGTCGCGAAAGCCTCCCTGTTTTGCGGCAGCTGGACCAATACCAATGCAATTAGCCAAGGTGCCAATAGCGCCATCTTTGCACTGGCGGAAACCCAACCCTGCTTGGCCGAGAGTTGAGCCAACTCCCCCTGTTCTTTTCTCACTTGCACAGCGGCTCGCTGGAAGGTAACCGCCATTCCGTGACCTCCTAATTCGCTATCAAGCTCAATCAGTAGGGCCAGAAAATCCGCGTGGCGATTAGCGAATCGAATTCGCATCACCGGCATTAGTCGGTCTACTTCGTAACCAGCCTCGTAAAGCTCCAGCAGGTGCAGAAACTCTTGCCGTAGAGCACTTGGGCCCTTTTTGGATAGGTAGTCGAGCTGCTCTCTAAGCCCAATGCCACTGATTGCCCCGGATTGGAAGCTGTCAAAAACCTGAGGCCAACTCGAATCAAAGGCCCGCTGCCTAGCCTCACCCCGCAACCGCAATATCTCTAACCCGGTGGCCACCACCAGGAGTCCAAAGCAAACGGCCAGCCCCAACACTCCAGTAAAGATGTAGAGAACGAGGCCTGCCCCAAGAGCCGCCATGCCAATTAGCAAACTGATCTCGCGCTTTCGCTCAGCTAACCCAGCTAACGCAAGCAGATTGCTATAGAACTTCACCGCTTACCTCCAAGATCTCTGAGACAACGCGTGATCCGTCAGGAAGCCGCTTGCAAAACACCACCAGGTCAAAGGCTCCCAACACTGTCGGGCGCAAGAACTTATCCGTGATGTTCTCCCCCGCCAATAGCGGCAGGGTTAGCAGTTTCTGAAGGGCCGCCTTAGCGGAGTCGGCATGCAGTGTGCACAGGCCAGGGATTCCGGAGTTGAGAGCAACCAGCATGTCTAGTGCCTCCGCACCTCTTACCTCACCGATCACCAGACGTGAGGGACGCATGCGAAGCGATTGCTTTACCAGCTCGCGAAGGCCAATCTCTCTGGTGCCCTCTGCGGTTGCTGGTCTCACCTGCATTGCAACCCAGTCATCGTGATCGATGGCGAGCTCAAAGGTGTCCTCGCATGAGATCAAGCGCTCATGAGGACCGAGTTCGGCAAGCAGCGCGGTTAGCAAGGTGGTCTTTCCGGCTTGAGTTGCTCCCGCAATCAAAATGCTCTGCTGGCTCTGCATGGCTGCTTCTAAAATCTTGCGCTGACTCGGCTTTAGCGTGCCAAGGCTCTCTAGCTCTTGTACCGTGATTCGCCCCGATCGAAACTTGCGGATGTTTATGGCCCAGCTGTCTTTGGTCAGCTCTGGGATAACCACATGCAGTCTTGAGCCATCCGGCAGATTGGCATCGACGTAAGGGGTAAGTCGATCCACTCGGCGACCTGAGAAGGCAAGCATTCGCAGTGTGATGTTTCTGATTTGGTTCGCTGATAGTTCGAGTTCCACCACATGGTGCTGGGTAGAGAAGTAGTGAATCTGATTTGGGCGATTGATCCAGATTTCTTCAATCTCTGGATCATCCAAAAAGGGCTGGAGAGCACCGAAGCCGGTGAGCTCTTGCCTTGCCAGAACCTGCAGTTCGGTTTCTGCGATTGGGCCAGTTGCCTTTTCTGCAATTTCATCTACCGCCATAGAAATTGCCCGCTCAACCTCGGCATCTTTGGCCACAACAAGCTCTCTGGCTCGCTGCACTAATTGGCTGAGGGTCGACATGGGTGAAGTTTTCCAAGCCCCAAGATTTCCTGCTTGGGGTTTTCCACAGCGGCAAAAATCCGCTAAGCTTTCTGAGTTCCATGCGGGTGTGGCGAAATTGGCAGACGCACCAGATTTAGGTTCTGGCGCCGAGAGGCGTGGGGGTTCAAGTCCCTTCACCCGCACAAAGAAAAAGCCCTGAGAGTGATCTCAGGGCTTTTTGCTTTTTAGCAACTAGCTCTTGGTGACCTGCACAGCGTTGCTGTTGTGGTCAATCTCGAATCGGTATGGACCGCGGTGCAATACCTCAATACCGTTACCACCTTCAGAGGTAATGCCGAGCTGAGATGCGACCTCCGCGAAGAAGCTCTTCTGAGAATCGATAGTCAGCTCAGTGCCCTGATACCAGCCGGTTGATGAACCGAGGTTGCGCTTGGCAATCGCTACCGAACCATCGACATCGCTGCCCTGGAAGGAAGCAACCAGCTCCGCACCATTTAGGCGAGAAAGCTCAGACCACAGCGTTGCATCTAGGCCATTGGATAGCTTGATTGAGGTCTCAGGACGCAGTGGGTAGAACTCCTCGACGTAAACGCCGATGACATCCTTGACCAAGTTGCCACCGTAGCCACCGAGCTTTACGCGACCGGTACGGCTAGAGATGTTGGAGTAGTAACCGACCACTAGGTTGCCGCCAGAGGTTGCGTACTGAGTGAAGGTCTTCTCTTCTTCATCGCTAAGCATGTGAACCATCGGCATCAGAACCAACTCATACTGCTTGAGGGTTGCAAGATCCGCATAGGCAGGCACGAAGTCAACCTGGATGCCAAGCTCCCACATCGCGCGATACCAGTTGGCAACGGTGTTTGGGTAGCTCATGTCCTCGGTCGGCATGTTGGCCTGCATCATGACCCAGAACTGCTCATAGTCATAGACCATGGCAACCTTGGCCTTGTTGGTCGGGTGACCGGAGATCTCTGGGTGAGCCTTGAGAAGTGCCCCAAGTTCACTGACCTCGCGGAATACCCTGGTGTCCTCACCTGCGTGTGGAACCATCGCCGAGTGGAAGCGCTCAGAACCAGCCTGGCCCTGACGCCACTGGAAGTACATGACTCCCTGCGAACCGCGAGCTACAAAGCTGAGGGAATTGCGCTTTTCCTGACCTGGGGTCTTGGCGTAGTTTCTTGGCTGCCAGTTCACGGCAGAAGAGCTGTGCTCCATAAGTAGCCACTGCTTACCATTTGCGAAACCACGGGTTAGGTCTGCCTGCTGGGCCAGATCGATGTGGTTTAGCGGATCGTGCTGAGCTAGGTAGTGGTCGGTTGAAACAAAATCAACTTCCTTGCTCCAGGCAAAGTAGTCCATCGCATAGGTGTACTTCATCGACATGAAGTTGGTGGTAATTGGGTTCTTGCGGTCGTACTTGCGGATGATGTCGCGCTCCATCTTGTAGAGCTCCAAAGTGACATCCGAGGAGAAGCGCTTGAAGTCAAGCTGCTGTCCCGGGTTTGGGTGAGTGCCATCCGGGGTGCGCTTTGGAACCACGATCTCTTTCCACTTGTAGTAGCGCTGTGACCAGAAGTCAGTGCCCCAAGCGTGGTTTAGGTCCTCGATCGAGTCGTACTTCTTCTTGAGCCAGTCAACAAAAGCTGATCTTGAGTTATCGCAGTAGCAGTAGGGAGCGTGGCAGCCGTACTCGTTGTTTACGTGCCACATCACAACCGCTGGGTGCTTGGCATAGCGCTTAGCGATCTGCTCAACCAAGGCAGCGGCCTTCTTGCGATACACCGGGCTGGCGGCGCAGTACTGCTGCCTTCCGCCATGGGCTAGGCGAACGCCATCGAAGTTCACCGGCAGTACTTCTGGGTAGGCAAGCGTCATCCAGGCTGGAGGAGATGCAGTGGCGGTTGCCATGTCGATGCTGATTCCACCTTTGTGCAAAAGCTCAACAACCTCGTCAAGCCAAGCAAAGTCATACTTACCCTCGCTAGGTTCTAGCTTCGCCCAGGAGAAAATACCAAGCGAGACCAGGTTCACACCGGCCTTCTGCATCAGGGTGATGTCTTGAGTCCAGACATCCTTGCTCCACTGCTCTGGGTTGTAGTCGCCACCAAAGTGGAGTTTTTCTAGGTTCAGCATTTAGATTGCCTCTATCTCGATTAGGAACGCATTGTCAGGGAACAAAATTGGAGCCCTCAGGCCCATGTGCATAAGTGCAGTGCCAGTAAGTTCAATGCCCTCAAGCCACTGCACCTGAGCACGCTGCAAGAACTTTGGCTCTCCTGCCGGGAATACCGCGCGCACTCGATAGCTGGCGGATTCATTCAACCCGGCAAAGCGAATACCAGCTGGTCTTGAGCCGCCCTGCGTGCCAAGTGCGGCGTAGGCGAAGATCGCCTTGCGCTGATCCTTGGCCACCACGCCGTGAACAAAGCTGGAATCATCCACTCGGTCGACCCGCACCATGTTGCCGGAGTGCAGTAGGTCACGATTTGCCTTGTAGTAGCTGGCCCAGCTTGCAAGGTGCGCGAGTTCTTCCTCGCTGCACTGCGTGATATCCCACTCCAGTCCCGCGTGGCCAAACAAGGCGGTAACGGCTCGGAATGAGAGTTCGTGAACTCGCAATGTGGTGTGGGACTTTGTAGGTCCAATGTGGGATCCGAGCAGCTCCGGTGGTATAGCAAACTGGGTGTAGCGCTGGATCCTTTGGCGATCAGCGGCATCGTTGCAGTCCGAGGTCCAGAACCTATCGGCGTGCATCGCCATGCCAAGATCGATGCGACCACCACCCGATGCACAGGACTCAATCTCAAGGCCTGGGTGACGCTTCTTTAGCTCATCAAAGAACCGGTAAATCGCTTTGGTTTGCTCGTGCACCGCTGGGATGCCATTGCTTGCTGGCTCCAGCAAGAACTTATTGTGATCCCACTTGATGTAGGCGATGTCGTTCTCGCTCAACACCTTGTCCACCTGATCAAACAGGTGCTTATAGGCAGCTGGGTTTGTAATATCCACCACGTGCTGGCGTCTTCCGGCAGGTGGAACGCGATCCCCCGCCTTCAAAATCCAGTCCGGGTGCTCGCGATAGATATCGGAATCCGGGTTGAGCATTTCACCCTCGAACCAAAGACCAAACTCCATGCCGCAGGCGTGAACCTTCTCAATCAGTGGACCAAGTCCCTGGGGCCAAACGTCCTTGGAAACTACCCAGTCACCCAAGCCCTTTGTGTCATCTCTGCGGGAGCCAAACCAGCCATCGTCCAGAACGAACCTCTCGACTCCGATTCGCTGGGCAACCTCAGCCAATTGCGAAAGCTTCTCGAGATTGTGATCGAAGTAGACCGCTTCCCAAACATTCAAAGTCAGTGGTCTTGGGCGGATGTTGGTCGGGTGGTTTGGACGCGAGCGAAGCCAGGAGTAGATCCGGTTTGTGGTGCCATCGATTCCAGCTGAAGAGTAAACCGCTGCCACCTCGGGAGATTCGAAGTGCTCGCCCGGCTCAAGGATCACTTCGCCTGGCAACAGCAGCTCACCGGCTGCAATAAAGGTGCGGCCAGATTGCTGACGCTCAATGATGTGCTTGGAGTTACCAGAGAAGAGGATCCCTAAGCCCCAAACTTCGCCGGTTTGGTAACCAGCATCGCGGGTTAGGGCGTATTGCATGATGGTGTAGTCGTGCGAGCTTCTTCCCTCGCGCTCCTCGCGAACAAACTGTCCCGGCTGGATATCCCGGCGCTGCATTTGACGCTCGTTTACCCAGCGACCGGTGAAGTCCATCGACTCAGCAGCCTGGTCTGGTAGCGGCATGAAAACATTCAGCTCGTTGAGCGTGAAGGCCTCTGAGCCGAGATTGGAAATCGTTTGGGTTACGCCCAAAACACCTGCACCTAGAAAGCGATAGTGATTCTTGATTTCAAGCTGTGCGTGATCGTCGCGACCGGTGATGGTGGCGCTGGTGGAGGTTTGCTCCACAGAAACAATCTCAAACTTCTGCGAAAAACGCTTTCCGCTGGAGTGACCCAGCAGCGCCGGCAGCCCGGTGTTGCCCCTAGAGTTCTCGCGCCAAATCGATTGATACATCGGATCATCTAGTTCCGCGTGGGCAACCGGCTCCATGGCGGCTTTAGAGAAATTTCCAATGTTGGAAAGATTTCCTAGTGCCTTGCCCCAGTGCACGATTTCAGCAGTATCGCGGGAGAGGTCAATCAGCAGCGAGACACCATCCTGCGTGAGGTGTACAAAATCCTGTTTGGCCAACGCTGCATCCCTAAATCGACTGGGTTCCCGAGAATAATTTTGCGGTATCCACTGCTTGATTTTGGTCAAGACTATTAGCGATTCGAACTTTTTCGAAGCAAAAGCGACAAAAGTAATCAGAGCGTTAATAAAAAATCGTTCAAAATCGCAACAGCATGAGTAATCTTTATCGCTAGTAGAAAGGTCGGCCGTGTTAGCTGCTCAACGCAAAGCTCGCATCCTCGAAGAGGTTGCGCTCGCCGGTGCCATTCGCATCGCCGACCTTGCCGAAAAACTAAAAGTTTCCGAGGTCACCATCCGTCGCGATGTTGAGGCTCTTGCAGCCCAGGGCATGGTGGACAAGGTGCACGGCGGTGTCACTTCAAACTCGCTCAGCTCTACCCTTGAGCCAACCTTTGACTCCACCAGCCAGAAGGAACAGGCAGCCAAGGACAGCATCGCCAAGTTGGCCTTTGACCTGGTCCGCCCAGGTATGGCAATTGCGCTTATGGGTGGCAGCAGTGTTTATGCACTGGCAAAGCTTTTGAAGGATTCCCCTAGCATCACGATTGTGACCAACTCGGTTCCGGTGTCAGATCTCTTTGCCCAGAACCCGCGTGCAGATCAAACCGTGGTGCTCACCGGTGGTGTTCGCACCCCAACCGACTCACTGGTTGGCAATATCACGGCTGAGGTTTTCTCGCGCTTCAACTTGGATCTGGTGTTCATGGGCACCCGAGGCATGGACAGCGAGTTTGGTTTCTCATCACCAAATTTGGTTGAGTCCGAAACCAACCGCGAGGTTTTGCGTCGCAGCCAAAAGTGTGTGGTGCTGGCCGATCACACCAAGTGGGGAGTTCGCGGTTTCTCGTCCTTTGCAAGCTTTGAGCAGGCCGATGTTGTGATTACCGATTCGAAGCTTCCCCGAAATGCCCTGACTCAACTAAAAGAGCAGGTAAAGGATGTTCGCGTAGCTCAGATTCGCTAGCGAGTCAGGTTTAGCGAAAGCAAAAAGCTGCCAATTGGCTTTCCAAATCGAGTTCCAACCTTCGCCAAGTGGCCTTGTTCCTGGAAACCCAGTTTGGTGTGAAGGCGGATTGATGCGTCCGCTCCGCGATCGGCGATGACCGCAATGATCTCCTTGATGCCAATTGCTTTGCAGCGAGTGATCAACTCACCAAGTAGTAAGGTGCCAAGTTTTTTGCCGGTTGCCGGAGCAGATAGGTAAATAGAATTCTCAACCACCTTTAGGTATCCGCTGCGCTGGCGCCAGGGTGCGACATAGGCAAAACCGATTACCTCGATATCCCCACGCACCAAAACCAGAAACGGCAAATCGAACTTGGCTAGCATTTCGTGCTTTTGCTGCCAGTGGTTCAGATCTAGCGGCTTGTCATCGAAGGTGACCACGGTGTTGCGAATGAAGTAGTTGTAGAGATCTTTGATGGCTGGAAGATCTTCAAACTTGGCATCTCGAATACTCACTGGTCGCTCAGGTTCAGCACCGCGCTGCTTTAGCTTGCGGACCATCCGCCAGCGGGTTTCGGAATCCACCACCTATGCGCTCCAGTCGATTGGGCTAAGGCCCAACTCTAAAAGCGCAGTGTTGCACTTAGAAAATGGCTTCGAGCCAAAGAAGCCTCGGTAGCTAGAAAGTGGCGATGGGTGAGGTGAGGAAATGATCGTTGCCTGATCCAGCACCGGCTTTAGCTCATTAGCCCTTTGACCCCACAAAATCGCAACCAACTTTGGTCCCAGGGTTTGCTGCAAGCCCCTAACCGCAGCTGTGGTGAATTCTGCCCAGCCAAGATCCAGATGCCCTGCGGTGTTATTGGCTTGCGTGGTTAGGTGACGATTTAGCAGCATCACACCGCGCTTTGACCAGGGTGCGATATCCCCGGTTCTAACAACCTGCTCCCCTAGGTCGCTGCGAAGCTCTTTGAAGATATTGCTAAGGGTCGGCGGCAGTGGCTTAGTGTCTTTTGGGACGGCGAAGCTGAGCCCAATAGCATGCTCTGGATTTGGGTATGGGTCTTGGCCAACAATTAGGACACGGTAGTCCTGTGGTGGCAAATGGAAGGCCCGCAAAATGTTCTCGCTAGTGGGGATTGAGCTCGGGTCCTGCAAAACTCGCTGCTCGATTGCTGCCAACAACTCCAATTGATCGGCGAGTAGCGCTCGCCAGATTGGATGAAGTTGCTTTACGAACATTCCTCCATAGTAAAAGTGCCAAGATGGTATAGCGAACAAAAAGGAGCAATGATGCCAAGTCCTACCGAATTACTGCAAGAAGCCAGTAAGTACAAAGAGACCCTCGTCGGTATTAGACGTGACCTGCATCAAATCCCAGAGTTCGGGCTGAATCTGCCAAAGACCCAAGAGCGAATTCTGCAGTCCATTCATGGACTGGGTGAGATTCACCTGGGTAAAGGCCTCAACTCGATTGGACTAGTTATCAGAGGTGGCAAGCCAGGACCCACCGTGCTGCTGCGCGCCGACATGGACGCACTTTCGGTCAAAGAAGAGACCGGGCTAGATTTCGCATCCACCAATGGTTTTATGCACGCCTGCGGTCACGACCTTCACATGGCAGCCGGCGTCGGTGCTGCTCACCTTTTGGCAACTCACAAAGATGAGCTTTCGGGCACAGTTGTGATCTGGTTCCAGCCCGGCGAAGAGGGTCACCACGGAGCAGACGTGATGATTGAAGAGGGCTTTTTAGAACTAAGTGGTGAGCGTCCAGTTGCTGCCTATGGCTTGCACGTTTTCACCTCAATGCCAATCGGTGCGATTGCATGTAAGCCTGGGCCGCTAATGGCGAGCGCCGGCGACCTACACGTCACTTTCCATGGCTCTGGCGGACACGGATCGATGCCTTGGCTATCCAAGGATCCTGTTACTCCAATGATCGAAGCCATTTCAGCACTGCAGAACATGCTCAATAAGCGCTTCGATCAGTTTGACCCAGTGATTCTCAATGTCGGTTGGATTCGTGCCGGAGACGATGCCACCACCAACGTGATTGCCGACAAGGCAAGCTTCGGTGCAACGGTTAGAACCTTCTCTGAGAAGAACACCAAGCTGCTGCACGAACTTGCACCGAAGCTAATCCACTCGATTGCAGAGGGTTTTGGCATGACCGCGACTGTTGAATTCGGCAGAGCTACCAAGGTGTTGGTCAACGACCCAGCAGCCGTTACCCGCGTGGAGAAGGTCTCCAAGGCACTGGTTGGCGAAAAGGGTTACATCCCCATGCAGGTTCCAATGGCAGGTGGCGAAGACTTCGCATCGATCGTGCACGAAGTTCCGGGTGCATTCGTGTTTGTTGGTGCGTGCCCGCCGGAAATCAATCACGAGACGGCATCTACTAACCACAGTGCCAAGGCGATGTTTGACGACTCGGTGCTGCCACTGTGTTCAAGTATTTTGGCCAGTTTGGCCTTTGATCACTTGGGCTAAAGTTACCTACAGTTACACCTTTGGTTGCCCACCGTCGTGCAATCGTCCATAGTTTGATAACCAACCAAAACTTCTAAGGATTACACGATGTCAGATTCAACCTCTTGGGGATTTGAGACAATTCAAATCCACGCTGGCGCTACCCCAGATCCAGCCACCAACGCTCGCGCGGTTCCTATCTACAAGACCACTGCCTACACCTTCAACTCTGCCGAGCACGCACGCAAGCTTTTTGGCCTTGCAGAATTTGGCAACATCTACACCCGCATCATGAACCCGACCCAGGATGTTGCCGAAAAGCGCATCGCGGCTTTGGAGGGTGGCACGGCAGCACTACTGCTTTCCTCTGGCCAGGCTGCCGAGACCATCGCGGTGCTAAACATTGCCGAAGCCGGCGACCACATCGTGTCCTCCTCGACTTTGTATGGCGGAACCTACAACCTGTTCAAGTACACCTTGGCAAAGCTCGGTATCGAGGTCACCTTCGTAGAGGACCAGGACGATGAGAACGAGTGGCAGGCGGCAGTTCGCCCTAACACCAAGCTGTTCTTTGCAGAGACCATTGGAAACCCAAAGGTTTCAATTCTTGATATCCGCAAGGTTGCCGATGTCGCACACAAGAACGGCGTGCCACTAATCGTGGACAACACCGTTGCCACCCCTTACCTAATTAAGCCATTCGAGCACGGTGCCGACATCGTGGTTCACTCCGCAACCAAGTTCCTCGGTGGCCACGGCACCGTGGTTGCCGGAGCGATTGTTGACGGCGGCAAGTTCGAGTGGTCAAAGTCCGACAAGTTCCCGGGACTAACTCAGCCAGACCCTAGCTACCACGGTGTGGTTTACACCCAGGCACTTGGCGATGGCATTGCCTACATCATCAAGGCACGCGTTCAGCTATTGCGTGACATTGGTGCAGCGGTTTCTCCGGACACCGCCTTCTCGCTAATCCAGGGCATCGAGACCCTGAGCCTTCGCATGGAGCGTCACGTTTCCAACGCCTCGAAGGTTGCCCAGTGGCTAGAGCAGCACCCGCAGGTAAAGAGCGTGAACTACGCAGGCCTTGCTTCCAGCGCCTACAACAAGGCTCAGCAGAAGTACGCGCCAAAGGGAGCTGGAGCAATCGTTTCGTTCGAGATCGTTGGTGGCGTAGAAGCCGGCGTCAAGTTCGTAGATGCGCTTGAGCTATTTAGCCACGTGGCAAACATTGGAGATGTCCGCTCCTTGGTCATCCACCCAGCCTCCACCACTCACTCCCAGTTGAGCGAGAAGGATTTGGCAACCACCGGTGTGACCCCGGGACTAGTTCGCCTGTCGATTGGACTAGAAACCTACGAGGACCTAATTGCTGATCTGCAGAAGGGATTTGCCTCGGCAAAATAATGGACTTCCAGATCTCTGAAGACTCTGCTCCCTCGGAATTCATTTCCGAGGAGCAGCGTCGTCAGCTGGTCGGAAGACCTCCTGCCACCGGTGCCTGGTTAGCAGGAGACCCGCTCGGGGATAGAAAATTCACCGAGGTTTTCGATGTCGCATTGGAATCTGGCTCGGTACTTTCGAAGGCACGGCTTGCTTACGAGAGCTGGGGCGAGCTAAATAGCGATAGGTCAAACGCCATCTTGGTGTTGCATGCCCTAACCGGAGACAGCCACACCATTGGTAATTCTTCGAAGGCGCACCCAACCGCCGGCTGGTGGAACGGCATCATCGGACCAGGACTACCAATTGACACCGATAAGTATTTTGTAGTTTCCCCAAACGTGCTCGGTGGCTGTCAGGGTTCGACCGGTCCATCTTCCCTTGATGCTCGGGGAAATGAATACGGTTCAAACTTCCCCCAGCTGACCATTAGAGATCAAGCCAAGGCCTTCGTTGAGCTTGCCAAGCAACTTGAGATTGAAAAGTGGTTTGCCATTGTCGGTGGATCAATGGCCGGAATGCATGCGCTGGAACTGGTTATCGATAATCCGGCCGTTACAGAGCGACTAGCCATCCTGGCAGCTCCTCCATACTCAACGGCCGACCAAATTGCACTCAACACCGTGCAGCTGGAGGCAATTCGCTCGGACAGCAACTTTGCCGAAGGCAATTACTACGGGGCGAAGCCTGGCTTTGGCCCCCACAAGGGTCTTGCCCTGGCTCGCCGCATGGCCCTTTTGAACTACCGCTCCCCCGAGGAACTAAACGAACGCTTTGGTCGCAGCTGGCAATCCAAGGTGAGCCCGCTGACTGAGAATGGCAAGTATGCGGTGGAGAGCTACTTGGATTTCCACGGCAATAAGTTCGTAAGGCGCTTTGATGCCAATAGCTACATCACTTTGGTATCGGCGATGAACTCGCACGATATCGGCAGGGGTCGCGAATCGGTTGAGGCAGCACTTCGTCAGATCACCTGCCCGACTCTCGTGCTAGGTATCGACTCTGACCGACTCTTCCCTCTCGCCGGACAAGAACTGATCGCCAAGGGCTCTCTGGAGCTCTGATTGCGAAAAAGCCCCGGGACGCAAGTAAGCAAGCCTAAACGTGCACAGACATGATTTACAGCAATGAACAAGGAGTTGATCTGAAAGAGACACTGTCAGCCTACAGGGACCCAGCGCCTACCCAGTCCGGGCCAGGAGATCTCAGAAATCAATAAGGCGACATCGAGCATCCCATCAAGAGAAGCACACAAAAAGAAACCGACGACTGAACACTATTGGCAAAGCCCGTGAGACATTTTTACCACACCTGCCGA
>CAZLKR010000024.1:0-21654 GCA_964560155.1 uncultured Aquiluna sp.
TGCACATACCAAATGATGCTGATTTGATCGGTGGGAGCAAATACTGGACCCCAAAGATCAATTGCTCGGTTGAGATCTGGCCTAACCGCATCAAGAGTGGTGGAGGCGACGTTCTGCCCAACGAAGTAACTAACGCTTAGCTTGCTGGATCCGTTGTTCAGTATGGCCGCATTAACCGATGCTCGCGAGAAGTCATACACCCCCGCAACGCTCAGATTCTCCAGGGTTGGCTGCTGCACTGGAGCTGCGGTGCTTGATGGCTTTGGCTTAGGAATGGTAACCGGCTTATTCCAAACCGATTTTCTACCGCTTTTGATACAGCTGAACTTCTTATTGCCCACCACAACGCTCTTGCCTACAGGCGAGCAGGATGCTCCAGTTTTAGGAGTGACTAATGGTTTTGGAGCAGCTCCAGAACTTATTGGATTAATCGCCAAGGCAATGACCATGGTCAGGATTAGCCCGAGAAGTCTCTTCACATCGCCCCTTGCTTCTTTGAAGCAAAGTTACAGGTATCTCGGGAGTGCTGAGGGTTAGACGTTGAAGCGGAACTCCACCACGTCACCATCGTGCATGACGTATTCCTTTCCTTCCATGCGCACCTTGCCTGCGGCTTTGGCATCTGCCATCGAGCCTGCTGCGTCTAGATCTGCGAAAGACACGACCTCTGCCTTGATAAAGCCGCGCTCGAAGTCGGTGTGAATTACACCGGCTGCCTGTGGAGCCTTCCAGCCCTTTCGAATGGTCCAGGCGCGAGATTCTTTAGGTCCTGCGGTTAGGTAGGTCTGAAGACCTAGAGTTTCGAATCCAACGTGTGCCAGCTGGTCTAGACCTGACTCTTCTTGCCCCAGTGACTGAAGCAGTTCCTGCGCTTCCTCGTGGCTGAGGTCAATCAATTCAGACTCGACCTTGGCATCTAGGAACACAGCCTTGGCTGGTGCAACCAATGCGGCAAGCTCTGCTCGCTTTTCTGGGCTGGTTAGGACTGCCTCGTCAACGTTGAATACAAACAGGATTGGCTTGGCGGTTAAAAGCCCCAGGTCCTTGATTGGACCAAGGTCCACCTTGCTCAAAGACAGCGGAGTGCCATCGTTTAGAACCTTCAGCGCTTCATCGATGGTCTCAAGAACTTCAGGCTCAGCCTTCTTGCCCTTTACTTCCTTTTCAACGCGAGGCCTGGTCTTCTCCAGGGTCTGAAGGTCGGCCAAGATCAACTCGGTGTTTATGGTCTCGATATCGCTCTTGGCATCCACCTTGCCGTCCACGTGAACCACATCCGAATCGGCGAAACCGCGAACTACCTGCGCAATGGCATCTGCTTCGCGGATGTTAGCCAAGAATTGGTTGCCCAGGCCCTCACCCTCAGATGCACCGCGCACGATGCCTGCGATATCCACGAAAGAAACCGGGGCTGGCAGAATCCTCTCCGAACCGAAGATCTCTGCAAGCCGTGTGAGCCTGGCATCTGGAAGGTTCACCACACCGATGTTTGGCTCGATGGTTGCGAATGGGTAATTCGCCGCCAAGACGTTGTTCTTGGTGAGTGCGTTGAAGAGGGTCGACTTGCCAACATTTGGCAGTCCCACGATTCCGATAGTTAAGGCCACCGCGAAAGTTTATTGCCTCATAATTGCCTGATGGCCTTGGACTTTACGGCAATCGACTTTGAAACCGCGAACGGATCCCCCGCATCGCCCTGTGCAGTGGGGTTAGTTCGGGTGCGAGGCGGCCAAATCCAAGAGTCACTCTCCATGCTGTTTCAGCCACCATTTCCGCACAATTGGTTTCACGAGGGCAATATCCGAGTGCACGGCATCCACCCGGAAGATGTGAAAGATGCTCCCAATTGGGAGGATGTGCTTCCAGACCTGTTGCTATTCACCGAAGGTTTGCCGTTTATCGCTCACAATGCATCCTTCGATATGGGCGTGCTTCGAGCAGCTGCCCAGGAAGTAAATTTTGACTTACCGGATCTCAGCTATGCCTGCAGCTTGCTGATGGCTCGCAAAAGCTACAACCTAGAGAGCTACCGGCTAAATACCGTGGCCTACGCCATTGGGCACGAGGAGTTCCAGCACCACGACGCCTTAGCCGATGCCGATGCCTGCGCTCGAATCGTGATTCACATGGCTAATCGCCACGAGGCCGAATCGCTCGAAGAGCTATTGACCGCGACCCGACAGGCACTTAAACCGCTAAATGTCTGAGGTCACTGCGATACTTCGAGCATGGAATTTCAGATTTGGCTTGTCCTTAATGCTTTGATCATTGGCGCAGTTATCGGCGCCCTAATTGGCTACCGCTACGCCAAACGCAAATCAGTCGCTGCTAGCCCAGAGCTAGCCAGCCGTGTGGCGGCGCTGGAGGCAACCGAGTCCGAACTCAGGACTCAGCTTGCGAAGGCAGATCAGTCCCTAGAGCAGCAGCGCGCCCAGCAAGATCAAGAAAACAAAGTTCTGGTTCAGCTTGCGCCAGTAAGAGACCAGCTTGCGAAGATGGGCGAAGTAGTTGCCAACTTGGAGAAAGAACGTGCCAGCCAGTTCAACACCATTTCCGAGCAACTAAGAAATGCGGTTCAAAGCGATGAGACCCTCAGAAAGCAAACCCAGCAGCTCGCCCAGGCATTGAGCTCCAACTCGCTTCGCGGCGTCTGGGGTGAAACTCAGCTTCGCAAGCTAATTGAGTTGGCAGGGTTGATTAAGCACGCCGACTTCTCTGAGCAGGTCACCATCTCAACCGATGCCGGTGCGGGTCGAGTGGATGTGGTCATCAACCTCCCGAGCGGCAAGAAGCTTGCAATCGACAGCAAGGTTCCGTTTAACTCATACCAGGAAGCCAGCGCGATCTCTGAGCTTGCTACCGGAGAAGAGCTGGCGAGACGTGAGCGCCTGATCGAGGAGCACGTCAAGGCATTCCGCAAGCACATCGATGATCTGGGCTCTAAGCAGTACTGGACCGGATTGGACTCCTCACCAGATTTCACAATCTGTTTCGTTCCAAGTGAGTCCCTGCTCTCGGCAGCTCTGGAAAGCGATGCGGGATTGTTGGAATATGCCTTCAAAAAGAACGTTGCGGTGGCATCCCCGGTGACTCTCTTCTCTGTGCTCAAGACCATCAGCCACATTTGGCGTCAAAATGCCGACGAGACCCAGCTGCGCAATCTTCTGAAGTTGGGCAAAGAGCTTTACGAACGAGTGGGCAAAATCGCTCAGTTGGCAGACAAACTTGGCAGATCCATGACCACCAGCGTCAAGGATTACAACAGCTTTGTCTCATCGCTCGAGACTCGAATGTTGGTTACGGCAAGGCGTCTGAACGACTTAGATGAGAACGAATTAGGCATCGACACCATCGACGCACCGAAAGAAATCACCGAGGCCCCAGCAACAATTACCGCCAAGGAGATCGAAGGCTAGCGTTTGTAACCCGATTATTGGTTATAGTGTTTGCGGTGCCTACAACGATGTGAGTGCTAAATCTATTTTTCTCACATCTAGGAGCCCTAATGGCTGGCATCAAATCGCCAATCGTTACTCTCACACCATCTCCAACGCTTGATCGCACCTACTTCGTAAAGAACCTGGTCGAAGGCGGCGTGAATCGTGCCGAGCGCGTTGGTGAAGAACTTGCCGGTAAAGGCATCAACGTCTCCCGTGGCCTACAGTTGGCCAACATCCCAGCTCCTGGCATCGTTCCAATCGGCAATGCCGACCCTGGCGTCCTAGAGCGCACCGGTTCTGGTTTCCTAAGCCCGGTTTGGATCGAAGGCACCTTGCGTGTCTCGACCACCGTGGTCGAGTATGACGGCCCAACCACCAAGATCAATGAGAGCCCAAGGCCGCTGAAGCAGAGCGATTGGGATGCTGTCGTTGCGCTGACCGAAAAGACCGTGTTGGAAAACGATGCACAGTGGCTAGTGGTCGCAGGTGCCCACCCAGACATCGTAGAAACCGGCGAAGTGATTGATCTTCACCCGCTGTTTGACCGCATGAAGGCACTGGGTGTGAAGGTAGTACTAGACACCTCGGGTCCTGCTCTTCGCTACTGGGCCCAGCAGGGCAAGGCCACCATTATGAAGCCAAATGCCCACGAGCTAGCAGAGTGCGTGGGTCGCGACCTAAACACTGTTGGTGATGTCATCGACGCCGCTCACGAGCTAAACGAGTGGGGCGTGGACTGCGTTATGGCCTCGCTGGGCGTAGACGGAATTGTTGCAATCACTAAGACTCACGCAATCCATGCCTACACCCCACCGGTGAAGGTAATCAACACCGTGGGTGCCGGAGACTCGACCATCGCTGGATTCCTAGCCGCATTGGCCAGTCACCCAGCAAGCCCGGAAGCCTTTGGTGTTGGTTTTGATGTTGCCGAAGGCATCGCAGCAGCAGTGCAGTGGGGTGCAGCCAAGGTGCAGCAGCCAACCAGTGGTTTGCACTCGATTGACAACTTGGTTGATGCAACCGTAGAACTAATTCCAGATCGCAGCCGCCTGCTTGGCGAGCCAGCCAAGGCCTAAGGAGGCTCTCATGGGTGTAGTAAACAGTGAACAGTATGTAGAGATGCTCAACCGCGCTAAGGCCGGTGGCTTCGCTTACCCTGCGATCAACGTATCCAGCTCTCAAACCCTAAATGCAGCTTTGGCAGGCCTTCAGGCCGCCGGATCAGATGGCATTTTGCAGGTAACCACCGGAGGAGCTGACTACTGGTCGGGTCCAACCATCAAGAACCGCGTCTCGGGCGCGCTAGGTTTTGCAGCCTTCGCTCGCGAGGTTGCCAAGAATTACGACATCAAGGTCGCACTGCACACCGACCACTGCAACTTTGAGCAGTTGGACAGCTTCGTGAAGCCTCTGATTGCACTTTCTGAAGAGCGCGTGAAGGCCGGCGGCGAAGCGATCTTCAACTCACACATGTGGGATGGCTCCGAGGTTCCACTTGCTCAGAACCTTGAGATTGCAAAAGAGTTTTTAGCCAGAACCAGGAACATCGGCTCAATCCTTGAGATCGAGGTTGGTGCAGTTGGTGGCGAGGAAGATGGCGTTGAAGGTTCGATTGACGAACACCTCTACACCACCGTCGCCGACGGCATGGCAACCGCTGAGGCCCTAGGCCTAGGGGAAAACGGTCGCTACATGGCAGCCCTAACCTTCGGCAACGTGCACGGTGTTTACAAGCCAGGAAACGTAAAGCTTCGCCCTGAGCTGCTAAAGCAGATCCAGGAAGAGGTTGGCGCGAAGTACGGCAAGGCAATGCCATTTGACCTAGTGTTCCACGGTGGCTCTGGCTCAACCGAGCAGGAGATCTCTGACGCAGTGAAGTACGGCGTGATCAAGATGAACATCGACACCGACCTGCAGTATGCCTACACCCGTCCAGTAGTTGACCACATGCTGAAGAACTACGACGGCGTGCTGCGCATCGACGGTGAGGTTGGCAACAAGAAGCTTTACGACCCACGCGCCTGGGGCAAGGCAGCTGAGGCTGGCATGTCGACACGAGTTGTTGAAGCCGCAACCCAGCTCGGCTCAGCCGGAAAGTCTAAGTGGTAGAAAACCACCAAGAGCGAAGCCCGTTTTATGAAAACGGGCTTCCTCGCTTTAAGGGTGAGTATCTCGATGGCGAGATGCACGGAGCCTGGGAGTTCTACCGCAAAGACGGCTCTCTGATGCGCTCGGGTGAGTTTGATCGCGGAACTCAGATTGGTGTCTGGCGCACTTATGACCGAGCGGGGACCCTGGTCTCGGAAAAGAAGCTTGGCTAGTTTCGCTGCGTCTTGTTGCTGACGTCTTCGCCGGCAGCCTTGAGGTCCTTGCGCAGCTCCTTTGGTAGCGAGAACTGAACATCTTCTTCAGCGGTAGTAACGGTTCTGACGTCTCCGTAGCTGCGCTGTGCGAGGTAAGCCAAGACTCCATCGACTAGATCTTCTGGAACGCTAGCTCCGGAAGATACACCCACGGTCTTTACGCCCTCGAACCAAGTGTCCTGAATCTCAGAGGCATCGTCCACGCGGTAAGCGGCCTTGGCTCCGGCATCCAGAGCAACCTCGACCAATCGAACGGTGTTTGAGGAGTTTGCAGAGCCAACCACGATAACGAGATCGCTCTCTGCTCCAACCTTCTTGATGGCAACCTGGCGGTTCTGGGTTGCGTAGCAAATGTCATCGCTTGGAGGGTTCTGCAGAGTTGGGAACTTTTCGCGAAGCTTGATAACGGTTTCCATGGTCTCATCCACCGACAAAGTGGTTTGGCTTAGCCAAATGACCTTCTTTGGATCCCTAACCTTTGCCTTGGCAATGCCGTCTGGTCCATCGACCAGCTGCACAGCGTGTGGGGCTTCGCCAGCAGTGCCTTCGACTTCTTCGTGACCTTCGTGGCCTACTAGCAGAATGTCGTAACCCTCTTTGTCAAAGCGCTGGACCTCACGGTGAACCTTGGTTACCAGCGGACAGGTAGCGTCAATGGTCTGCTGGTTGCGAGCGTTTGCAGCCTCGATTACCGCTGGTGAGACACCGTGTGCGGAGAAAACCATGATGCAGCCCTCTGGGGCTTCGTCAACCTCATCGACAAAGATTGCGCCGCGACGCTCTAGGGATGCGACCACATGCTTGTTGTGAACAATCTGCTTACGCACGTAAATCGGTGCACCGTAGTGATCGAGAGCCTTCTCAACGGCAATAACAGCGCGGTCAACGCCTGCGCAGTAGCCGCGGGGAGCTGCCAACAGCACCTTGTTGGTGCCGATATTGTCGGCCTGGTCGGTATCCTTGATGATAGTCACCACACAATTCTACGAAAGCGACCAAGGAGGCCGGATTGGAATCTAATTCGGTCACCGATAGTCAATCACGAGTTAGCACCGAGAATTCCCCTTGGCAGGTCTCTCAGCTATCTAAAAGTCTCAAGGATTGGATCGACAAGCTAGGTCGAGTGTGGGTTGAGGGTGAGCTTCAGGCCTACTCAGAAAAGCCTGCCGGCGTATTTGCTTCGATTCGCGACCTTGATGTCGAAATGTCGGTTGAGATTCATGCCTTTGCCAATTCAGGCGCTGAGATTGCCCCTGGGCTTGCCCAAGGTGACCGAGTTGTGGCGCTGCTGCAGCCAACCTTCTGGCCCAAAAACGGCAAGCTCACCATGCGTGTGTTGCAAATGCACAGGGTTGGCCTCGGAGAACTTCTAGAGCGCTTAGAGCGCCTAAAGGTTCAGTTGATCTCAGAGGGCTTGGCAGATCCGGCAAGAAAGAAGCCGCTGCCATTTCTTCCCAACAAGATCGGTTTGATCACTGGAGCCAACTCGGACGCCGAGAAGGACATCTTGCAGAATTCCAAATTGCGTTGGCCAGAAGTTCAGTTCCAGGTTCAGCACACCCACGTCCAAGGCGATAAGGCTGTAAACGAGATTCTGCTAGCACTAGGTGTGCTTGATGCTGATCCAGAGGTGGATGTCATCATCATCGCCCGCGGTGGCGGAAGCTTCCAAGACCTACTCCCGTTCAGCGACGAGCGCCTGGTCAGAGCAGCAGCAAAACTATCAAAGCCATTTGTCTCGGCAATCGGGCACGAGAATGACCAGCCACTTTTGGATCTGGTTGCAGACCTCAGGGCCTCAACCCCAACTGATGCCGCAAAGCGCGTGGTTCCCGATGTTGTTGAAGAGCGCCGGGGCTTGGCAATTGCGCTTCAGCGCATTCGAATTCGTGTCACAAGTTACCTGGACAACCAGCAGCAAATGTTGCAGCAGTTGATTTCGCGTCCCGTGATTGCTTCCCCGTATGGCTTTGTTGATGCGCAATCAGAGGTTTTGGCGACCGCAACCAGAAGAATCCGAGAAATTCTGGACTTTAGGTTGCAGCGTGGCGATGGCGAGATCAGGCAGCTGCATGCTCAAGCCCGATCGCTCTCACCTCAGTTGACCCTGGATCGCGGCTACTCAGTGATCACAGACGAGAGTGGCAAACCGATCAGCAAGATCACCAAGTCAAAGAAACTTGTCATCAGAACCAGCAAACAGGAAATTTCTGCCACCGCAGATGAAGTTAGGGATATCAAATGAGCAAAGACATTTCAGCGATGAGCTACGAACAGGCCCGTGACGAGCTTCAGAAAGTTGTTGCGGAGCTGGAGCAGCAGAACGTCTCTCTCGAGGCTTCTATGGCGCTTTGGGAGCGTGGCGAGGCGCTATCTAAGCACTGCGAGCAGTGGCTGAGCGGTGCCCGCAAGAAGCTCGATGCTGCAATGCAGGATAAAGACTCCAAGTGAGTAGCGCTGCCGAGCGTAGGGCTAAGCAAACCGTTCGCAACCTGATTTACTCGCTGCTTGTAACGCTTGCGCTCACCCTGGCCATCGTGATGATCGTGCCGCGCGATGACAGCAATAGGATTCAGCCGGTTGATTACGTAGGCATTACCGAGACTGTGCAAGCCAGCGTGAAGGAAGAGCTCATCGCTCCGCAGCTCGAGACGGACTGGTGGGTAAATGCCGCCAGAGTAGAAAAAGATTTGGGGGTTGAGACCTGGTACGTAGGAATCATCACCCCGGATGACCAGTACATCGGCCTCACCCAAGCTTTTGAATCCAACCCATCTTGGCTAGCCAACAAATTGCAGGGCAATTGGCTTGATGTGACAGTGGAAATTGAAGGCCGAACCTGGGAGATTTGGCCAACGCTGCTGCCTTCCATCCCAAAGGGAACCAAGGAATACGCAATGGTTCACACCTTCGACAAGCAAGCCGTTGTGATTTACGGAACTGCCAGCGAGGAAGACTTCCTCAAGCTTGCGACCAGCATCAGCCTCGAGCTCAATGGGGCCAAGTAATGTCTCGGCCACAAATTGCCAAGGACGCATGGGCTGTCTTAGTTGAAGGAAACCAGAACTTTGTAAATGGCAGCCCTGCGCACCCGAGGCAAGATGTCGATGTTCGTCGAGCGATTGCAAATAAACAGCGCCCGTTTGCCGCACTTTTTGGCTGCTCAGATTCCAGGCTGGCAGCGGAGATGATCTTCGATGTCGGACTGGGTGATTTGTTTGTGGTTCGAAATGCCGGACAGGTGATGGCTGAAACCATTCTTGGTTCTTTGGAGTTTGCAGTTGAGGTTTTAGAGGTCCCATTGATTTTGGTGCTCGGGCACGATGAGTGTGGAGCTGTCAAAGCAGCTATTGAAGCCGCAGATGGCAAGCTTGAGCTCCAGGGCGAGTACATTCACAACCTAGTGGATCGAATGAAACCAACCTTGGATAGATCCAGTGCGCTTGGCGAGACCTCGATTGACGAGATAACCGCAAGACACGTCGCAGACACCATCGAAGAACTTCTCGAGCGATCAAAAGTGATTTCTGATGCCGTGAAAGCTGGCAAACTTGCAGTGGTAGGTGCCAACTACAAACTTGCTCTGGGTGATGTCCATTTGGTGGTCTCTCACGGAGAACTTTAGAAAGCAACAAGGAAAGAGCCAAAGCATGGAATACCGCATTGAACATGACACCATGGGCGAGGTAAAAGTCCCAATCAATGCCCTTTATCGCGCGCAGACTCAGCGCGCTGTCGAGAACTTCCCAATCAGTGGATCCGGCCTAGAAAAAGAGCACATCATCGCACTGGCTCGAATCAAGAAGGCTGCGGCTCAGGCAAACAATCAACTTGGCATCTTGGCGGACGACATCACCTCCGCAATTGTCGCGAGCGCCGAAGAGGTTATCTCAGGCCACCACCTTGAGCACTTCCCTGTCGATGTATTCCAAACCGGTAGCGGCACCAGCTCAAACATGAATATGAACGAGGTCTTGGCCACTCTCGCAACCCAAAAGCTGGGTAAGGAAGTTCACCCGAACGACCACGTAAATGCTTCACAGTCCTCGAACGACGTTTTCCCAACCTCCGTTCACGTTGCAGTCACCAATGCCTTGGTGAACGACCTACTGCCAGCGCTTGACTACTTGGCTGGCTTCTTGGAGGTCAAGGCAAAGGCTTGGGATGGTTACGTAAAGCCCGGTCGCACCCACCTAATGGATGCCACACCAGTGACCTTTGGTCAAGAATTCGCCGGCTACGCAGCCCAGATTCGCTACGGTATCGAGCGCATCAACGCAGCGCTCCCCCGCGTTGCTGAGGTCCCACAGGGTGGGACTGCAACCGGCACCGGAATCAACACCCCTAAGGGCTTCCCACAGACTGTGATTAGCCTGCTGGCTAAGGACACCGGTCTTCCAATTACCGAAGCCAGAGACCACTTCGAGGCTCAGGGAGCTCGTGACTCACTGGTCGAGGCTTCTGGTGCCCTAAAGGTGATTGCGGTTAGCCTCACCAAGATCAACAACGACCTTCGCTGGATGGGTTCAGGACCTAACACCGGACTTGCAGAACTCAACATTCCAGACCTTCAGCCAGGAAGCTCGATCATGCCTGGCAAGGTAAACCCTGTTATCCCAGAGGCTGTGCTGATGGTTTGTGCACGTGTCATTGGAAACGATGCCACCGTGACCTGGGCTGGAGCCTCAGGAAACTTCGAGCTAAACGTTGCCATTCCAGTTATGGGTAATGCTCTCCTTGAGTCAATTCGCCTTCTGGCCAACTCGATGCGTGTGCTGGCGGACAAGACTGTTGCCGGTCTCGAGGTCAATGTAGAGCGTTCCAAGGCCCTGGCTGAATCAAGCCCTTCGATTGTCACCCCGTTGAACAAGTTCATCGGCTATGAGGCAGCGGCAAAGATTGCCAAGCACTCGGTTGCCAAGGGAATGACAGTTCGGGAGGCAACAATCGAGCTTGGTTACGTCGATGGCGAGAAGCTCACCATGGAGCAGCTAGACAAGGCTCTCGACGTCATGCCAATGACGAGACCGCCGCAGTAAAGATTTGCCAGCCGGGCGTGATGGCTATCACATAAAAGCCCAGCAACAGAAAAGGCCCCAGAGCGATGTGCTCCTTGGGGTCTTTTCTTTTGATCCAAACCGCCACCGCAAAGATATTTGCTGCCACCAGCCCCACCACGAGCGAAAGCGCCACCAACCAAGGATCGCTCCAGGCCAGCCAGCCATTGAGCGATACCAAGAGCTTCACATCCCCCATGCCAAGGTCGGCATACTTAGCCAACAGCCAACCACTGCCGAAACTCAGCGCCATGGCGATAAGGGTCTGGCTCAGTCGCGAATACTCATTGGTGGCTATGGCATAACCAGACAGTGAGGCAACGGAGACAACGATCAAAGTGCCGGTGTATTTGTTTGGCAGTCTGTGCTCGGAAAAGTCAGCCACGATTAGTTGCCAACTCACGGCAACAATAGCCAGCAACGGGATTAGCGGAACAAACTCGAGCACGTAGAAAAGTTAGTTGGGATTAGCAGGCTATGCCGCCGGCTTTCCACAGGCTAGTCGAGCAGGTCTGTAACCAGAGCTGCAATCTCACTTCGCTCGGAGCGAGTTAGCGTGATGTGTGAGAACAGCGCCTGCCCCTTCAGCGTTTCAACCACCGATGCAATGCCATCGTGGCGGCCAACTCGAAGGTTGTCGCGCTGAGCAACGTCGTGAGTTAGCACGACCCTGGACTTCTGACCGATGCGAGAGAGCATGGTGAGCAGAACATTGCGCTCAAGAGACTGTGCCTCATCAACAATCACAAAGGTGTCGTGGAGCGAGCGGCCTCGGATGTGAGTTAGTGGCAGCACTTCAAGAATTCCGCGGTTCATGACTTCGTCGATAACCTCTTTGGAAACCAGTGCGCCAAGGGTGTCAAACACCGCCTGGGCCCATGGGTTCATCTTCTCGGCTTCGGTGCCAGGTAGATAACCAAGCTCTTGGCCACCGACTGCGTAGAGTGGACGGAAAACCATAATCTTCTTGTGCTGACGGCGCTCCAGCACAGACTCAAGACCTGCGCAGAGCGCTAGCGCGCTCTTTCCAGTGCCGGCGCGGCCACCAAGTGACACGATTCCGATTTCTGGATCCAATAGGGCATCGATCGCAAGCCGCTGCTCAGCAGAGCGTCCGTGGAGTCCAAAGACATCGCGGTCGCCGCGAACCAATCGCACGGTCTTGGACTCAGTTACTCGGCCCAAGGCGCTGCCACGCTCGGAGTGAATGATGAGTCCGGTATTCACCGGCATTTCCTTTAGGTCTTTGTGCTTGATCTCTTCGGTGTCGTAGAGATCTGCCATCTGATCGCCGGAGAGATTTAGGTCGGCGACACCGTTCCACTCGTCGGTTGCGAGTTCGTGCAGGTATTCCTCGGCTCGCATGCCAATGGCAGAAGCCTTGACGCGCATTGGAAGGTCTTTGGAGACCACTGTGACGTCAAAGCCTTCACTCTTTAGATTGGCTGCCACAGCGAGGATTCTGGAGTCGTTATCGCCAAGCTGGAAGCCGGTCGGGAGGATTGACTGATCGATGTGGTTTAGCTCAACCCGCAGAGTTCCGCCATCACCAACCTCGACCGGGAAATCTAGCCGCTCGTGCTTTTTGCGCAGGTCATCTAGAAAACGCAGCGCTTTTCTGGCGAAGTAACCGATCTCCAGGTCATTGCGCTTTTTCTCAAGCTCGTTGATGACCACGATTGGCAGAACCACCTCGTGCTCGGCAAATTTGAACATTGCCTTTGGGTCAGATATCAAGACTGAGGTGTCAATAACGAACGTTCTGACATCGGTTGATTTGCGGGATGATTTGCCTTGGCCACTCACCGCCTCAGGGGAAATTGTCTTCGAACTTGACGATTTTGACCTGGAGCTTGAGTTAGCTGGCACCGGTTCTCCTTCTATGGGGACCTGATGCGAATTTACGCCTGCCTCAAATCAAATTGCGTTCGTGACACGCCCATTTTTATGAGCATTATCAAACTGTTTACTTAACTGCCGAAACGTCGGTGACGACGTTGGAAATCACGCAGCGCTCTAAGGAAATCGACCCTGCGGAAATCCGGCCAGAGCGCCTCTGCGAAGTAGAACTCGCTGTTAGCGCTTTGCCATAGTAAAAAGCCACTGAGCCTTTGTTCACCGGAGGTGCGGATCAGTAGATCCGGGTCTGGTTGCCCTCCGGTGTAGAGGTGCTCGGTAATCAATTCTGGGGTCAGAAACTCGGCAAGTTGGTCAATGGTGGTGCCCTGGTCGGAGTGCTTCTTGAGGATCGAGCGCATGGCATCGGCAATCTCTTTGCGGCCTCCGTAGGCCACCGCGAGATTCACATGGGTTCCAGAGTTCTTACTAGTCTTTTGCTCGACCTGTGCCAATCGCTTTGCCGAAGACTCTGGGAGGCTGGCAACATCGCCAACCACCTGCAGCTTCCAACGACCCTTGGCCTGAAGTTCTTCGGCTAGCGAAACAATGATCTCGATTAGATCTGCTAGTTCTTCGGTGTGGCGACCCTTGAGGTTGTCGGTGGAAAGCAAGTAGAGCGTGACGTGGTCGATCTTTAGGTCAGAGCACCAGCCCAGAAAGTCGATGATCTTTTTCGCTCCGGCTTGGTGGCCGTGGCCAGCCTTCTCTAAGCCCTGCAGTGAGGCCCAGCGGCGATTTCCATCGACCATGACACCGATGTGCCTAGGAAGGTCAGCTGGACGCAGTTTGGACTCGATCTGCTTTTCGTAAAAGCGGTAGAGAAGTTTCTGCACGCCTAAAGGTTATTGCAACTTGGGGGCCAAATTATTGGCTTAGGGTAGCAATATGACTTTCGAACCAGACCCGCTCCACGTTCCACTCTCGGAGCTCAAGGGCGCGGTTCACAAAGATGAGTTCCGCCCCAGCTGGCGCGGGTGGATTCACACCGGAGTCTTGCCGCTGGTGGTAGCAGCCGGAGTACTGCTTATTGTTTTCTCTGATGGCTGGGTCGCAAAGACCGCGGCGGCAATTTACTTTGCGTCTTCCGTTCTTTTGTTTGGCAACTCTGCGCTCTACCACCGCTTCAACTGGCGTCCGGGGATCAAGAAGCTACTCAAGCGAATCGATCACGCGAATATCTTTTTGTTGATTGCCGGTACCTACACCCCGTTGAGCGTCTCGGCTCTAAATGCTGAGGACGGAGCGCTACTGCTTATTGCGGTCTGGGTGATTGCGGTATTTGGAGTTGGATTTAGGGTCTTTTGGATCAATGCGCCTAGGTGGCTGTATGTTCCGATCTACCTAGCCCTCGGCTGGGCAGCGGTGTTCTACCTCGGTGACTTCTTCGAAGCCAATGCTGCCGTGATGATCCTGGTGATTGCTGGTGGGCTGATGTACTCGGTCGGCGCTGTGGTCTATGGCCTAAAGCGACCCAATCCAATCCCTAAGCACTTTGGCTTCCACGAGATATTTCACGCTCTCACGGTGGCTGCGTTCTTCTGCCACTGGGTGGCAGCGCTACTGGTTGGGCTTAGTCCGATTCCTGGTTCGCTCGGTTCGGTTTAGCCGGAGGCGCAGGGCGCTCAGGCTTGGCAACCTCAAGGTTTGCTAGCTCTTCTTCGGCCAGTTTCTGGCGAATCTCGGTGCGGTAGCGGTTGCGGCGAACTCTGCGATTCATGTCAAAGAACAATGCGACCGCAATGCCTGCAACGCCGAAGGTCACAAGAAAACCAATGGTGCCGGGAGAGTTGTAGGTGTCATCGGGAACCGGCGTAGGGGATGTGGTTACCGCTAGAAGTGCGCTGAGCAAGAAGTCCATGAATCAAGTATCCCCTACCTGGCATAACCTAGAGGTATGACAGCGCAAGAAAATGACCTGCTGGCGCAACGCTATGGCAAACAGCCAAAGCTTTCTCGCACCCGCTGGCTTTGGATATCCGCTGTCGGAATAGTCCTGATGATGATTGGCGTGCTGTTTGCCAGCATGGCCAACTACAACCCCGTGCAGAGCCAGGACCTGAGCTTCTCGGTGAAAGATCCAACTCAGGTGGTTCTAGATTTTGAACTTTCAAAGCCGCTTGATGCCGTTGCAGTCTGTTCTGTGGAAGCGCTCAACGAGCAGTTTTTGCAGGTGGGTTACAAAATCATCGAGATCGGGCCACAGGAAACCTCAACCGTGCGACTAAGCGTGAGCATTAACACCACAGAGCTAGCCACCACCGCATTGGTGGATGAGTGCCGGCTGAAGTAGTATTTTGCAACTGCCCAGATTTTGGGTAACCCCTAAACCCCTGCAAGAAGTGAACTATGACTGATTCAATGCTGCTTACCCAGGCCGCCTATGACCGCCTCAAGGAGGAGCTAACCCAGCTCATCACCGTTGGCCGCCACGACATCGCCAAGCGCATCCAGGATGCACGCGAGGAGGGTGACCTCAAGGAGAACGGTGGCTACCACGCTGCCAAAGAGGAGCAGGGCAAGATCGAGGCTCGCATCAATCGCCTAGAGGAGATTCTGGCAACCGCCGAAATCGGCACCGCCGATGCCAGCGACGGGGTTGTGAAGCAAGGGCTTTGGATCAAGTGCAAACTCAATGGCAGAGACACCGAGTTCTACTTGGGTTCACACGAGATCTTTGAGGGCACCGAGTATGAGGTTCAAATCGAGGAGGGTGACCTAGATGTCTACAGCCCAGACTCTCCAATTGGCCAGCAGGTGATGGGCAAGAAGGTTGGCGACAAGGTTGCTTACTCTGCGCCAAACGGCAAAGAAATCACCGTTGAGATTGTTGCCGTGGAGAACTTCGAGTTCTAGTCCTCGTGCAACCTAGGGTTTAGCCCAGCATCCTTTAGTGACTTCATCAAGTCTTTGCGGTGCTGCTTGCCCCTAGTTTCAACACTTAGGTTTAGCTCTACCTCAGAAATCTGCAGTCCATTGCCGTGCCTGGTGTGCAGCACCTCAACCACGTTGGCGTGAGCTGCTGCTACCGCCTCTGCGGTGCGAACCAACTGACCTGGGCGGTCTGGGAGCATGACCGAGATGTTTGTGTAGCGGTCAGATGCGGCTAGGCCGTGGCGTATTACTCGCTGCAGTAGCAGCGGATCGATGTTTCCACCGGAAAGCACGATTGCGGTGGTTCCCTTGAGCTTTAGCTTCTCGGACATAACGGCCGCAACGCCTACTACGCCACCTGCTTCAACTACCAACTTCGATCGCTCCATGACAGCCAGCATGGCCTTGGCGATCTCGTCCTCAGACACGGTCACAACCTTGTCGACAAACTCCTCAACCAAATCAAATGGAATCTTGCCCGGCTTTGCCACAGCGATACCATCCGCGATGGTCGGCTGAATCTTGATCTCGGTTGGTTTGCCAGCCTTGAGCGATCCAGGCCAGCTCGCCGCCATTTCAGCCTGCACGGCAAAAACCTTTACCTTGCGACCCAGGGCCTTGGCCTTAAGTTTTGCTGCGGTTGCCACACCAGCGGTGAGGCCACCGCCTCCTAGGCAAACCAAAATGTTGTCCACTTCAGGCAGCTGCTCCATGATTTCGAGTGCGACTGTGCCCTGACCGCGAATGATGTCTAGGTGATCAAAAGGTGGGATGAATACCGCACCGGACTTAGTGGTGAATTCTTTTGCGGCCACGAGAGTCTCGTCGAAGATTGCACCAGTGAGAACGACATCTGCGCCGTAGCCCAAGGTTGCCTCGTACTTTGGTAGCGATGCCCCAACCGGCATAAAGATGGTGGCCTTGATTCCTAAAACCTTGGCTGCCAAGGCAACTCCCTGGGCGTGATTACCGGCAGATGCCGCAACTACTCCCCTAGCCTTCTCAGCAGCGCTGAGTTGACTCATTAGGTTGTAGGCACCACGAAGTTTGTATGCGCCGGTGCGCTGAAGATTTTCACACTTGAACCAGATTGGCTGGCCGGTGAGCTCTGATAGCCAGTGGCTCTCCATCACAGGAGTCTTCACGGCAATGGCGCGAACAGTCTCCAGGGCGTCATAAAACTCGTTCAGCGTAGGAACTTTTGAGCTAACCATTGGGCAACCTTCAATCTCAAGGTGCTTCAAAGTCTAGTGATTAGAAACCAGAACCGATCTTGGTAAGTCTTTCAATACGTTTTGGAATCGGTGGGTGGGTGGAGAAAACTCGCTCCACAAAGCCTGGCTTGATTGGGTCGTTGATGTACATGTGAGCCATCGAACTTGAAGATCGGCGCATTGGACGACCATACTCTCCAAGCTTTTGCAGCGCGGAGGCTAATCCCTCTGGGAATCGAGTGATCTGCGCTCCGGTGGCATCGGCAAGGTACTCGCGCTGGCGCGAAACTGCTGCGGATACCAAGGGTCCAATTAGCGCAGCGATAATCCAACCGACCACACCAATCAGAATCAAAACGATCTGGAGCTGGCCGGCATCGCGATTGCGGCTAGCGCCAGAGAACCAAGCCATGCGAATTGCAAAGTCAGCCAAAATGCCGACCGCTGAGACCAGACCAAAGACGATGGTTGAAACTCGAATGTCGTAGTTCTTCACGTGACCAAGTTCGTGAGCCATAACACCTTCAAGCTCGCGGTCATTCATAATGTCCATCAAACCCGTGGTGGCGGCCACAACCGCATTCTTGGGGTCTCGTCCAGTGGCAAACGCATTCGGTGCTGGATCGTTGATTACATAGACCTTTGGCATCGGCATGCCCTGCGAAATAGCTAGGTTCTCAACTATGCGCCAGAGCCTTGGGTTATCTGACTTCTGAATTTGGTGAGCACCACTCATCGCGATAGCTAAAGAGCTGGCAGCGAAGTATTGAAATAGCGCATAGCCAAACACGAAAACGATGATCCATAGCGCGCTGGAGCCGTTGCCACTGGCAGTGCCCCACCACCAGGCGAGTCCGCCGAGCAAAAGCACAAATCCACCAACGATCAGGAAGGTGTTGCGCTTATTCGCGGCAATGGCCGAATACAAAGTGCCTTCTTAGAACTTGACCTGAGGTGGCTCTTGAATCGCGGCAGGATTCTCAACCTCAAAGAACTCGCGTGAGGTAAAGCCAAGGGAGCGGGCAAAGATGTTGGTAGGGAACTGCTGGATCTTGGTGTTCAGTTCACGAACGCCACCGTTGAAGAATCGGCGAGCTGCCATGATCTTGTCTTCAGTGTCGGTAAGTTCACGCTGCAGCTCTAGGAAGTTGGCGGATGCAACAAGCGCTGGGTAAGCCTCGGAGACTGCGAACAGGCTCTTCAGCGCGCCCTGCAACTCGCCTTCAGCGGCAGCTGCCTGCGCTGGGTGAGACAAAGCTTCTGGAGAAACCGTTGCGGCGCGTGCGCGGGTTACCGCGTCAAAGACTTCGCGCTCGTGAGTGGCATAGCCGCGCACGGTCTCGATCAAGTTTGGAATTAGATCAGCTCGACGCTTTAGCTGGATGGTGATGTCGCTCCAGGCTTCGTCAACGCGAACCTTCAAAGTGACTAGCCCGTTGTAGGTTGCCCAAAGCCATAGACCGGCAATCACTACGAGACCAAGAATGACCCAAACTGCAATGTCCACAAATTCTCCTTGTTTAAGACTTCTCTAGAGTAAGCGAGATTTCTGGAAATTGGCTGTCAAGTGCCCCGAGTGGGACTCGAACCCACACTGTGACGATTTTAAGTCGTCTGCCTCTGCCATTGGGCTATCGGGGCAAAACTAAAGGCCCAGTTTCCTGGGCCTTTAGTTAGGTAAGCATCTACTTACCTGGACGGGCTGCCCAGGTTGAGAAGAATAATCGCGGTGAGCGCACCTGCTCAAGCGAAACTAGGTCACGGCCCAGGAATAGGTTCCAGACCCAGCCCGAGACCACGCGAATCTTGCGCTCCCAGGTTGGCATGGCCAGACCGTGGTAGCCGCGGTGCATAATCCATGCCACAAAACCGGTCAGACCGAGCTTTCCAGACTGGAAGGCACCAACGCCAATACCCAAGCCGGCAACCGCACCTAGGTTCTTGTGGATGTACTGACGAGGCTCTTCGCCGCGAATCGAGGCCACGATGTTCTTAGCCAATAGCTTTGCCTGGCGAACGGCGTGCTGAGCGTTTGGAACACAGTAGCCACCGACGCCGCCGCCAGAAAGGTCAGGTACAGCCGAGACATCGCCTGCGGTCCAAGCATCACCCAGAGGCTTGTCGCCATCGACGATCTGCAACTTGGCGTTAGCGGTGATGCGCATACGGGCATCAAGTGGGAAAGTGGTGTTCTTGGCAACAGGTGCTGCTGCTACACCAGCGGTCCAGATAATCAAATCTGACTCGAAGCTCTCAACGGTTGAAAGCTTGATAACTCCTCCATCGGCAGACTCCAGCTGAGTGTTTAGGTGAATCTTGGCATTGCGCTTGGCTAGGTTGTTGATTACCCACTCGCTGGTAATGAGCGATACCTCAGGCATGATGCGACCCATTGCCTCGATCAAGTGGAACTCGATCTCGTCAAATTCGATCTGCGGGTAGTAGCGCAGTAGGTAGGTAGCGGCGCTGCGAAGTTCAGCGAACGTCTCAATGCCGGCAAATCCACCACCCACAACCACCGTGGTCAATAGCCGCTGACGAAGCTTGGAGTTTTTTGGCAGTGCCGCTGCACGCTCAAAGTTTCCAACTAGGCGGTTGCGAACTTCAACGGCCTCTTCGATGGTCTTCATGCCGATTGCAGTTTCTGCAATGCCCTTAATTGGGAAGGTTCTGGTTACTGCACCCGCGGTCATGACGATCTGGTCGTAGTCCAAGTTCAAAGGCTTGCCACCTTCGATGGCAATGGTTGCCTTCTTGGTCTTGTGGTTTACCTTGGTCAACTTGCCTGAAACCAGGTTGGTCTTTCTCAGGTGCTGGCGGTGAGAAACCACGACGTGACGAGCCTCAATAGAACCGGCTGCTACTTCAGGAAGAAATGGCTGGTAGGTCATGTAAGGAAGCGGGTCCACCAAGGTGACCTCGGCCTCGCCGCGCTTGAGCAACTTCTCCAACTTCCATGCGGCGTAGAAACCTGCATAGCCACCACCGATGATCAGAATCTTCTGCGGGGCCTTTGGGTTCAAGATTTCTTTAGCCACAGCTGCTGGGGTTACGGACTTATTTGACGGGGTCATGTTGCTGCTTACCTTTGGTCTTCTTCAAGGCTCTAGTCTGCCCCTTACGCTTGCGACGAAGGACAATCCAGAGCAACGGTGCAAGGGGTGCTAACAGCCAATAGGTTAGCGGATTCAGCCACGCTTCGAAGTTAGATTGGCCAACTGTCTCAAGGTTTTCTTGCTCTGCTATGACTTCGGTTCCTTCTTCCGATGCAACTGGCTCGGGTTCGGTTGGAACCACCAGGTCCGATGGCTCTTCCTGGGCGGAAGATCGATACTGAGTAATCCAGTTCGCAAGTGACCCAAGCGGGTTATCTTCCGACATTGCCTTGGACTCCAAAGCCGCACTTGGATCAATCAAGCCGTGGCCGTAATTTGCATCAAAACCTTTTTCACCAAGATCGGTGGCCGAGGTAATCAGGCGCTCAATTAGATCATTTGCAGAAGCCTGAGGATCAGCCTGCGACATCAGGGCGAAGAGCCCCGAGACAATCGGCGCTGCCGCAGATGATCCATCCCAAACGCGATAGCTCTCGCCGGGATATGCCCCTAGCAAGTCCTCTGCCGGTGCCGAGATCGCAACCCCAAGACCTGCGGTTGAAGCCTCTGCTGGCTCTTGGTTTTTAGTCACACCGCCAACCGACACCACTCCCGGGATGGTTGCTGGAGCAGATGGTCTTGAGGACCTATCGGAACGATTGCCGGCAGCAGCAACCACGATCACATCATTTTCAAAGGCGTAGCTAAATGCATCGTCCCAGCTCTTTGGCCAGGTCTGAGAATTGCGTGTTAGCGACAGATTGATGATATCTGCATCGTGGTCAACTGCCCAGCGCACCGCCTGCGCAATTTGAGCATCGGTGTCCGACCCTGGCACGCCTAGTCCAATTGAGATTGAAAGCAACTTGGCTCCCGCTGCCACACCAATCACTCCAGATTCAGCGCTTCCCTGGCCTGCAATCAGCGATGCAACCATGGTGCCGTGGAAAGCGGAGCTGCCAACGCCCGAGGTGCCATTGGGCACACCAACCGAGGAGAAGTCGACACCATCGAGCACGGTTCCCTGCAGATCTGGATGCGAGGAATCAATACCGGTGTCAATTACCGCGATTACCACCCCGCTGCCATCGAGCTTGGTCTGATCAAAGCCGTAGCTTTCAATCCACCAGTTCTGTGCCAAGGTCGCGGGAGCAAGCAGCAACCCAAGAACCAAGGTTGCTAAACGCACCGACAGACCTCAGGCGACCACTCGAGCGCTTCTAGAGCAAGGTCTCCAATTGGGTTTACGCCCTTGCCCTTGGCAAGCGAGTGGCCAACTAGTGCGTGCAGACACTTAACGCGGGTTGGCATGCCTCCTGCGGAAAAGTCTGTGATTTCTTCAACCACTTCGATGGCTTCGCGCTCGGATAGATACTGCTGGTGAGCTGCCAGATAGCTGGCGGCAATTTCCTCATCTTGCTGAACTAGGTCCTGCAATTCCACCATGTAGCCCGAGGCTTCCAAAGTCGAAACTGCAGCGGTGGCAGCTGGCTGAGTCAAATAGTAAAGCGTTGGAAACGGAGTGCCGTTTTCCAACCGCGGCTTGGTCTTCACGACCAATGGACGGGTGCAAACGCAGCGAGCGGCAATGGCCAAGATGTCTCTGGCTGGTCTGCCAAGTTGGCGAGTCACCTCAGCAATATCTGCTTCGGTTACTGGTGACTCAGGCATTACTTTTCCTCAGGCTGGTCTAGCGCTGCGCGAAGGCCAGATTC
>CAZLKR010000025.1:0-18731 GCA_964560155.1 uncultured Aquiluna sp.
TGGCCTCAACTGTGATCTGGCCACCAGCCTCACCGAGTCGCAACTGAGCTTGTTCATCCAAGCTGGAGCGCTGACTCGCCTAGTTCAGACCCCCGAGGGCAACAAGTTCTGGATTGAAAACGGAACCCGCCGTGCGGTGGTTGACGACCTAGCTCTAAATGCCGTTGGTGGCCAGGGTCTCACCGCCAGCCCGCTGGTGGTGGAGCAGATCGTGTCGCTAACCCCAGGCGAGCCACTCGCCAGTGACCTTACGGTCTTTGGCCTGACCGGCACTGAAGATGTAGCGCTGGCATTTGGCGGCAAGAGCTACCGCGTATCGGCTTCACTGGCAACTGGTATCGGACTGAACAAGTGGTTCACCTCCTCCAAGGTCAAGATTGATCAGAAACTGATCTCGAGTGCATCTGGAGTGGTTCGAGGCTTTGTTGCCAATTCCGCCGGGCAGAACTTTGTCCTGACCGAGAATGGCAAGTTGCCGGTGGTAGACCCAGCTAACTGGACCAGCCAAATCAGCGTGCTGCCGGATGCAGTGATCAACAAGATTCCAACCGTAAATGGCACTCTGGCTGCTCCTGCGGTGGTCACCAGCGCTGGCAACAAGCTCTCCTATTTCGTCCAGGGAGCGCAGCGCAGGTCGGTAGCGGATCGAACCATGACCGAGAGATTCCTCAACCTGATTAGCCAGTCCAAAGTAATCACCCTGCCACTGGCTGCGATCAACACCGTGGAGAGCGTCGGCAATGGCCTTGCTCCCGGATCTTTGGTCAAGGCCAATGGCAACAACACGATCTTTTTGGTTGATGACCTAACTCGAAAGGTGCGGCTGTCATCTGAGGATCACGCCAGGAACGTCTCGGACTCCAAGATTTACTCATTGGATAATTCAGAGCTTGCGAAACTGCAAACTCGCACCGGTTTCAACTCCATAAAGGTTCAATGCGATGGGGCGACCTACCTAATCGATGGTGGAACTCTCTACCCGATATCCCCTGCCGGAGCCGAAGAGTTCCCGGGCAAGCCATTCCCATTAGCGGTATCAACTTGTGCAGGTTTGAACGTTGCAACCAAGCCGGTTGGTCAGTTCATTAGAGATGCCAAGGGTGGGCTGTTCTTTGTCGAGAATGGCACCCGAAGCAGGATTCGCAACTGGGCCCAGTTTGGAGCTCTTCGGGGAGATGGCCCAGGCTTCATCACCGCATCGAACTTCTTCGCAAGCAAGATTCCGGCCTCAGGAACTGCTCCAGCCACCGCTGTTTTGGCCTCATTTGAGAACACCCCAACCGGAGTATTCGATGAGTTCACTTTCTTGGGAACAGTGCCGGTTGTGGTAACGCCAACAGCTTCGCCAACCCCGAAGCCAACCACCACCCCCAAGCCAACTAGCTCGGCCACGGCTTCGCCAAAACCAACCACGACTCCCAAGCCAACTAGCTCGGCCACGGCCTCACCAAAACCAACCACGACTCCCAAGCCAACTAGCTCGGCCACGGCTTCGCCAAAACCAACCACGACTCCCAAGCCAACAGTGACCCCAACAGCTTCGCCAACACCGAAGCCAACCCCAACTGCTTCGCCAACCACTTCTGGTGTTGTGAGTTACAAGGTTGTTTCTGGCGACACCCTTGGGAAGATCGCAACCAAGTTCGGCGTCACAGTCGCGAGGATCCAGTCCGCAAACAACATGGGAACCTCAACAAGTATTCGAGTTGGACAGATTCTAAAGATTCCAACCTCGGTGACAACTTCGCCAGCGGTGACGACTTCACCCACGGTAAGGACCTACACCGTGAAAACCGGCGACACTTTATGGGGGATTGCCAGCAAGCTAGGAGTAAGTGCAACCGCACTTGCGACGCTAAATGGCATCACAAATCCGGATCTATTGCGGGTTGGACAGGTACTAAAGGTACCTAGCTAGCATCCCAAGCCGACTGCACGATTGATGCAAGGTCGTGCTTGGTTCTAAAGCCCAAAACTCTTTCGATTCGAGACACATCTGCAACCAGGCGAGGTGGGTCGCCAGCTCGGCGCTCGCCAAGAGCAACCTCAAAATCAATCTTGCTTGCGGTCTTTAGCGCATCGAGCACTTCGATTACGGACGCACCTTCACCGGTTCCAACGTTGAAGGTTTGGAATTCTTGGTCGTCACCAACTAGGTAATCAACCGCGGCAAGGTGAGCCAGGGCTAGATCCTCAACGTGAACATAGTCACGAATGCAGCTGCCATCCGGGGTTGGGTAATCAGTGCCAAACACAATCGGCGCTTTTTCGGCTCTCACCGCGTTGATGGCGATTGGGATTAGGTTCAAAGCAGCAGTATCGGCTAGATCAGGTGCACCAGCACCGGCCACGTTGAAGTAGCGAAGATTGACTCCCTTGAGTCCCCAAACCTGGGCATTTTTAACCATTTGCTCACCGATGAGCTTGGTCTGACCGTATGGGTTGATTGGAACACCCAGGTAATCCTCGGAAACCTTGTCGACATTGGGCATGCCGTAGGTAGCTGCAGATGATGAGAAGACGAGAGATTTCAGTCCAACTTCGCGCATGGCCAGCAATAAATTGGCCAGTCCACCAAGATTTTCTAAGAAATATTCCTCAGGTTTTTCAACCGATTCACCGACCTGTTTCCTGGCGGCAAGGTGGATCACTGAGTCGAATTTCTCATCCTTCATCAGCCTTATAAGTTGTCCAATTGCATCCGGAGCTGCCAAATCTAGTTCAACGATAGGGCAGTGAATCCGCTTGGCAAGGCCTGTGGAGAGGTTATCGACCACAACGCAGGAGTGGCCAGCGGCCTCTGCTGCTCTAACAACGTGAGACCCGATGTAGCCTGCGCCACCCGTTACCAAAATCTTCATATCTAAAGGCTACCTTGAGGCTTTGCTAACAATTTGTCTTCGGCGCAATAAATGCAACTTGACAAGGGCATAATTACACCGATGTAATTACATCAACGAGATTCAAAGGATTAGGGGTTAAAGGCATGGAACAACGAGGTCAGGTGCCTGCTAACTGGTTCGTGGATGTGCTCAAGCTGGGCGTAGCCGGAGCGTATTCAGATGGTGAATCAAATCCTTTGGCATGGCAGGAAGATGCCCTTTGCTCTCAGACTGACCCAGAAGCTTTCTTCCCAGAAAAGGGTGGCTCAACTCGCGACGCCAAGCGCATTTGCGCTCAGTGCACCGTGAAGAGCGAGTGCCTGGAATATGCCCTAAAGAACGACGAGCGCTTTGGTATCTGGGGTGGCCTCAGCGAGCGCGAGCGTCGCCGTCTGCGCAGGCGCGCCTAAGCCATCGTGGGTTCGCTCTCGGTAGCGGCCATAGTCGTTTCACACGCTCAAGCCGATTTACTTGCTAGATCGCTTGCGGCAATCAGCGAACAAACTCACCCAATTCAGCAGGTAGTAGTTGTAGAGACTGCTGGTGATCAAGAATCAATTGACCTTGCACTCAGCTTCGGCTTCTCGGTAATCGAACCGGGACCTCTCAAATTAGGTGCGGCGATTCAAGCCGGTATCAATTCTCTAAACCAGACCCCAGGTTGGATTTGGGTTGTGCACGAGGATGCCATCCCAGAACCTGACGCCCTGAAATACCTCTCCCAGGCTGCCGAGATTTCACCTTCAGTTGCAATCATTGGCCCCAAGCTCCTAGAGCTTGATAACACCATTCAGATTCAGCAGCTTGGCTTGACCGTCACCCCGACCGGCAGGCCTTTTTTGTTAGTCCAGCGCGAGTATGACCAAGGTCAACATGACCGGGCTGGTGACACCATGGCGGTCTCAACCGCAGGCATGCTGGTATCGCTCGGGGTCTGGCAGCAGCTAGGTGGGCTAGACGATACGACTCCTGTTTTGGCTCAAGACTTGGAGTTCTGTGCCAAGGCAAGAGTGGCAGGATATCGAGTTGTTGTTGAGGCAAACTCGCGTGTTCACCACGCCGGTCTTTCGATGCAGGGCAAGCGCCCAAGAACTTGGCTCTCTGGAAGTTTTAGCCAGGCCATTTCTCGTGCCCACCTGCATTTTGCAACGCTTTATTTGCCAACCGCGCTGGCGGTAGCGATCTACCTAACGCTGCCTGTCATGGTGCTTTTGGCGATTCCCGGCAACCTACTTCAGAAACGTCCAGGTCGTTCGGCGGCTCAGTTCTCTGGTTGGATCTGGGCTTGGTTCTCGATGCCCGCAAGATTCGCAGCTCGCAAGCGATTCCGAGCGCTTGGGTCAACCAAGCCGCTAAAGGCATTGATTGCAACTAGGACTCAACGCTCACAGCGCCGCAAGGCAAAGTTCGAGGTCGAGCCCGAGCTCAGTCTCGATTCTCAGCGGCCAGGAATCTTCAGAAGCAACTCCGCATGGTTCGCCCTACTACCTCTGATTGCTTCCATCCAGCTGTTTCCGCAGGGCGCGATTACGGCCAACGGGCTACTCCCACTCGGTTCGAACCTGAATGCACTGCTGCCGTTTGTGGCGGCAAACTCACTGCCGGTTCTGGACTCGGTTGCTTTGCCGACTGACCCCTTCAACTGGTGGCTACTGCTTGCCGGTCTAATCTGGCCCACCGAGCCATCTATGGGTTTTGCAGCATTGGTCTTTGTCGCGACCAGCGTGGCATTTTTTGGCGCTTGGCAGCTGGGCAAGCTGTTCATCTCTAAGGCATGGGTCATAACTTTCATTGCTTTGGCATATTCACTGAGCCCGCAGTTTCTGACTCTCAAGTCCAACATTTCAGTTGTTGAGCTGCTTGCCTCGACTTTGTTGCCCTGGGCGCTTTTCTTCCTGGTAAGAGCAATCCATGCATTCAATAGCGCTAGAGCTTGGCGATGGGTTGGATTGTTGGGCCTCACCCTTGCGCTAATTGCCGCAGCTTCCTCGGTGGCATTTGCACTGCTGGCGGTCACAGTTGTTCTCGCCGCACTTTCCCACCCAAAGCGTGGCTTGATTCTGATTTGGTCGTTACTACCGGCTGCTGCAGTTTTGTATCCGCTGGTGAGGTTTACGATCGATACTCAAAACTGGCTCGCCATCGCAAGCGTTAGTGCATTTGCTTCTTCTCCGATTTCGGTTCTTGAAATCACGAACCTTTTGGTTTTGGGACTGCTCGTTTTGCTCGCTCTGCCGAGTTGGTTTATCGCCAGCGCGAAAATCAGTTTTGGTTTCTTTGGATTTGCTATTGCGGCTCTGGGCCTAAGCGTCATCGAGCCGCATTCATCGAGCGCTCCGCTGATTTTGGCAGCGATGCTCGCGCTGCTGGTGCTCGCGGGATTGAGCGTCGAGGCCATTCGCCCAAGAGCTGGGCAGGTCCTTGTTGGCGTTGCCACGATTTCTGGCGTGCTTTTCTCTGGATTTAGTTTTGGCTTCCTAAATCAGGTGGACCCGGGCTGGAAGCCATCGAGAGTTATGCCAGCCTTGGTGGTTGCGGCAAGTGAGCAAGACCCGAACCTAAGAACATTGGTCATCGAGGTGGGCGATCCGGTTGGGGCTACTTATGTCTGGGGCAGCGGCAAAAAACTAGAGATGTCTTCAGCGCTTTTGGCAGGTGAGGAAACCCAGTCGGAGTTGTCAGAATCCCTTGCCGAGATTACTGCCAACCTGATTGCTGGAAACCAGGACAAGTTGGTTCCGCTTTTGGCCAAGACCAGAGTTGATTTTGTTTTGCTCAAGACCCCTAATCCAGAGATCGAGGTCGGAATTTCTAGCCTCGACATCCTGCAACCAGCAGGAGCTACTACCTTCGGAGTGCTCTGGAGAGTGGCAAGCGATAACAATTCTTCTCCAGCTGCGACCGATGAAGATCCAGTGCGGCCATGGCAGTTTGGAATCATTTCTGCATTCGCGCTATTGGCATTGCCCACTAAAGCAGCAATCCTTGGCAGACGTCGAAGGAGTGCGGTGAAATGAAGCTCCCAGTTCGCATTCTTGGATTGACTCTCTCGCTCGCGGGACTTGCCGGAGTTTGGTTTTTGCAGGGCTTGCCGGTGAGCGGCAGCACGCCTGTGACACAGGAAGCCATCGCGGTAACCACGGATGCCAAACCACTGCAGGTTTACTGCCCCGGCCCGCTGGTAGAACTGGGCGGTAAAGATGGAACTGATCTTGGCTCTCTCGCCCTGATTGGGAAGGCCAACGTGAGTTACCGTCTCGGTACCGGCAGTTTGCTAGCAGAGACGGAAAGCAAAATCGAAGCCGGTGCTGCAATCACAATGGCTAGTGCAGAGCAGGGTTCCACGACCCTCACCGCTGCACAAACACAACTGATCCAGCGGCCTCGCATGGCAGGGCTTGCGGCGACCAACTGCGGCCAACCACAAGCCGACGGTTGGCTGCTAACTGGACTTTCTGGCACCGGCTTCGAGAGCATCTTGCTGGTGGCCAATCCCAATCCAGTTGAGGTGCAGGTGGAGATCACCTTCCACCTCGAAACCACAACCACATCCCAGCTGATTACGCTGGCCCCCTTCGCCCAGCAGCAGCTTTCGGTGGCAAGCTTTGTGGAGGGCGAGCCACAGTTTGCGGTTCACTTCCAGAGTTCGGGGCAGAAGGTCTCAGTTGCCCTGCAGAATCGCTCCAGCGCCGGACTTAGTGCAACCGGTGTTGAACTCAAGGGGCCAACTGCAGAGCCTGCCAAAAAGCTAGCCATTCCAGGTTTTGAAATTCTTGCGGATGGTCTTGCCGAACCCACCTTGCGAATCTTCAATCCCGGGGGAGAGGTCGCCAGCACGTTGGTGACCTTTGTCGGTGCCGGAACCAATAGTGATGTTGTGCAGGTCGATGTCCCCGCTGGTGGCTTTGCGCTAGTCACACCAAAGCTTGAAGTTGGTCAGTACCTAGTTCTGATTGAAGCTCAGACTGAGGTCATGGCAGAGCTCTACAACCCTTATCTAGCCGAGAACTTTGATTTTGCTTGGCTAACACCGGGAACTCAAGTCACCGGACAGAGCGCGATGGCGATACCCGGCTTCGCAGCCAAGTTGGCACTAGTCAATAGTTCCGACCAGGCCATCAGTGTGTTGCTGACGCTGGATTCTGGAACCCAGGCAATAGCCATCCCCGCCCGTGCGCAAATTCTTGTCGGGGTCACTGGTAAGTCGTTGGTTCTGGAATCACAGGGCGAGTATCACGCGAATCTGATTCTTAGAGACCCCAAGGGCTACGCAGTGATCTCTCAGCGCGAGAACGCCAACCTTGGGTCAGACATCCGGGTGCTGATCCGCTAGTGCGGGTGCATCAGCTCCCAGGGATCTTTGTCGATCAGGGCTGCGGCTGCCGAGATAACCGCGTGCTCGATGTGCATCCGAGGATCAGGTAAACGCTGGCGACCAAATCTCTCGATCGGGATTCGATACAGGGTGATTGTCATTGAAGCCTTTGCGGCATTCCAGCGCTTCACCGGCTCGCCGTCCACGATGGCTGGAACGTCCTCGATCCGCCACTTTAGATCGCTTAGTTCTTGGGGATAGCTGTCCTGGAGGAATTCGCAAGTTTCCTGCACCACGGATTCAAAGAACCCTAAGCGTGCAATACCAAAGTGAAAAAGTTTTGAGGGCAGAGGCCTACGCAGTCCGCGACCGTGTCGATCTCGGTGACTTCCGGCCCTGATTCCCATTGGCTCATTGTATTCTTGGCAGGCTAAAGCCAAAGAGAGTTCGCGCAGTGATCAACTTCAAAGATTTTGTAAAGACCTATGACGTTCGCGGGTTAGTTGGATCTCAACTAACAGAGGATGTGGTGTCCGCATTTGGTGCAGCCTTTGTCGATGAGCTAGGGCTTTCGGGTAAGCAACTGGTTATTGGTCACGATATGCGTGATAGCTCTCCGGAGTTTGCGGCAGCGTTTGCCGAAGGAGCAGCTAAGCGCGGTGGAAGGCCTTTGATGCTCGGGCTTTGCTCGACAGATATGACCTACTTCGCTTCCGGCAAGCTGGACCTGCCCTCGGTGATGTTTACCGCCAGCCACAACCCAGCGAGCTACAACGGCATGAAGTTCTCCCGCGCTGGGGCCAAGGGCATCGGTCTAGATTCCGGCTTGGCAGCGATCAGAGATCGTGCGCAGAGTTACTATGATTGCAGCATCGAGGCTGCGGCTGACCAAGGTCACATCGAAGAGATCAACCTGACCCGCGAATATGTCGAATACCTTCGCAAGTTGGTTGATTTGTCTCAGACCCGCAGGCTCAAGATTGTGGTGGATGCAGCAAATGGCATGGGCGGCTTTACCGTTCCCCTGGTGCTGGAGGATGCGGCGGGCTTGCCAGCACTAAATCTTGAGATTGTGCCGCTCTACTTTGAGTTGGATGGCACCTTCCCAAACCATGAGGCAAACCCACTTCAGGTTGAGAACCTCCGAGATTTGCAGAAGGCAGTCGTGGAGCACGGTGCAGATTTGGGCTTGGCCTTTGATGGTGATGCCGACCGCTGCTTTGCAGTGGACGAAAAGGGTGGACTGGTTAGCCCATCGGCGCTCGCGGCCATTGTTTCGATTCGCGAGATTGAGCGCGTGAAGGCCATGGGGGAGACCAGCATCACGGTGCTGCACAACCTCTTGACCTCAAAGGTTGTTGAAGAGCGCATTGCCCGAGCTGGAGCAAAGCCAGTTCGCACCAAGGTCGGGCACTCGCTGATCAAGGAGGAGATGTCTGCCACCAACGCCGTCTTCGGCGGTGAGCACTCGGCGCACTATTACTTCCGTGACTTCTGGGGAGCAGATAACGGCATGCTTGCCGCGTTGCACCTAATCAGTGAACTTGGTGGCTACAGCGGTCCGATGAGTCAGCTATCGCAGAGCTTTAGCCCATACTTCTCATCCGGTGAGATCAACTCAACGGTTTCCGATGTGCCAGGGGCAATTGAACGCCTGAAGGCTCAGTTTCCAGAGTGCTCCATTGAGCAATTTGATGGCTACACATTCAGCTCTGGCGATAAAGAAAATTGGTTCTGGTTCAATGTTCGTTCGTCAAACACCGAACCATTGCTTAGACTTAATGTCGAATCAAACCACGAGGCCTCGATGGAAAAGATTCGTGACCAAGCCATTGCAGCGATTAGGAATGGCTAAACCTATTCGAGAGGCCGCAAATGTCCCAAACCCTCACTCAGATTGACTTTAGAGTCGCTGACCTTTCCCTAGCCGAAGCCGGCAGACACCAGATTCGCCTAGCCGAAGCAGAGATGCCAGGGCTTATGGCACTGCGCAAAGAATTCGGGCCAACCCAGCCACTAAAGGGTGCTCGCATCGCAGGATCGCTGCACATGACCGTGCAGACCGCGGTATTGATCGAAACCCTGAAGGCTCTTGGAGCGTCGGTTCGCTGGGCAAGCTGCAACATTTACTCAACCCAGGACGAGGCAGCAGCAGCAGTTGTTGTCGGTTCGGGAACCACAGAGTCCCCAGCCGGGACTCCAGTCTTTGCATGGAAGGGTGAGAACCTCGAGCAGTACTGGTGGTGCACCGAGCGCATCTTCGATTTCTCTGCCGAGGGCTTTGATGGTCCAAACCTGATCCTGGATGACGGTGGTGATGCGACGCTTTTGGTCCACAAGGGTGTCGAGTTTGAAAAGGCCGGCTCCGTTCCGCCAACCGGAGTGGACGACTCTGAGGAGTATGCAGTCATCCTTGAGGTGCTGCGCGATTCACTAAAGCGCGATGCCAGCTACTTCACCAGGATTGCAAAGGACATCAAGGGCGTCTCTGAGGAGACCACCACTGGTGTTCACCGTCTATACGAATTTGCCAAGAACGGCAGCTTGCTGTTCCCGGCCATCAACGTAAATGACGCAGTTACCAAGTCCAAGTTCGACAACAAGTACGGTATTCGCCACTCGCTACCGGATGGCCTAAACCGCGCCACCGACGTATTGATGGGTGGAAAGGTTTGCTTCGTATTTGGTTATGGCGATGTTGGTAAGGGTTGTGCCGAGGCACTTCGCGGCCAGGGTGCCCGCGTAATCGTCTCGGAGATCGACCCAATCTGTGCGCTTCAGGCAGCGATGGATGGCTTCCAAGTGACAACTCTCGATGAGGTAATCGGTCAGGTTGATATCTTCATCACCGCAACCGGTAACGAGAACGTCATTCGCCCAGAACACCTTTCTCAGATGAAGAATCTCGCCATCTTGGCCAACGTTGGGCACTTCGACAACGAAATCGACATGGCTGGAATCTCAAAGCTGGCAGGGGTTCAGAAGGTTGAGATCAAGCCTCAGGTTCACGAGTGGCGCTTGCCAAGCGGCAACGCTGTGCTGATTCTCTCCGAGGGTCGTTTGATGAACCTCGGCAATGCCACCGGTCACCCAAGCTTTGTGATGTCAACCTCGTTCTCCAACCAGGTCTTGGCTCAAATTGAGCTCTATCTGCGATCTGCCGAATACGGCGTAGGCGTTCACATCATGCCTAAGGAGCTCGATGAGAAGGTAGCGAGGTTGCACTTAGACGCACTTGGTGTAAAACTGACTCAACTAACCGACCGTCAGGCACGCTACATTGGAGTCAATGTTGCGGGTCCTTACAAAGTGGATCACTACCGTTACTAACTGGAGGTTCTGCAGTGTCTAACAAGATTCTTGTCGTGGACGACGATGATGCACTGCGCGAAATGGTCGGGCTGGTTCTCAATGCAGCCGGTTATCAAACCGTCTTTGCGGCCGATGGCCTAAGTGCTGTTGACGTATTCAAAAAAGAAGAGCCAGACCTAGTTCTTTTGGACATCATGCTTCCGGGGCAGTCCGGTATTGAGGTCTGCAAGCAGATTCGAGTCCAAAGCGGCACCCCAATTGTGATGCTCACCGCAAAGGGCGACACCGAAGATGTAGTGCTTGGCCTAGAAGCCGGAGCAGACGACTACGTGGTGAAGCCACACAACGGTGCTGAGCTATTAGCTCGCATCAAAGCACGCCTTCGCCCGGTAGCCGAGGATGGTGGCGTCATCACCGTTGGTGAACTCACCATGGACCCTCGTTCCTACGAGGTGAAGCGTTCTGGCGTAAGAATTTCACTGACCCCGCTTGAGTTCAAGTTGCTTCACACCTTGGCGGTGAAGCCCCAGCAGGTGTTTTCTCGAGAGATGCTTCTGGAGCAGGTTTGGGGCTACCAGTACAAGGCAGATACTCGCCTGGTGAACGTGCACGTGCAGCGCTTGAGGTCCAAGGTCGAAGAAGATCCTGAGAATCCAAAGATTGTTACTACCGTGCGCGGCCATGGATATCGGGCTGGTACCGAAACTCCGTGATTTCCCTGCTCAGACGGTCGCTTACCGCTAGGACCGTATTTGCCACAGTAACCCTGAGCGCAATTGCGCTGGCAACTCTTGGGGGTTTTCTCTCCTACTCGCTTGCCAACAACTTCTTTCAAAATCGCCTAAGCCAGGTGCTTAGTGAAACCGAACGAGCAGTTTCTTCCGTGCAGGGAACCGTTGCCGCGGCTTCGCTTGCCGATGAGACCGCACTTCAGACACTGATTAATTCCGTGGTTCCATCACTGGAGGTTTCTGGCGTATCCGGTGCAAGGCAGGTAGCGCTGCTGAGAAGTCCGGGACAGCCGCAGCTGCAGCTTTTCCAGTCGCCGATCTCGCAAGATCTAGATCTGACCACGATCCCAAGCGAACTGCGCGAGGAGGTTAGGGCATCCGATGGAGTCCTCACCTACACATCGGTTTCTCTGGTAAAAAATGGTCAGGTGGTGCCTGGCATCACGGTTGGAGCGCCGATTACCCTCCCGCTTGCGGGTGATTTCGAGCTTTACCTGGTATTCGATTTAGGTCCCGAGCAGCAGGCTTTGGCGACCGTGCAGAACGCTCTGGCCTTTGGTGGCCTTGTGCTTTTGGCCACCATTTCACTCGTGAGCTATTTCGTGACCCGAACCATAGTCAAGCCGGTGGAGCAGGCGGCCTCGGTTGCCGAGTCGCTGTCCCAGGGTCAATTGGATGTCCGTCTTCCAGAGAAGGGCACCGACGTAATGGCGGTGCTGGCTCGCTCCTTCAACAAGATGGCCAATAGCTTGCAGCAACAAATTCAGCAGCTCGATTCGCTCTCGAGAATGCAGCGCCGCTTTGTATCCGATGTGTCTCACGAACTTAGAACGCCAATGACCACCATCAAGTTGGCGGGCGAGGTCATTTTTGGCAATCGTGAGAAATTAGAGCCGTCGCTGTCTCGCTCTGCCGAGCTGATGCAAAACCAGATTCAGCGCTTCGAGGAGCTATTGGCTGACCTGCTCGAGATTTCAAGGTATGACGCCGGAGCCGTAACGCCAGATTTGGATATGCACGATCTCAATGCGGTGGTCGGAGCGGCAATTGCCAGCATCGAGCCACTTGCTAGGAGCAAGGAAACCGAGATCCAAGTTAGGTTGCCAGCCGGGAATGTGGAAGCCGAATTCGATGCGAAGAGGATCGAGCGCTTGCTGCGCAATCTGCTTTCAAATGCGGTCGAGCATGGCGAGGGCCGACCAATTGTGGTTGAGGTTGGATCCAACGCTCAAGCCATTGCGGTTTGCGTTACCGATCAGGGCGTTGGCATGACTAAGCAGCAGTTGGAGCGCATCTTTGACCGATTCTGGAGGGCTGACCCAGCCCGCCAGCGCTCGGTGGGCGGTACCGGACTTGGCCTTGCTATTTCAAAGGAAGACGCAATTTTGCACCGTGGTTGGTTGCAGGTTTGGTCTAAGCCAAATCGCGGTTCAAGCTTTAGGTTGACCCTCCCGATTCGAGCCGATGCAGTTATTGCTAGCTCACCACTCCCACTTCCTCCAAGAACCATGGAGGGCTAGTGAAGAAGTTTCTTGCAATTGCTCTCACCGCAATGTTATTAGGTGGCTGTGCGCAGCTACCTACCAAGGTCGATATCAAAAGCGGTCCGGAGTTGGTCGCACCTGAGGCTGCCGACTTTAGCTACTACATTCCAACCGGTCCGTCAGATGGTTCAACTCAGCAGGAGATTGTCTCTGGCTTCCTGGCGGCTGGAACCGGTCCACAAAATGATTACTCAGTGGCGCGAGAATTTCTCACCGATGAATTTGCCCAACGTTGGAATCCGGCCGCTGAAGTCCTAATTCGCGACGGCGCTCCAGGCTTTACTTCAACGGGCGAGAGCTCGGTAATGGTTGATGTCAGGGTTGGCGCATCAGTTGATGAGCATGGAAGTTACAAGGAAAACATCGAGCCGGAGCAAATAACCCTTCGGTTCAATCTCGAACGTGAAGACGGTCAGTGGCGAATCTCTAAAGCACCGAACCTCACCGTGGTGACCTCACCTGTGTTCTCGGTGGTCTTCAACGGGTTCCAGGTTTACTTCTACAACAACACCCAGAACGCCCTGGTCTCAGACTTGCGTTGGTTCCCCTCCAGAGCCTCCACCGGCACCAAGTTGGTCAATGCCTTGCTGGCAGGACCCTCTGCCCACCTCGCGCAAGGAGTCACCTCTACGATCCCTCCCGGCACGAAGCTAACAATCGATGCCGTGAATATCCAGGATGGAGTCGCTCAGGTTGATTTTGACTCCACTGCACTGGAGGCAGATGCCCTTGAGCGCAGATTGATGCTCACGCAGCTGCGCGCAACCTTGATGCAGCTGGTAGGTGTGTCTGACGTCCAGATATCAATCAATAACTCCGCCCAGGACATCATTCCGGCTAATCTTCAGGCCGCCTCTGTCGGCGGCGCGGGCTTCTACCTAAAAAAGACTGGCATTTATCGAGTCACCGGAGCAAGCGACACTGTTATTCGAGGAACTGCAGGATTTATAAATCCCGACTCAGTGACAATGTTCGACATTATGGAAGACGGGGACTGGTTGGCCTACTCAACCGCAACTGGAGTATCGCTGGTAAACAACACCGGTCTTTCTGGGCGCTCCCAGCTGGTCTCTTCGCAAAATGAGGTCAGCAGTCTTTTCTTTGACTCCTATGGATACCTGTGGGTGGTGCCGGTTTCTAATGGTGAGCCAATCGAGATCATCTCAAAATCTGGAGAGCGCAAGTACCTGTTTGACAACGTGCAAACCCCTCGTGGGAAAGTGAGAATAAGCCCAGCTGGTGCTCGAATCGCGAGCATAGAAAACCGAGAGTTTGGACGAATTAGGACCTTCTCCGTCTCTCGCGATTTGGCCGGTTGGCCTATCAAGCTGGACCAGGGTGGCTTGACCAATACCTCGATTGGATCGGTCCTATCATTCACCTGGCAAAGCGCTGACACCCTCAGGGTTCTCGAGAAGACTTCTTCCGGCCTCACCTCGATAAGCGACTACCCAATAACCGGCCCCAGGTCACAGCTGAGCCTGCCGCCAGTTTCCGGTGTGGAGATTTTCACCGGAGCCGCCGGCCTCTCCACCTATTTGAGAGCTTCGAACGGCGAAATTTGGCTGCTGACCGGTAGCGCATGGAGGCGAGTGGTTGCCGACTCCCTTTTGATGGCAACCAACGACTAACAACCCGTCAATCGGGCCAGTTTTTGACAGCTCATAGATTTTTGCAACGAAGCCTTTCTGGCTGAGGCAATGCTTGCCTGATGGCGATTTCATTTCTTGATCTGATTTTCCCGTCAAACTGCATCGTTTGCGGCAAGGCCCCCAAGCCCGTTTGTCCAGGCTGCGCACCGCCTGCGAAAATCGCTGAGATTGAGGGATTTGGTCTTCCTGTTTTCGCGGCTTTTGTCTTTGACGGTGCTATCGCAAAGCTGATTTCTGGCTACAAGGATCAGCAACTAACAGCTTTGGAAGGAACCCTTTCAACCGCTACCGCCAAGCTATTTGCTCAACTCGACTTCAGTGATGTTTCAGCTATCATCACGCCAGCTCGAAACCCAAAAAACTTTCGCAAGCGCGGGTTTGACCCAGCGCAACAGTTGGCCAAAAGAGCACTGCAAATAAATCAGGATCGACGCCCTGTTCTGAGGCTTTCCAATGCGCGGGCTCGCTTAGATCAGCGTGGGCTAGGTCGTCTGGAGCGCGAAGCGAACGTCACTGGCAGCATGGCTCTGCGCCAAAAGATCACCGGAGAAGTTGCCTTGTTTGATGATGTCCTGACCACGGGGTCAACGTTGAGAGAGATGGCCAGAGCCTGCGAAGCGGCTGGGGTCAAGGTCGCCTTTTGCTGTGTATTGGCCCAGAAATTCTCAGATTCTTGATACCTAGGTCGAAATTAAGGCGTATGTTGTTTTTAGGGCACCGCTGCCCCAAGACGGAGGTAAAAATGGAACTCAAAATTTCTGCCAGAAACCTCAATGTGTCGGATCGATTCCGAGATTACGTCGAAGAAAAAGCCGGCAAAATCGACCGCTATGCGCACAAGCCAGAAGAGCTGCACATCAAGGTCACCCGCCAAGAGCACAGCAAGACTTCTGGTGCGGAAGATCAGGTTGAACTAACCGTTTACGAACCAGGGCACATTGTTCGCGCTGAGGCCAGGGCTAGCGACAAATTTGCAGCGTTTGACATCGCCTTTGGGAAGCTGGTTGAGCGACTCAGAAGGTATTCGGATAAGCACAAGGTGCACCGCGGCGGCGGACACAAGAACCTTTCCGCCAGCGAGCTAGCGGCCACTGACTTTGCATCCTTGGATATCACCCCCGCTGATCACGATTTGCTGCTTGGAAAAGTAGCGGTTTTGGCCGAAGCAGATGATGCGCCATACAGCCCAGTTGTGATCAAATCCAAAGAATTTGAGAGCAAGCCCATGACCAAAGAAGAGGCTGTAGGGCACATGGAACTGGTCGGACATGACTTTTACCTGTTCATGGACTCGGAAACCTTGCGTCCCGCAGTGGTTTACCGCCGCAAGGGTTGGAACTACGGGGTTATTTCTCTGGTCTAGTTCTCAGGGCATCACGGGTAGAATTACAGCCGTTAATCAAGGAGTATCTATTGGCGTCGATTATTGACAAACTGCTTCGTGCCGGCGAAGGCAGACTGCTTAGGAAACTGCAGTCCATTGCCGCTGAAGTAAATGCTTTGGAGCCTAACTTCCAAGCGCTAACCGACGAAGAACTGCACGGCGAGACCGTTGCCCTTAGGCAGCGATACGCGGAGGGTGAGACCCTTGACGACCTGCTTCCTGAGGCTTTCGCTGCAGTCCGCGAGGCATCGGTTCGAACTCTTGGTATGCGTCACTTCGATGTTCAGCTCATGGGTGGTGCAGCACTGCACCTAGGCAACATCGCGGAAATGAAAACTGGTGAAGGTAAGACCCTGGTTGCAACTCTGGCCGCTTACCTAAACGCTATTCCTGGACGCGGTGTCCACGTCGTGACCGTAAACGACTTCCTTGCTGGCTACCAGTCTGAGCTGATGGGCCGTATCTTCCGTGCCCTGGGCATGACCACCGGTTGCATTCTTGGCGGCCAGGACCCGGCTCAGCGTCGCGAGATGTACGCCTGCGATATCACCTATGGAACCAACAACGAGTTTGGTTTTGACTATCTGCGCGACAACATGGCCCTAAACAGCCAAGACCTAGTTCAGCGCGGACACTTTTTTGCCATCGTCGACGAGGTTGACTCGATTCTTATCGACGAGGCCCGCACCCCGCTAATCATCTCTGGCCCTGCTGCGGCCGACGTGAACCGTTGGTTCGGCGTCTTCGCCAAGTTGGCGCAGACCCTGCAGATCGATGTGGACTACGAGATTGACGAGAAGAAGCGCACCGTTGGCGTGCTTGAGGCTGGTATTGACAAGGTTGAGGACTACCTTGGAATCACCAACCTTTATGAGACCGCAAACACCCCGCTGATCTCCTTCCTAAACAACTCGATTCGCGCCAAGGAGCTGTTCCGCAAGGACCGCGACTATGTGATCGTGAGCGGTGAAGTTCAGATTGTTGACGAGCACACGGGTCGCTTGCTACCCGGTCGTCGCTACAACGAAGGTATGCACCAGGCAATCGAAGCCAAGGAAGGTGTCGCCATCAAGGCGGAGAACCAGACTTTGGCAACCGTGACCCTGCAGAACTACTTCAGACTCTACGAGAAGCTTTCGGGCATGACCGGTACAGCGGAGACCGAAGCTGCCGAGTTCATGTCCACCTACAAGCTTGGTGTGGTTCCAATCCCAACCAACAAGCCAATGGTGCGCCTTGACCAGCAGGACCTGATCTTCAAAAACGAAGAGGTCAAGTTCCACATGGTGGTTCAGGACATCGCAGAACGTCACGCCAAGGGCCAGCCGATTTTGGTTGGAACCACAAGCGTTGAGAAGAGCGAGTACCTTTCCAAGCTTTTGGCCAAGGCAGGTATCAAGCACGAAGTTCTAAATGCTAAGAACAACGCTCGCGAAGCAGTGATTGTTGCTCAAGCCGGTCGCTTTGGTGCGGTCACTGTTGCCACCAACATGGCTGGTCGTGGTACCGACATCATGCTCGGTGGAAACGCTGAGTTCTTGGCTGTTCAGGAAATGCACAAGCTAGGCCTTGACCCTGTCGAGCAGGCTGAGCAGTACGAAGAAGCTTGGGATGAAATCTTCGGCAAGGTAAAGCAGGAAGTTGCCAAGGAAGCCGAGCGCGTGCTCGAAGTTGGCGGCCTCTACGTGCTTGGAACCGAACGTCACGAGTCTCGCCGCATCGACAACCAGCTGCGTGGTCGTTCCGGTCGTCAGGGTGACCCAGGTGAATCCAGGTTCTACCTATCGCTCACCGATGACCTAATGCGCCTGTTCAACTCTGGTGCGGCAGCTGCCCTGATGAACCGCTCGTCGGTGCCTGATGACTCAGCAATTGAGTCCAAGATGGTTTCCAGGGCAATCGCATCTGCCCAGGGCCAGGTTGAAGGCCGCAACGCTGAGATTCGTAAAAACATCTTGAAGTATGACGATGTCATGAACCGTCAGCGTGAGGCTATCTACGCTGACCGTCGTCAGATCCTCAAGGGCGAAGACATCTCAGACACCTTCCACTCATTCCTTGAGGAAACCGTCAAGGATGTAGTTGCCGTCAACCTTCCAGAGGGTGGCAGCCAGGATTGGGATCTGGAGCAACTCTGGGCTCAGCTCAAGCAGATCTACCCAATTGGTATCGAAATCAATGAGGTGCTAGAGGCTGCCGGATCAAGAGCCAAGCTAACTCGCACCTGGTTGATCGAGGAGATTCTTTCGGATGCTCGCATCGCCTATGCCAACCGCACCAAGGAGGTCGGCGAGGAGGTCATGCGTGAGCTTGAGCGTCGTGTGATGCTTTCGGTTATTGACCGCAAGTGGCGCGATCACCTCTACGAGATGGATTACCTCAAGGAGGGAATCGGACTGCGTGCAATGGCGCAGCGCGACCCTCTGGTTGAGTACCAGCGTGAGGGATATGGCATGTTCATCGACATGATGGCGGGCATTCGCGAAGAGGCAGTGCAGTTTTTGTTCAACATTGAACTAAAGCAGGCTGAGCCTCAGGTAGAAGTTCAGCAGCCTCAGCAGTTGACCTTTAGTGCACCGGATGAGAATGGCGAGGCTGACTCTCACAAGGAGCCAAACCCTGCTGTGAAGCCACAGCAAAAGCCGAACCAGGGTGGAGCCGGAAGCTCGTTCTTTAAGAATTAAATTATTAGGACTTCGGTTATCCGGAATCGATCATGAATTCTTTCAGCTCTGAGCGCGACCGCTTTCGTAGTACCTGAAACTCGAAGTATCACAACACCGTTTATCCCCGCGTCGTCAGTAAGAAAAGTCCTACTCTTCCTAAGGGATATGTCCGGCCTCGCTTTTGCGCCAGTTATTTGTCGCTGCATTGCCTCACGCTTCGCACGATGGGAAATGTCATAGTAGGC
>CAZLKR010000025.1:18741-19178 GCA_964560155.1 uncultured Aquiluna sp.
CACCTCGCTCGCTGCTCAGGTCTTCGAACTCCCGCAAGAATTTCGATGTAAGCCTTAGAGATTTCTGCGAACAACTGAGCTGGATCTAAATCGCTAGGCATTTTGTCATCGGCCACTTTGGTTCCTCCTTGAACGCCATAGGGACTCAAGAAGTTTGGTCTCTAACAATCTGACTTTGAAGAGCGCACCTTTCATCCTGTGGATAACTTCCTCGTTTCGGTCTCTGGGTAATGTCCGCACAACTTCTACCTAACTGAGTTTCCTGACGTGAAGCCAGGCTCTTCATGAGTTGGTTAATTATCTACGGATAACCGAAGGTTAAGTTGCGTTAGTTGCATTTCCTTGCCGTGTCGGGGACTTCCTTCGTTGTGGATAACTCCAAGCGAAATTTCTCGCAATACCCCAATCTCATTCCAAAGAGGAGAGAGATGACTAGG
>CAZLKR010000025.1:19188-19594 GCA_964560155.1 uncultured Aquiluna sp.
TGAGTATCTCGTCGCCGAAAGCGCTCTTAGACCAGGAGAGCAGGTTGGTCTCGATAGGTTTGAAGTGCAGCGTCTCGATCTAGGAAGTCTGAGGGGAAATTACCTCACACCTCAAACTGCTCCAGAAAGGTTTTTCGTGACTGAACTGATTCTTGCGGGTGAATTGATACCCACAAGAAGAGTGAGTGATTTGGGTTCTCAAAATTCGACCACATTGGTACTCAATCCATCTCTACCAGTGAGCCAGGAGATTAAAGCCGGGTCATGGGTGCAAATTTGGAGGACTGTTCCCAGCCCTGAGGGTTTCGTCAGCGAGCTCTTAGTGGCTCGCAGTCAAGTTCTCACAATTTCCCAAGATGACTCACTCATTTCCGACGAAGAGTCTTTGGCCGAAGTCCTAGTAACG
>CAZLKR010000026.1:0-17357 GCA_964560155.1 uncultured Aquiluna sp.
CCTCCGGGTTATGAGCCCGGCGAGCTACCGAACTGCTCCACCCCGCGGCGAAGTTCCAACATTAGCAGGAAATCTGCTAGTCCGCCAATAGTCCCAGTGCATCCTCCACAGCCTTGGCCAGAGCCTCATCAGCCTTGCCATAGGCAGTCCAGTCACCAGCGGCAAGTGCTGCCTGCTTGTCCTTGATTGCCTTGGCGGCCGCCGAAAGGGCTGCCGATAGCTCTGGGCTAACAACATCTACCGTTCCAGAACTGGTTGATCCAGGGTTTGTTGGAGCTGGATCAGTAGTTCCATTGACACCGGAATCGCCGCCGAATAGCGCGTCAAGGGCTTCATCGAGGGTGTCCTCGAATGCAATTTGATCTCCGAAGGCAACCAGAATCTTTTGCAGCAGTGGATAGCTGGTTTCACCAGTTGACTCAATGTAAACCGGCTGTACGTATAGCAGTCCGCCACCAACCGGCAGGGTCAGTAGGTTTCCGTTTAGAACACGGGTTGAACCCTGTCGCAAAAGGTTCAATAGCGAGGAAACATTACTGTCCGCGTTGAAGTTGTTCTGCACCTGACCAGGTCCAGGAACGATGGTTTCTCTAGGCAGGTTGAGTAGTGTCAGCTTGCCGTAGTCATCGTTCACCTTGCCGGCTTGATTGCCAGCATCCGCATTTGCAATCAGGTAGCCGGTAAGCACATTTCGTGCGGTCTCTCCGGTTGATTGCGGGATGAAGGTTGAGTAGAGCGAGAACTTGCTCTGGGTCTCCCCCGGTGCCTGCAGAGTTAGGTAGTAAGGAGGCTGAAGCTCACCGATACCGGTTCCCTCAACCGGGTCGTTTGGAGTCATCCAAGCATCCTGCTGAGAGTAGAACGCACCCGCCTCGGTCACGTGGTATCGACCAAGGATCGAACGCTGAGCCTTGAATAGGTCAGCCGGGTAGCGAACGTGGGCCATCAGCTCCGCACTCATTGCAGAACGAGGCTGCACAGTGTCCGGATAGATGCCCATCCAGGCTGCCAGGATTGGATCCTTCTCATCCCAGGCGTAAAGATCAACCGATCCGTCATAGGCATCAACGGTCGCTTTGACCGAGTTGCGAATGTAGTTGATGGTCGAAGGGCCAGTTCCAAAAGCATCTGATGCGGAATCTAGCTTGGCTAGGTTGAAGTTTTCCGCGTTAGCGAATGGGTAGTTTGCACTGGTGGTGTAACCATCAATAATCCACTTGATGCGGCCATCGACCACCGCTGGGTAAACCTCAGAGTCAAGTGTTAGGTAAGGAGCAACTGCGGCCACACGAGTCGCTGGATCGCGGTTGTAAAGAATCTGAGAGTTTGCGTTGATTGCGTCCGAAAGCAGGATCTGCTCGCTCTGGAACTTCAGTGCATAGGCAAATCGGCTGACAAAGTCACCAATCTTCGGACCGCCATCACCCTCGAAGGTGGTGTAGGTCTCGTTCTCGCCTTCGGCTCCGGCTGGGTAGTCAAACTCAAGTGGCTGAGCTCCCTCTTCGGCTCCGACAATCGAGTACAGCGGGGAGTTGGCTCCAAAGTAAACGCGTGGCTCAAACTCACCAAGCGCGCCAACCGATGGAATACCGGACTGCAGGAACAGTGGCTTACCGTCGGTGTCACGCTTGTTTCCATAGGCTGCAACCAGACCGAAACCGTGGGTGTAGACGATGGTGGAGTTGTACCAAGACTGAGACTCTCCAAGACCCGATTGGTTTAGTTCACGAACCGCAACAACGGTGTCCTGCACCTGGCCATCAATCTCGTAGCGGTCAATGTGAAGACGGTTAGGGAAGCTGTAGTACTGGCGATACTGTTCCAACTGCCTGAACGCGTCAGAAACCAGTGCCGGGTCCAAGATTCGAATCGAAGCGGTGGTCTTAGCATCGTTGCGAAGGGCACCAGGTTCAGCAACCACCTTGGCGTCGTAGTCCACAACCTCAACACCATCAAGTCCATAGGCAATGCGGGTGGCATCAATGTTGTGCTGCAGGTAAGGACTTTCCAAAGTTCTCTCGTTAGGAACAACCTGGAAGGTTTGCACGATCCATGGGTAAAGCCCGCCAAGCACCAAGCTGGAGAGCACCATCATCGCGGTTCCGATGATTGATACTCGCCACTTGCCAATGATTGCGGTGATCAGGAAAAGCACTGCAACTGCAACCGAGATCATTGCAAGAATCTGAAGTCCGGGGATGATCGCGTTCGCTGCGGTGTAGTTCACACCGGTGAAAAGAGCACCGTTCGTGGTAACCGTTGTGTACTGATCAAGCCACAGACTTGCGCCCTGCACTACTAGGTAAACAGCCACCAGAGCGGTCAGCTGAATTCTGGCTGGCTTGGAGACGCGAACCTCTCGGCCGGTGATGCGAATGCCGCCGTAAATAAGGTGCACTGCAGCGTTGATCAGACCGGCAAGCAAAAGAGCTCCCGATACGTAGCCAACCGCGAAGGTAAGAAATGGCAATTGGAAGATGTAGAAGCCGACATCCAAGCCAAAGTGAGCATCGGTCTGACCAAACTCAGAACCGTTGAACCAAAGTGCAATTACCTGCCACTGGCGAGAAACAATGAGCCCACCAAAGACTCCAAGACCTACTGGCAAGCCCCAGCGAACTAGCTTTCCAACACCCTCCAGCATCTGCTGGTAGGCCTGGAATGGCGAGGCTTCCGGAAGCTTTAGGTAGACCGGGCGATTGCGCCAAGCCAATCCGAGTCCAAGCGCGACAAGCACAGTCATCACAAACCATCCGATAAAGAAGGTGATGACCTGAGCAACAATCTCAGTGACAAAAACCGACTCGAATCCGAGCTGTCGGAACCAAAGCAAGTCTGTGAAGACGCCAGCTGCGGATAGCAGAGCAACTGCTATTGCAGCCACAATTCCGACGGCAATCGAAAACGGCGAAGTCTTACGCTGTGGCCTGAGGTTTGGTTGGGTCACTTTGTCTCCTGATCGGTGCAGCTGATTGGTGGTACTGGTTTTCCTGAGTTGAAATCTTCAATTGCTTTTAGTGCGCCAGCTAGGTCTTTCACGATTACAACCGATAGCCCCTGAGGAATCTGCCCGATGACATCGGAGCAGTTCCCTTCGGGTGCCAAGAACAATTTTGCGCCGGCGTTCTTGGCAGCGATGAGTTTGAGCTCAATACCGCCAATTGGTCCCACAACACCAGCCGCGTTGATGGTTCCGGTTCCCGCGATGTGAGTCTTGCCCCCAAGCGAACCTTCGGTTAGAACATCGTAAATCCCCAAGGCAAATATAAGCCCGCCCGAAGGTCCGCCCACATCACCCAGTTGAAGTTTTATCTCTACCGGGAAGTCGTAGACATATCCGACCATTGCACCAATGACCCAAGAGTCATCTTTTTGCTCTGGGGTTAATTCGAATTCTTTGGCCACTCCGTCGCGCAAGACCTTGATGACAACGGTCTTACCTTCAGAGAGCTGAATCTGCTCCCGCAATTCCTCATAGGTTGCAACCGGAACTTCACCGACCGCTACCAGGTAGTCACCGGCAACCAACTTTTTGGAGGCCGGTGTCTCAGCGATGACAGATGCGACATAAAGCTGACGGTCAAGGTCATATCCCAGTTGAGTAAGCGCTGCGGCGATGGCATCCTGCTGGGATACCTCCATCTGCGCGGTTGACTCGGCTCTGACCTGCTCGGTCGATAGTTGCGGCGGGTACACCTCGTCTAGCGGCAAGACCACCTGGTCTGGATCCATCCAGGCTGCTAAAACCTGAAGCCAACCGGGGGTGGAATCACGATTACCTAAAAGCGAGACGGTTGTGATATCCAACCGAGTTTCGCTCTTATAGGTCTTCACATCGGTTGCGGAGATCACTGGCTTCTCATCGAGCTGGCCCATCACGTTGAAGACCTGGCCAGGTCTTTCAATCACATATCCGCTGGGCAGGGTCATGAGCCCACCAAGGCTGAGCACCAGCAGCGCTGTGATAGCCCAGCTGCCGCGCCTAGGACGTGCGTTTGAGTTCTTGAAGAAAGTCATTAGGTCAATGCTACGAACCTTTGGCTAGCTATTGCCCTGTGTCCTCACGCCGTGGGCGAACAGCCCAGCAATCATCAGCCATTTCCCAGCTTCTTGGAGGTTTTGGCGGTAGCGTTTTTACAAAGGTTAGGAACCCAAATGGACGAGAATCGCGATAAAGAGGAGCTGGAAAAGCTCCTAAAGCGCATGTTCGAATCTGGCGGTTTGAGTCCTGAAGAGCTCTCCAAAGTTGCAGGTGCTGGTCTAAATCCAAAACTTCTTGGCCAACTATTTGGTCAGGTTCAGGCCATGATGAGTGACTCTGATGGCCCGGTTAATTGGGAGCTTGCAACCAAAACCGCAGTTGACCTTGCCAAAGAGTCCCAAGCCCAACCAGCTGAAGCCTTGAATGCTGAAATCCAGAACGCCTTCGAAATCGGTCAGCTGTGGCTCAGTGAGCAAACCGAATTCACCAACTCTCAGCCGATCAAACAACTTTCAAGAACCCTTTGGGTCCAGGATGCCCTGCCGCTGTTCAAAGATTTGGCGGAGCCAGTGGCTGCGAGCATGTCCAAAGCTCTGAGCGAGAACCTGACTCAGGTGATGCCAGAGGAACTGGTCGGCATGATTGGACCAGCCACAAAGTTTCTAGAGAATGCCGGTGCCGCTATGTTTGCCGGACAGTTGGGCCAAGCAGTTGGCAAGCTTTCCGAGAACGTGCTCAGCTCAACTGAGATTGGAATCCCGCTTTCTAGTCGTCCGGGACTGGTGAGCCAAAACGTAGAGCTTTTCCTCAAAGATCTCGAAACTCCCAAGAGTGAAGTTTTGATTTACCTGGCAATTCGAGAGCTGGCGGTCTCTTCGCTCTACGCCTCAAACCGCTGGCTGCGAGATCAGATCGCAACCCAAGTATCGGGCTTCGCTGCCGGACTGAAGATTGACCCAGAGTCGATTCAGAACCTTGCTCAGCAGATTGACCCAAGTGACCCGACCACCTTCAACCTAGTGATCGAATCTGGCGGACTAATTACCCCAAGAACTCCAGAGCAAGAACTGATCTTGGCGCGAATTGAAACCACTCTTGCGCTGATTGAGGGTTGGGCCGATGCCGTATCGCTCGCGGCAGCAAGTCGCTTGCCGAGCATGAACCAGGTGTTCGAACTTATTCGTCGCCGTCAGGCCGTCGGCGCTGCTCAAAAGACATTTGCCACACTGCTGGGACTTGAACTTCGACCAAGGCTGCAGCGTGAAGCGATGGCCATGTGGCAAAAAGTCATCGAGCAATTGGGTCAGAGTGCTGCTGACGCTGTATGGAAGCACCCAGATCTTCTGCCATCAGCTGAGGATATCCAAGACCCAAGTGGGCTCATTAAAAGACTTTCGGGTGGCGATGATGATTTCGATAGTGAGCTCAACAAACTCTTAGGCAACTAGCTTGTGGAAAACCGCCAACGGGATTTATCCAGTTGCGGAATTCTTACTCAATGGTTAGACAAATCAATCCCAGCCTGGCACGAATTTGGCACGCCGAGAACATTCGCCAGTACGGCTACTCCAAGCCAGCCCTAGTAGCAATCGATTCAGAGGCTCAGCATCGCTTGGTCGACATCTTGGAGCAGGGGGTCACGAATGTGCAGTTTGACAACCTCGCCAACCTTGCAAAGATTCAGCCGACTGAGCTAAATCTGATTCTCTCGAGAATCTCTCCCCTAATTCGACAAACCAGCAGCTTCCTGCCAGAGCTAGACCAGAGAGATGTGGAAATCCGTTTCGCAGAGATCATGCGACTGTTCTTGGCGGATTTCAAAGACCCCGCTGAAGTTATGAAAAAACGTGGACTGGCAAAGGTGTTTATCTCAAGCCTTAGCCGCACCGGGCTACTCGCGGCCAAGGCCCTCTACACCGCTGGGGTTGGAACAGTTATCACCTTTGATGGCACACGAGTAAAGCACTGCGACACAAATGAACTGGGCTATTCCCCTATGGCAGTGGGCCTCACTCGGCATGAAGCAGCAAAGCAGCTCCTTGGCAAACAGCGCAATGAGCTGCAACTTCACACCAGGCTCACAAGCGGTTTGGATCGAATCTCAGCTGCCCTGCTGATTTCACATGACGTAGTTGACCCAAGTGATTACCAGGTCTGGATGACCAGGGATGTTTCTCACATCGCGATTTGCTTTACCGAATCTGGTGCCAGCATCTCGCAACTAGTTACACCTGGAATCACACCCTGTCTTGCCTGCTCCGAAATTCAAAAGATGCAGGATGACCCAAATTGGCTTGCCACAGTGACACAGCTCGCTCAACTCGATCGAGATTTAGCTGACTCGGTAAGCATGTTGGCTGCGGTCAGCGTGGCTGTGCGGAGGATTCTGAAGCAGATTGACCTTGCTGAAATCGAAATCTGTAATCCGCTGGATTTTGAATCTGCCACCGGGGCAATTCGAATGCTGGAACTTCCTACAGCTAACTGCGGCTGTCGCTAGGAGACAAAAGCCAAGAACTCCGAGGCTGGCTTATCGGAGTGACTGGAGAGAATCAGGCGGTCCTTCGCTCTGGTAACCCCCACGTAGAACAATCTGCGTTCCTCCGCAATCTCGGCGTCAGTTTTGGCATAAGAGATCGGGAAGTAGCCCTGGTTGATTCCGCACAAGAACACCTGCTGCCACTCCAAACCTTTGGTGGCGTGGATGGTAGCCAGTGAAACCGCTGCCATAACTGGCTCATGCCCAGAACGCTCACGTTCTTGCAATTCCCTTAGGTATTCATCTAGTGAAACCTCGGCCGTAAATTCCTCCAGCACCTCGATGAACCAGTTCAATCCCAGCCACTTATCGCTGCCATCTGATTTAGAGCTCCAGCCCAGCGCGGAGATGATCTTGCTCACCTCGACAAACAGTGGATCGGAAAGCGCGGCAGCTTGTAGCGCCCGAAGCGCACTCATGGCTTGCATAATCTCAGGGCGTCTAAAGAATCGGCCGGTGCCTCGAACCTGACATTTGATGCCAAGCTTCGCGAGCTCGTGCTCAACGCCCTCCAGTTGCGAATTGATTCTCGCCAGCACCGCAATCTCCGAGAGCTCAGTCCCGGATTGAATAGCATCGGAAATCTGCTCGGCAATCCATTTAGCCTCTGCGGTAGCGCTGGAGAACTTTTGCTGGGAAGGCTTGGAGCTGAAAAGTCGAACTGCCTCCAACTCACCATGCTCAGCAACCCGATTGGCAAGTGAGACGATCTCGGGACTGCTGCGGTAATTACGGTTTAGCTCAACAACTTGGGCATTTGGGAATCGACTTAGGAACCCGGTTAGGAAACTTGGGTCCGCTCCGGCAAAAGTGTAGATGGTTTGCCTCGGGTCACCCACCACGCATAACTCTTCGCGGTCACCGAGCCAGGTTTCCAAAAGTGACTGCTGCAGCGGCGAGATGTCCTGGTATTCATCAACGGTGAAGTGACGATACTGCTGCTGCAAGTGGGCAAGCATGCGAGGTTCGTTTCTTAGAAGCCCGGTAGTCAAGAGCAAAACATCTTCCCAGTCGGCAAGCCTGCGCTGTTGCTTTATGGCTTCAAATCGAGCGGCCACCTCAAGGAACTTATCTTTTGACATCGAAGCGATGGCTGGACGGTCAAGATTCGCGTAATCACTTGGGTCAATCAGGCCATACTTCAACCACTCAATCTCGGCCGAAACAGCGCGAACCTCATCTTCCGCCAAGCGCAGTTTCAATTCATCAAGTGCATCTTTGACAACCGGAAGTTTGTTGGTAATCAACTTTGGAGCGAGAGTCTCGGTGAGCTGAGGCCAAAAGAACTGCAGTTGACTCAGCGCAGCCGAGTGAAAAGTTCTAACCTGCACGCCCGGTGCCCCAAGGTCTCGCATTCTGGAGCGAAGTTCGCTGGCAGCGCGGTTGGTGTAGGTGAGGGCCAAGACGCGGTTCGCTGTGTAGACGCCGGTTTCGATACCGTGGGCGATGCGATGGGAAATCGTTCTGGTTTTTCCGCTTCCCGCTCCGGCAATAATGCAGACCGGACCTAAGAGAGCCTCGGCCGCAACCCGCTGTTCGTCATCTAACTCAGCGAGAAAGTCTGCTGGAGATTGATCCGGGTTCAATTGGGAATCCTCTTGGTTCGCGTGGCATTGACCGCTTGCTGGGCATTGACCGTCTAACCTGTGAGATGTGGGACGACCTGCTTTGATTTTAGCTGCACTGGCAGCCGATGCTTCGCCTGGAAAAAACTTCCGGCACTACCTGAAAGTTGACTCCAACCCAGACTTGGAGACGCTTCGACTTTGGAGTGCCGACGGGCAAGCCTATGAATTCAAGATTCCGGCCAACTCGGCTGGAATCAGCGAGCTTGCAACTGAGCAGATGGTGGTTCAATCCATGCGCCGCCTCGCATCTCGCTTGCCTTTCGAGATCCCGGAGTCCATCGGTCAAACTCAAGAAGGCGATGGCACCACAGGTGTGCTGTTCACATTGCTTGAGGGATCTAACCCAGACCTATCTCGCTTGGGACCAGGGCCTTTCTCCAAGTCATTTGGAGAAGCTTTGGCCGCTATGCACTCGTTGCCGACCGAGACCATCGTGGATGCTGGATTGCCACAGTATGACTCGGCTGCAATCCTGCACCAGAGAGTCTCTGAGTTAGACAGAATGGCTGCAACCGGCAAGGTTCCAGCACCACTACTTAGCCGCTGGGAGCAGGCCCTTGAGGACATCGGCCTCTTCCGCTTCCACGCCACCATTACCCACGGTGCAATCAGCTCTGACGCAGTGCTAATCAATGGCCAACAGGTAGTTGGTCTGACGAACTGGAACTCGCTTTCAATTGCCGACCCAGCTGAGGACTTCCGCTGGCTCTCCGGAGGCGCGCTTCCATCCACCTTCGAAGACGCGATGCTGCACTACCGCGCTGCCCGACCATCGGCAGATGAAAACTTTGCCCAGCGCGCCATGCTTTATTCCGAACTTGAACTTGGCACCTGGCTGCTGCACTGCCTAGCGGTTGGCGACCCTGAGCAAATCAAGCAGGCCGAAGAACTCTTGGGCGAACTCAAGGACAACCTAGAAGCTGGCAACCTAAAAGATCTAACTGCAACGAGCTTTGTTGGTCTTGCTGCGGCTGCGGCAATCATTCCAGCCGCCACCCCTACTCAAGAACTGAACGCCGTTCAGGAAGCGGTGGAACCTGAGCAAGTGGTTGCCGAAGGAGCAACGGCTGCGTCAATCTTTGATGAAGTAGCTGGCTTTGGGGCTGAGGAATCGGTCGATAACGACCCTGAAACCAAAGAAACTAATCTCGACGAGCTGTTCTAGCCGCCTCAATCGCTGCAATTAGTTCGCTCTCGGAAAGCAATCGCTCCGGCACTACTTCCTTGCCATCGGCTGCGAAGAAGAAGGATGCCTGCACTTTCTCAACACCAACCCCTCGCCACTTAGCGAAGGCAAGTCGATAGAGGGCCAACTGGATTGCCCTAGCTTCAAGATCAGCTTTGGCCTTTGGTGAGGAGCCAGATTTCCAGTCCACAACCTGGTAGCCACCATTGGCTTCGAAGACTGCGTCAATCTTGCAAACCACAATCAAGCCGCCAAGCTCAAACTCGATGGATTGCTCCACAAACTCTGGACTTAGGTCGGCAAATCTTGAGTTTTCAAAGTTTGCCTTTAGGTCCAGATCTTCTTCAGCCCAGTCCTGATCTGCGAGTTCTTGATCCTGCAGCCAATGCTCCTCGAGCAGGCGGTGGAAGTCTGTGCCGCGCTGGGCTAAGGAGCTGTAAAGCGAGGGAACCGGTCTCGCCAGGTATTCTGCGAAGATAGCTGGATCGGTGATTAGCTGCATCAGCTTTGAGGCGCTGAGCCTTCTCGGCAGCTCTGGGACCGCAAGCCAGCTACCTCGCTCACGCTCCTCAAGAAGTAGGGCAAGCTCGGTGAAATCGTTGATACTTGAAGGCTTTGCTAAATCCACCGCTTGGGCAGCTTGTTCCAATTGACCGCGCTTTGATCCCAATGGATCCAAGGGCCAAATCACTTGCTCGCTTCTTTGATCAAGCGGGTTAGATTCCAAGACATCGGGAATGTCGTTCACCAACTGGACTAGGCCGGCATTCAAAAGCTCCAGCAAGAACTCGGATAGTTCTCTTGGCTTTTTGTTTCCGGTTTTGTAGTGGGAAGCGGTGATGTGAAGCGCTGATCTAGCGCGAGTGACCGCGACATATGCCAGTCGTCGCTCCTCGGTGAGCTGCCTGGCTCGATTGCGTTCCTGGAACTCTTGGTAGAGGGCGTTGGCTTCTTTTTGAGTGTTGGCACGTAAGTAGTCAAACTCAGGGAGCACATTGGAATCGCCACGCAAGGCAAAAGGTAGCTTGCCAGCAGCCAGCCAGCCTTTCGCACCCTTACCCTCAACTGGGAATGCGCCCTTGTTGAGTTGACCCAGAGCAACCAGATCCCACTCCAGCCCCTTGGCTGAATGGACGGACATGATTTGCACGGTGCCCTTTTTGGCACCGGACTTTGGCAGCTCGAAGTTTTCTCGCTCAGTTGCATAGTCGAGCCAAGAAAGAAGGCCGGTCAACGATGGACGAAGTGAGGACTGCTCATACTCGGCAATTCGAGCAATAAAGGCTTCCAGGTTAGCCAGCGGGTTCAACTGGGCCGAGTGAGCAAATAGTTCGATGTCTAGATCGAGCTCACGAACTACCACCCAAGCAAACTGCGCCAGTCCGATATTTGAAGTAGCCCTCATCTTGCGCAAAAGCTTTGCGGCCATAACCAAGCGAGCTCCCCCGAGTTCTGAGAAGTCTTCACGCTCCAAGGCTCCAGGTCGCGCCAGCTCATCGAGTGCTTCCACGATCGTGACCGGCATGGCCGAGGTAACTTCGGATCGAATCCTTGATAAGCGCTTTGCCATTTCACTGAGCTGGGCCAGGTCTTTTGGACCAATGCGCCAGCGTGGTCCGGCCAAAAGCCGCATCAGTGCAGCACCAGACTCAGGTCGCTGAATGACCTTCAGGGCACAAATCAGATCCACTACCTCAGGCAGTTGTAATAGCCCGGAAAGCCCAGACACTTCAACTGGAATCCCCCGTGCTGCTATTGCCTGTGCGAAAAGCGGCATGCTGGCTTTGGTTCTGAGTAGCAGAGCGGCAGAGGTATCGGAGTCCAGTCGTTTCTCAAACCAGTCAGCTATCGCCTCGGCTTCACTGAACTCGTCTTGGAAAACCTCTGCGGTCACAGTGTCCACTTTGTCGAGCACCCCTGGAGACAGAGTGATCGGAGCTAGGTCCGGTTGTGCCGCATTCAGGGCGAGAGTCAGTTGATTCGCCGCGTCAATTACCGACTGACCTGATCGCCATGACTTGGAAAGCTGGAAGGTAGCGGGCTCCTTAGAGCCAAAGTCCAAGTGGAAGCCCGAGAGGTTATTGCTGCTGGCTCCACGCCAGCCGTAGATGGCTTGATTTGGATCTCCAACGGCCAATACCGCTTGACCCCTAAACAACCTCGAGAGCAGCTGGGTCTGGATGCTGGAGGTGTCTTGGTACTCATCCAGCAGCACAAATCTGTAACCGTGATCGAACTTCTCAGGCAAGGCAGTCAGAGCAAGCGCTACCTGATCCGAAAAGTCCACCAGGTTTCTGCGCTTCTTCAGCGCGAGATACTCCGAAACCAGGTTTGCAATCACGACATTGAGATTCGCCGCATCCAGCAAATCAACGATGTATTGAAATTGGCCAGGTTCACCCTTTTCAGATTTTGGGAGCGAGGCGATATGGTTCATGAATCGCTCAAGTTCCTGGATCATTTGATCGCTGCTGCTTTGGTTATCGGTCACCTCAGCCGCTAGCGAAAGCACTAGATCAATCAGATAATCCTTGGTTTTATCCCAGTCCTCAAGACTCTGGTGCAATTCACCTTTGAGGTGCCGAACTAACTCCTCCGCAAGCGTCACCGAACTTGCCTCTGTTAGCAAGGTGGCATCGGACTCATAACCAACCGCCAGGGAGAGCTTGCGGAAGATGTCGTTACCAAAGGAGTTATAGGTGGTGATGTTTGGCGGGGTGAAATCCATCGCCAAACTCTCCGGCCACATCTGGCTCTCGCGAAGCTTGTAGAGCGCTTGATTGACCCTGGCCGATAGCTCGCTTGCTGCCTTGCGGGTAAATGTCAGCCCGAGTATCTCGCCGGGCTGGGCGAGCGAATTTGCAATCAAATAAAGCACTCGAACCGTCATCAGCTCGGTTTTTCCACTTCCGGCACCGGCGATGACAAGTGTCGGTGCGTCGGTGGCTGCACCCTCAACAACCGCTCTCTGCTCCTGAGTCAAAGAGTGCGGTGAGAGTAGCTTGTAGACCTCATCTGCTGAAAATTTAGCCATTGGTGACCACCTTGGAAATCAGCAATTGGCAGTTGGCATCCTCGGTGCAGTGATCCGCTACGTCGGCGATGAATGTGCTGCCGCCGGCACCTAATTCAACCTGCTTCAAAAGCTCTAGCACCTCTTGTTCGAACTCACCTGAAATTGCAGGCTGGTCAAGCACCTTGAGCTTCTTATCGCCGACCGAAACAATCCTTCCGCCGCCCAAAGGCTCGGCGTATTGCGAGCGGATCGCCAATTGGTAGACCGCCAGCTGGCGGTGACTGGCAACCTCTTGAGCACTTGGCGTTTTTCCGGTTTTCAGGTCTACGACTCGAAGCCCGCCATCGGCATCTTTTTCCACTCGGTCGATCTTTCCCGCGATTACCAACCTGCCAATTGAAACTTCAAACTTTTGCTCAGCGGATACCAACTCACCGGCATCTCTGAGGTACTGCCCCAAGGCCGCAACCATCGCCAGCGCTCGGCGCTTCTGGCCACTTTCCTGCCAGCTGGCCTCAAACTCCAAGGTGTGCCAGTTGCTCTGGACGTAGCTCTCCAACTCAGCCTCGTTGCTGGAGACCTCAAGTGCAGCGTGTAGCAAAGTTCCCAGCGACGCCTCAAAGCCTGAACCGTCACCGCCGAAGTTTCCTATAAACCAATGCACCGGGCACTTTTCAAACGCCGCCAACTTTGAGGGTGAGAAGCGAATGGCTTCCCCTTCTTCCACCAGTGGTTCAGCGGTCGAGATTGGCAGTAGCCCCTGCCAATTCTGCGGGTGAGCTCCTGGCACATTGACTAGGGCGAGCGCGGCTAATAGCGGAGCCACGGTTACATCTCCCTGCGCAAGTTGGCGTCGGTAAGAGCCCACTAAGCGCCTCAGGTCAAAACTTACGGGCTGATCGATTCGCTGAGGGGTTAGCCCAAGTACTTCGAAAAACTGTGATGGCTGTTCTTCCTGCGAAAGCATCGCCGTGACTATTACCTCGTCGGCAGCAGAGCCAATTGCCTTGTAAAACAAGCGAATTTCGTCGTCCAGTTCCGAGCGAACCGGATCGTTTGGGCTACCTACCCGGCCATTTAGATACCCCGAGAGCGAGCTTGCTCCCAAGAGTGAGCTTCTGGGTCTGATGTTTGGCCAAATGCCATCTTGCAATCGAGGAATGAAGACCACCGGGTAGCGGTGGTCCACCAAGCCAGCCGCCGTTGTCAAATGAACCGATGGACGAAGTCCTACTGGAGCGAGCGAATCCTCTGGAACCGATTGGTCCAGTTGCGAAAGCACGAACTCGGCCGCAGTTCCCAGCTGGTTGGCATCAAAGCGCATCGCGGCGGCAAAGAGTTCCAGCACCGAATCCAGTGATCTGTTTGCAGCTAATGCAATCTCGGAGGAGCCGCGAGATAGCACCTGCAGTGACTTCTGATCCACCATCGCCCAAACCGTTGAAAGCAGTTCGTGAGCACTGGCATCTCGAAGTTCTCTAAGCTCTCGCTGCAACTTAGTTAGCGACGCGAGTTTTCTAAGCTCAGGGCTGGTGGCTTGAACTTCGATTTCGAGGGCGGCAACCAACAGTTCACTACTTGATACCTGTTCCATTTCCGGAAGCTGAGCCAACTGGCGCTTTAGGCGACGAATTGCGATGCTGTCCAGACCAAATACCTCAGAGTTCAGCACCTGGATAACTGCCTCTTGGTCCCCGGCATGAAGCGCCACATTGGCGGTCTCTAAAATCGCTCTGGCCATTGGTTGATCTCTAAGCGCGACCGATGACCCAATCAGTTTGACCGGGACATCTCTCGCGGCCAAGGCTGCTGCTAGCTGCTCCAGCTGGGTGCGGGTTCTAGCAACAACCGCAAAATCGCTCCAGGCTAAGCCGTTGCGCATACGGCGTTGCCTGATTTGGCTGGCTAGCCAATCCGCTTCGCTGATTTGGTTGTCAAACAAACCAGTTTGTATCTGGGAATCTTCACCGGCGGGCTTGGGACGCTGCGGCCCGGCCAGCTGAGGCGGAAGCTTGGAGGCCAGTTTTGAAAGCGGTTGGCTAAATGCGGATTTCGATGGCAGGTAATGCTTGGCGGCGTTTGGAAACTCAGCCACAAAGCCTTCGAGCACGCCTGATCTAAAACCTAAAACTGAGCTGTCTGGGTCTCCAAAAAGCGCAATGTTTGCAGTTTCCGAGAGCTTCCTTACCAATTCCAAACCCGCTCGAGAGAGGTCTTGAGCATCATCCACCAGCACCCACTTGTGCTTTGGCAGCTGCAGGTCGGCAGCCTTTAGAACCAGCTGAGAAGGGTCGACCAGCTTCTTGGACGCTAGCTCCGCGATGTAGAGAGGCAAGATCTCTGCTGCGATGGCAAGTCCTCGGTGGTTGAACTCTTGTGCCTTCTCGATAAGCCACTTCTGGGTTACACGGTGTTCGATGCAGACCGCCAGCAGATCCCTCAGTTCTTGAACAAAGCCCTGCAGCCCAATGGTTTGCAGATCAAAACCCCAGGGGCTGTTTGGGCTCTGAGCAATTAGCTCGCGCAGGATCTTTTGCTGAAGCGCTCCCGAGAGCAGACGCACCTTGGGATTGATTTCACTTAGAAGGGAAAAAGCAAAGCCGGTCACCGACTGAGCTCGTGCGGCAGTAGTCGGCTTGCCGCTATCCAGTGCGAGCAGGTCCCTCAGACTAGAGGCTGCGAGCCTGGTGGGGGTGAGAACCAAAATCTCTTCGGGTAGGTGATCTTCATCTAACTGACGAACCAGGGCCCGAAGCGCTGAAGTCTTGCCCGCCCCTGGGGCACCGAGCACAATGTGCTGGCCCGCTTTTGGATTGCTGAGAAACTCCAGCCCAAATTCACCCAGCGCAAAAGCTGCGCTTGGGGCAAAAAGCGAGGAGTTTTCTATCACCGAGCAAATCTATTTGCACCCCGTGACTTTTTCATGTCGTAACCTAGTAATCCATATAAGGAGTGCAATGGAAATCAGAATCGGCATTCGCGAGAATCAGCGCGATCTAGCTTTCGAAACAAACCTAAGTTCTGCCCAGGTCTCGGCCTTGGTCACCAACGCCTTTGCGGCTAAGCAGGACCTGGTCACTTTCGAGGACGACAAGGGGAAGACCATCCTGGTGTCGGTTGCCAGCATTGCTTTTGTTGAAATTGGTGCGGAGCAAAACCGCAGAGTTGGATTTATTGCGTAATGGAAATTTTGGTTCTTTTGGCTTATGCCGCGATTTTGGCCCTGGTTGCACCTTTTGTGCTGCCTCGCTCTGAGCACTACGGAAGCTTTGTAGCAGCAGGTATTTCTCTGGTGTCTGGCTCAGTGATTTGGCTGGTTCTAACCTGGCTTGGTTTCCACTACGACGAGGCCTGGATCTGGTTCATCGTGATGTTGGCGATGCCAATCGCTGTGATTTTTGGAACCCGCTACCTGCACAGCTCACGCGTTGCGGCAGAAGAAAAGAAGCTTGCGGATATCCGCTTAGGCAGTAAGGCCTAGTTGATCCATTCGCACCGTGTGTGCGGCAATCAACTCTGACGTGTAGGGCTCTAGGGTCTTGAACTGAGCACGTGTGCGTGCAGTCTCGTCCTCGTACTTGGCCGCTGGTAGTACCTTTTCAAAATTAATCTGGTTTCGGATCTCCAGTAGGCAGTCCGCCACAACCATGCGTCCGTAAAGCGCCATGCGGTGCCCAAGTTTTGGATCTGTTGCAATCGCAGCGAAAATCGTTGACTGGGCCAACTTTTCTAGATCCTGAGCGTGAAGTAGCTCCTCGACCTTGAGGCGTCTAGCCGGAGTGAGGCCCTTGGCCAGCCTGCGGAACGAATCTTCCAGCATTCCAAAGACGATGTAGTTGCGCATCATCTCCTCGAAGAAGTCCGCGCCCTTGGTGCGCTCCAGAAGCTGGTTGATTGAACTGCCGTACTTGTGTTCCAGTTCACTAGCCTCAACACCCAACTTCGAAAGCAGCGGGACTAATTCCGAGTGCTTTGAGTAGTACTTATTGGAGAGCAAATGAAGCTTCTTGGATAGCGCGGAATCGCCCGCGGTCTCAGACTGCATGTCTAGCTGCTCGCCGATGCAGAGCATCAGGTGGGCAAGCCGGCCTAGGTAGATTTCCGGCGAAGGAGTAAGCTTGGCAGGGTTGAGTTGAATTTGGCTTCTACCCGAGCTCGCATCACGCGAGGGGAGCGAAAGCTTCTGGGACACCTTGCGGAGTCTGCGCAACCAATCCAACACCCGAAAAGCTTATTACTTGCGACCGCATCCCACGAACGGGACCGGCAAATCAATGGAGAGAATTCTTGAACTTTCGTTCCCTTGGCATAGATGAAGACATTTGTGCCGCTTTAGATTCCAAATCAATCAGCAGTCCATTCCCAATTCAGGAACAAGCTATTCCAGTTGCGTTATCTGGAACTGACGTTATCGGCCAGGCCAAGACCGGTACCGGTAAGACCCTGGGCTTCGGACTGCCACTGCTGCAGTCACTTGGCAAGGACCCGGAGCACGGTGTCCAGGCTTTGGTTGTAGTGCCAACCCGTGAACTTGCGGTCCAGGTTGCTGAAGACCTCGAACTAGCCGCCTCTAACCGCTCTACCCAGATTGCCGCTATCTACGGCGGTAAGGCCTATGAGGGTCAGATTGCACAGATCAAGGCAGGTGCCCAGGTAGTTGTTGGAACCCCTGGTCGTCTTATTGACCTTGCAAAGCAGAAGCTACTGGACCTTGGCAAAATCAAATTCATGGTTCTCGATGAGGCCGATGAGATGTTGGACCTGGGCTTTTTGCCAGACGTCGAGAAGCTCTTCAGCTACACCCCGGCGGGACGTCAGACCATGCTGTTCTCGGCAACAATGCCAGCAGCCATTTTGAACCTGGCCAGAAGGTACCAAAACCGACCAATCCACATTCGTGTCCAAGATCCAGATGAGGGCAAGACCAAAGCTGACATCAAGCAGTTTGTTTACCGCGCGCACTCGCTGGTCAAAGATGAGGTTGTTGGACGCATTTTGCAGGCCGA
>CAZLKR010000027.1:0-11820 GCA_964560155.1 uncultured Aquiluna sp.
TTGCCTGCTGAACGCCGACCTTGAAGTTGTCGAAGGTTGCGTAGTAGTCAACGTTCGCGCTGTCACGGATCAAGCGGTCGTAGGAGATAACTGGAACGCCAGCATCTGCTGCAGCCTGTAGTACGTCAGTTAGCTGAGTACCGTCGATAGCTGCGATGATCAGTGCCTTTGCACCCTTGGTTAACATGCCCTCAAGCTGTGCAACCTGGGTTGGGATGTCGTCCTCAGCGTACTGAAGGTCAACTTCGAAGCCCTGAGCTTCCATTTCAGCCTTGATGCTCTCGCCGTCAGAGATCCAACGGGTCGAGGACTGGGTTGGCATGGATACACCAATTAGGCCGCCAGCAGCAGCTTCGCCGCCTTCGGTGGTTTCGGTCGAACCAGTGCTTGCGCAACCAGCTAGGACCATTGCGGATGCAGTAGCTACAGCCGCGAATCCGAGTAGTTTCTTAAACAACTCTGTTCCTTTCGTTCTCGGTCGGACCTCCGAATGATTTTGATCTGAGCGTGTCCATCTCACTCAGATTTCCTCCCGCAGCCACGCCCCGGATGGGAAGTGGTTCTGCGAAACTTTTGAATCAACAAATGCTGCGGTTACAAAAAAGTTACCGCTCACATTTGCCACGCTGTTTAGTTTTGCACTAGTCGCCACACCTTGGTCACTCATTTGATAACTGTCCGTAAACGTTTTGGTAACGACTGAATAAAGCATCGATGTGCGGTTGAGGGATTGGCTGTCCCCCACCTAGTTGTTCTGCGATAAATGCGCTCTTGGCATTGTCCTCACACATCACCGCAGCCTTGAGTGCATCCTTGGCATCTTTGCCGATTGTGAAGACTCCGTGCTGCTTCATGAGAACCGCCTTCGAGCGTTGACCGGATAGGGTCTCAACGATTCCGCGACCAATCGAATCATCACCGATGATGGCAAATGGACCCAGTGGGATTTCGCCGCCAAACTCATCCGCAATTGCGGTCAGCACGCAAGGAATTGCTCGACCGGCAGCGGCCCAACCGCAGGCATAGTTCGAGTGGGTGTGTACTACTCCCCCAACCTTTGGCATGTTTCGGTAAACATAGGCATGGGCTGCGGTGTCAGAGGAAGGAGTCAGGGACTTGTCCCTGGCGTTGCCATCTAGATCGCAGAGCACCATCGACTCTGGAGTCAGCTCGTCGTAACTCAGGCCAGATGGCTTGATCAAAAAGCCATCCTCGATGCGCTGAGAGATGTTGCCCCCGGACCACACAACCAAGCCTGCATCCCAGAGCTGAGCGTGCAGTTTGGCTAGCTGGGTTCTCGCTTCTTTTTCGCTAAGCACCGAGCACCTCCCGACGCATTGCCTTTAGACGCTTCATGACGTCGTTCGCTCCGCGGCCAAAGTAGTCGTGCAGCAATTCGTACTCCGCGTATAGCCGGTCGTACTGCTTTGCTCGCTCTTCGTTTGGCACATAGAGAGCCTTGGAAACTCGACCCATCTTCTCGGCAGCATCTCGCACGCTTGGATACGCCTTAGCGGCAACCGCTGCGTGGATCGCAGAGCCTAGGGCTGGACCCTGCTCGGATTCCAAAACGCTCAGTGGCAGACGGGTGATGTCCGAGTAGAGCTGCATCAAGAAGTGGTTCTTGATCAAGCCTCCGGCAACAATGAATTCCTTTACCGGGACACCGGAAGCCTGGAAAGTCTCAACAATCTTGCGAGTACCGAAGGCGGTCGATTCCAATAGCGCTCGGTAGCCATCCTCGGCCTTAGTAGTCAAGGTGGCACCCACCAAGATGCCGGAGAGCTCGTGGTCAACCAAGACTGAGCGGTTACCGCTGTGCCAATCCAGTGCAACTAGACCGTGCTCGCCAACTGCTTGGGTTGCAGAGAGGTCGGTTAGGTACTGGTGCACCGACTTACCAGCCTTGGCCGCCTCATCGAAGTAACGCTGCGGCACTTGGTTATTGACGTACCAAGCGAAGATGTCACCAACACCGGACTGACCAGCTTCGTATCCGTAGTAGCCAGAAACTATGCCGCCATCCACCACGCCACACATGCCCGGGACCTCGGCCAATACATCGCCATTCATCACGTGGCAGGTAGAGGTTCCCATGATGGCAACCATCTGACCTGGCTCGGTAGCTTTTGCCGCAGGTGCTGTCACGTGGGCGTCAACGTTGCCAACCGCAACCGCGATGCCCTCAGGAAGGCCAGTCCAACCGGCAGCCTCCTTGGTGAGATAACCGGCAGCATCGCCGAGCTGGCCAATTGGGTGCTGAATCTTGTCCTCGGCAAAGCCTGCAAAAGCTGGGTTTAGTGCTGCAAAGTAGTCCCTGGATGGGTAGTGACCATCCTGCAGGTTGCCCTTGTAGCCGGCCGTGCAGGCGTTGCGGGAGTAAACACCGCAGAGCTGCCAAACGATCCAGTCAGCTGCCTCAACAAACTTGTCCATCGCGGCGTAAACATCTGGAGCTTCCTCCAGAATCTGCAGACCCTTTGCCAACTCCCACTCGGAGGAAATCTGACCGCCGTAGCGGTTAAGCCAAGACTCACCGCGCTCGCGAGCCACCTGGTTCACGCGGTCAGCGTGAGGCTGAGCAGCGTGGTGCTTCCAGAGCTTTACGTAAGCGTGCTTGTTGGTTTCAAAACCAGAAACTTGGCTAAGTGGAGTGCCGTCAATTTTGACCGGGACCATGGTGCAGGCGGTGAAGTCGGTTGCGATACCGATGACATCGCTTGGGTCAATGCCGGCTGCTCGAACAGCTTCTGGGACGGCGTGCTTGAGAACTTCGACGTAGTCGTTTGGATCTTGAAGTGCCCACTCGGGAGGAAGTTTTTCTCCGGTGCGATTTAGCACCTGGTCCATGACGGCATTTGGGTATTCAAAGACTGCGGATCCAAGCTCTGTACCGTCTGCAATGTCGACCACAACGGCTCGGCCGGACAGGGTGCCATAGTCAACGCCAATGGTGTATTTGCTACTGGGCATGACAACTCCGTCCTTACCTCTAAATGTTAGCGATAACATCGCCCAAAATAAGGGCAAAAACCATCACGCTTTTATAACTTTGGGGGTGCTGCGGTAGAGCCTCGAACGATGAGATCTGGGATCAGTCGATCGAGTTTTTTTGTGGAGGTTCCGGAAATCTCAGAGAGTAGAAGATTCATGGCCCGCTCTCCAAGTTGCTTGAAGTCTTGACGCAAGGTTGTAAGCGGCGGAGAAGAGTATGTTGCCTCCTCAAGGTCATCAAAACCAACGATGCTGAGCCTGGTTGGCACGTCAATACCGCGCTCTCGCATGGCGTGCATAAAACCAAAGGACATTCGGTCGTTAGCAATAAAGAGCGCCGTTAGGCCCTTGGATTCGATATCCAGCTTCTTACCAATGCGATACCCGGTGTCAATTAGCCAGTCACCATCGATCACCTGCGGAGTGAGGTTGGCATTCAGCATTGTGGCGGTGTAACCCGCCGCCCTGGTGGTCGATTCAAACCAACCCTGCGGTCCAGAAATGTGAGCGATGTTGCGGTGACCTAGGTCAATCAAATGCTGGGTCGCTGCCGCACCACCGGCGAAGTTATCTACCGATACCGCAAGCTCATCCATGCGATACATGCTGTCTAGGGTGACAACCGGAATGCCAGAAACCGCAGCCCTGGCAATTTCAACTGCTCGCAGTTGCGGGGTAACCAGCGCCAATCCCTCGATGCCCAATTTCATGAGGTGATCGATTCCGGACTGCACCGATTCTTCATCGTTGGCATCAATGCCAACGGTAACCACGAAGTAGCCCTGGGCTCTTGCGGCAGCCTCCATGTGGTGAACCATGGCGGCAGGACCGGTGAAGTCGGTATCGGAAGACAGAATGCCAAGCATCTTCGAGCGAGAGGAGGCCAATGTTCGCGCAGCCAGTGATGGGCGATAGCCCAGTGACTCCATCGCCTTGAGCACCCTTGACTTGGTTTCCGGGCGAATCGATGGATTGTTGTTTAGAACGCGTGAAACCGTCTGGTGCGAAACCTTGGCTAGTCGTGCGACGTCATAAATGTTGGGCTGCCTGGGGTTAGCCATTTGCTACCCCGCTGAAAACCTCAGCTATCCTCGCCACATCCTGTTGCCACATCTCTAGCTCTTCGGGTAGCAGTGCACGCTTGACGCTCAACGCTAGCAAGTAGCCGGACTTCTGCTCTTTGATCTTGATGTCAACCTCGCCAAGGGTTTCCGCCACCACAACAAAGCGCTTGGGGATTTGGATCAATGCAAAAGTTGCCCCATGTGACTCATCGCTGTATCTCAGCTTGGCACCCTGACGAAAATCAAACTTGGCCAGCTTTCCAAGCCAGCTAGATAGACCTGCCTCTGTTGAGAGCAATTGAATTGCAAGTCGAATATCACCCTTGGATTCAAATTCGAAGTTGGCGGTCTGAACCTCACGCAGCGGATCTGGCTTTGGGGATTGAGCAAATCCGACAAAGTTGTCCGTCATTTCTGGACCCGCTCCCGTGCGGTGTAGGTGTAGGCGGCAACACCAAAGAGCAGGGCAAGTAGCGAGTGAGCTGCAAAGGTGACCGCGTTCATCTGAGTGAAAGGGTCAGTGCCCAAAAGTGGCAACAACCAAAATGCGGCGGTAGGTAAAAACAAAAACGAGAACAACGCCTTGGCCTTGATGCCGAGGTAGACAAACCAAAGTGCTGAGCCAAAAGCCAAGTAGCTCATATACTGCGGGTAGCCGGCAGAAGAATCAATGAAGGTCTGACTGGCAAAGATAAACGCCAAAATTGCCGCCGTCCAACTTGGGGCCGGGGTCTTAGGGCGCTTGCCGAAAATAGTCCACTTCATAGCCCTTATACCTTAGCCCTGTAGCCGGATTCCCCAATGCATGGAGGTGCTCTCACCACTTGCCAAAACCCTCAGGTCCTCGCCGGTGTTGAAGGCATCGGCCGGCACGGTTTGCGGCTCAATTGCAATGGCATTTCCAGCACCAGATGCCCAAGGGAAAACGTGGCTTGTGTAGACCATGAGCCAGTTGGCATTTTCCTGCCAGATCTCATACCCAAACTCAGGCTCGAAGACTCTAACCACCGGGTCTCCTAGATCGGTGAACTGGGTATCAAGCGAGAGCTTGGACACCTCGACCAAGACACCAGCACCCAGTCCAAGATCCGCAGCAGAAATCTCCCCGATTGGAATCATGTCGCTGCCGTGCACAGCAGCACGCTTGGCGTTGATCTCAATCTTGGTTTCGGAAGTAAACGGAAAGTATGGGTGGGTGCCGATTCCAACCGGAGCATTGCCAGGACTCTGGTTGGTCACCGAATAGCTCACCTTTAGTTCGGTCGCGGTGAGCGTGAAACTGCTCTCGACCCTGAGATTCGCTGGATAGCCATCGGTTGCCCAAACGTGAGTCAGCAGCTTGGCAAAACCAACAGATTGCTCGACTACCTCAGCAAAGTTCTCATCCACCATGCCGTGCAGCGCATTGCCTAGAACTTCTCGGACTGGCAATTCATACTTGCGACCTTCGAATTCATACTTGCCCTTGGCAACGCGATTTGGCCAGGGGGTAAGTAGCGTTCCGGCGAAGACTTTAGGTCCGAGATCGGTTTCTGGAATCACCACGTGCTCGCCAAAGCGCAAACCAACCAAAGCCGAGCCGACCAAGTTGATGACCGCTTGGGCATCGCCGTTGGTTATCGTCAGAATTTGAGAAGTCATGTCTAGAGCTTAGAAGCCAATCGGTAGTAAGCCGATGACCACTGCAGCTCCTTGCGGATTGACACCGAGGTGGTGCTGTCATCGATGTTCACAAGCTCAACGCCAGCGATTCGAGCGAAGTCTTGAATCGTTGCCTCGGAGACCGAGTTGGTCAACACCGTGTGGTGGCTTCCTCCGGAGAGCATCCATGCCTCAGCTGAAACCTCAAGGCTTGGAGCTGGCTCCCAGACCGCCCTGGCAACCGGCAGGTTTGGTAGGTCCTCGGTTGGCTCAACGATCTTGATCTCGTTGGAGATCATGCGGAAGCGACCGCCTAGATCGGTGAGGCAAACGACTCGACCACTTGCCGGCTTGGCGGTGAAGACCATGCGAACTGGGTCTTCCTTGCCGCCAATACCCAGCGGGTGGATTTCAATGCGAGGCTTCTGCCCAGAGATAGATGGGCAGACCTCGAGCATGTGGGCACCGAGAACCTTTGGGGTGCCTGGACCAAAGTGATAGGTGTAGTCCTCCATAAATGAAGTTCCGCCACCCGCAGGAGTCATAGCCTTCATGATCGCTAGTAGAGATGAGGTCTTCCAGTCACCCTCGCCACCAAAGCCATAGCCATCTGCCATTAGGCGCTGAACCGCAAGTCCAGGTAGCTGCTTTAAGTCGCCCAGGTCCTCAAAGTTAGAGGTGAATGCCGAGTAGCCACCGGCTTCCAAAATGCCGCGAAGGGCGATCTCAATCTTGGCTCCATAAACCAAAGAGTCGTGACGAGCGCCACCGATTCTGAGTTCTGGCGCGACATCGTAAAGCGCTTCATATTCAAGACAAAGCTTTTCGGCAGCTGCCTCCGAGACTGCTGCGACTGCATCGACCAAGGTGTTCACACCCAGCTGCTCGATGGACATGCCAAAGGTCATTTGAGCCGAGACCTTGTCGCCATCGGTAACAGCCACGTATCTCATGTTGTCACCGAAGCGAGCAAGCTTTAGGTGCTGAGACTTCTGCCAACCCAAGGTGGCGTATGCCCAGGCATCGACCTCGCTCTGCACGCGCTTATCGGTTGGGTGACCCACCACAACCTTGCGGGCAACATCCATGCGGCTGAGGATGTGGGCGTACTCACGGTCACCGTGAGCAGCCTGGTTTAGGTTCATGAAATCCATGTCGATGGTTGCCCATGGCAGAGACTGTCCCGCTTGGGTGTGAAGGTGAAGCAGCGGCTTCTTCAAAAGCTCAAGGCCATTGATCCACATCTTGGCTGGAGAGAAAGTGTGCATCCAGGTGATCACACCGACGCAAGTTTCGCTTGCGGTAGCTGCCATCAAAGTGGCGCGGATTTCTTCGTTGGTTTTTACAACCGGCTGCCAAACCACTTTGACGTTTGCGCTTAGCCCTTTGGAAAGTTGCTCGGCTACGAGCTGAGATTGCGACGCAACCTGGCGAAGAGTCTCATCGCCGTAAAGGTTTTGGCTTCCGGTTACAAACCAAATTTCGAAGTTCTTTGTAGACATGACACTCCCTAAATGCAACGCTGCGTGGTAGCAGTAATGTTAGCGTTCACATTGAGCACAACAAAGGGACTTGTTAGCTTGCGGGATAACAGTTTTATCTCACTAATGGTCAAATGAGGCTTTTCGAGTGCTTATTAAATTGATAATTAGTGGTTTCGAATTTGTTCGATTTTGAGCGTATTCTTAACCGCAACCCAAAGCAGGAGTCACTGTGTCTCAAAGAGAGCGAATCGCAGCCAAGCTGTTCGATGGTCGCGACCTCTTTTATTTTGATGACGCCGGTTCTGATTTTCCCCTGGCTCGCAAGTCTGATCAGCGTGAGATAGATGTCAGACCACAAACTGCCGAGTTGAGATTTGACCCACTGACAGGTGACTACATTGCTGTCGCGAGCCACCGCCAGAGCAGGGCATTTTTGCCACCTGCCAATGCCTGCCCACTGTGCCCAACTTCTGAAACCAACCTCTCTGAACTTCCGGACAACTTTGATGTTGCGGTCTTTGAAAACAAGGGGCCGGCATTCGGTCCAGCCCTTGGAGATATCTCTGAGGCGCAGGGTGAGCCATTTGGCTATTCGACCACGGCTTTTGGTCGCTGCGAGGTAGTGGTCTTTAGCCCGGAGCACGAAGGCAGCCTGGGTTCGATGCCGGTGAGCAGAATCGAAACCGTAATCAAGGCTTGGGCAGATCGCACCCGCGATCTTTACAACCAAGAGGGCGTGGTTCAGGTGTTTCCGTTTGAGAATCGTGGCCAGGAAATTGGTGTCACCCTGCACCACCCGCACGGTCAGATTTACGCCTACCCATTTGTGACTCCAAAGACCAAGCAGCTTTTGGCTTCGCTTGAAAAGTTCGGTCCAAACTTCTTCCAGGACCTCTACGACTTCGAATCTAAGGGTGAGCGAGTTGTTCTAGAGAGCGAACACTTCATCGCCTTCGTGCCATTTGCGGCGAGGTGGCCGATCGAGATTCACGCCCTGCCAAAGCGCGCAGTTCAGGACTTCTCGCAGCTCAACGAGTATGAGATCACCGACCTAGCAAGCTTCTACAAGACCTTGCTGCAGGGCGTCGACAAGATTTACGACAGCCCAACCCCATACATTGCAGCTTGGCACCAAGCGCCAAAGGTGGCACAGCGCAACCAGTTCCGCCTGATGCTGCAAATCACCTCACCTAGACGTGCGGCTGACAAGCTCAAGTACCTTGCTGGCTCTGAGGCCGCCATGGGAGCTTGGGTGGGCGACGTTACCCCAGAAGCCACCGCCCAAAGACTCCGCGAGGTTATGCAGTGAATTTGACTGCCAAGGCACAAGCCGGCTTTCTTTCAAGTTTTGGTTATGCCCCAACCGGCATCTGGTCCGCACCTGGTCGAGCCAATCTGATCGGTGAGCACACCGATTACAACAACGGCTTCGTGCTCCCGTTTGGCATCAACTACCGCACCTACGCTGCAGTCTCGCTGCGCACCGATCGAATCTGCCGGGTGATGAGCGAGATCGACAGCAAGGTCTATGAGATCTCTTTGGACGATGCAAAACCTTCTGATTTGGACTGGGCGCTATACCCACTCGGTGTTGCCTGGGTAATGCGCGAACATGCGACATCTGGATTCGATTGCTACTTCACGTCCGATGTTCCAATTGGTGCGGGGCTTTCCTCGTCTGCGGCAATCGAGAGCTCGATGGCTAGTGCCCTAAATGAACTTTGGGAGGCCGGACTTAGCCGCAAGGAACTTGCCCTAATCGGGCAAAAGGCAGAGAACCAGGTGGTTGGTGCTCCAACCGGAATCATGGACCAGACTGCTTCGATGATGGCCCAGGATGATGCCGCGGTCTTGATTGATTGCCAAAATCTTGAGATCACTCTGGTAGATCTAGGACTAAGCAAGCACGATTTGGTCGTTGCCGTTATCGACACACAGGTTTCGCACTCACACGCTCACGGCGGTTACGGCTCAAGGCGGGCATCTTGCGAACTAGGGGCAAAGGAACTTGGTGTCCAATCTCTCCGCGAGCTCTCACTCTCGGATTTGCCAAGAGCCGAGTCTCAGCTGGATGACGTGACCTTTAGAAGAGTCCGTCACGTCGTCACCGAGAACCAGAGAGTTCTAGACACCCTGCACGCCCTTCGCGAAGGCAACCTAACCTCGCTGGGCAGGTTGCTGTTGGCATCTCACGCCTCGATGCGCGATGACTTTGAGATCTCGGTTGCAGAGTTGGATCTTGCGGTTGAGACTGCAATGGCAACCGGTGCAATTGGTGCCCGAATGACCGGCGGTGGCTTTGGTGGAGCAGCAATTGCAATCATCCATAAAGACAAGCTCGGCGAGCTAGAAGCCAACTGCAAGGCTGCATTTGCAAAGGCTGGATTCATTGAGCCGAGGGTGTTCTCGGTAACCCCATCCGAAGGTGCTAAGCGCGAGTTCTAAGCGGTAGCGACTACCTGCACGCCGGCATCAACCAGCTCATCAATCGCAGCTTCGGTCGAGTTAGCTGCTACCCCTGCGGTTAGCGATGTGATTACCCGAACCTCGAGCCCGAACTGCTTGGCATCTAGGGCCGAAGCTCTCACGCAGTAGTCGGTTGCGATGCCGACGACGTCGACCTGAGAGATTTCTAGCCTTGAAAGCAAGTCTCGAATCTGCTCACCCGAATCGGTGATTCCCTCGAAGATCGAGTAGCCGTGCTGACCCTGACCCTTTTTGATGTGGATGTCGATCAGCGACTGATCTAGGTTGGGGTGGTAGTCGGCTCCGGGCTCTCCCGCGATGCAGTGCAGCGGCCAGGTGTTTACAAAGTCAGGTTGGTTCCCTGATACAGGAAAGTGGCCACCGTTTTCGCTATTTGGCGTGTGCCAGTCTCTGGAGGCAATTACAGAGTCGTATTTGTTCTTTGAGGTACTGAGGTAAGCGGTGATGCTGCTTGCAACCTGCGCTCCGCCCTGGCAGGCCAGAGCGCCGCCCTCGCAGAAGTCGTTCTGAACATCAATGACAAAGAGAGCTTTTGCCATTACTACTGATTCCCCAGCAGGGTTCCGCACTTGTAAATGCCCATTGCAAGATCGTCCAGCGCCTCACGATTAGCCTCGGTTACTTTGCCAAGGTTGTAGAGCGTGAAGATCAAGTTGCCACCATCTGCAGTCTGCATGAATCCTGCCAAGGTGTAGCCAGACTGAATCCATCCGGTCTTGGCGGTAATGCGACCAGCAGCATCTTCTAGGCGGTAAGAGAGCGAGCCAGGTGTGCCCGCCACCGGCATGCCGTCCTTGATCACCTCAAAGTCGCCATAGCCAGATTGGACTAGACCAAGTAGCGAGTTGATCAGAGCTGGAGAAGCCGCATTGTAATCCGAAAGCCCGGAACCATCTTCGATTCGAAGTGAGCTGAGGTCTAAGCCAGTGTTCTTTAGCGCCAGTTTGTAGGCCCCATCCAGGGAGGCAAAGCTGGTTCCGAAGCCGGTGTCAATTGCAACCAGGCGAGCAAGTGCTTCCGCCAATGTGTTGTCGGAGACCACCAGCATGTAGTCGATCCACTCCTTGATTGGCCTAGAGGTAACCTTCGCTACTTCCTTCGCGGTGGTTGGAGCAACACCGTTGACAACCTTCGCGGTTGAACCGGCTGTACCGAGTGCCTCCTTGAACCACTTGCCTGCTCTTGCGACCGGGTCAGAGCCGCGAGCCGAATCCTTGCCAGCCGGGTTATTGCGATCGCCATCGAACTGCAGGGCAGAGACTCTGGACATGTAGCCCTCGGCGATGCCCTTCTTGTCCCAATCAGTCTTCCAGTCGCCATTTTTCGCACCGTACAAAGTGCTGTCCACCACAATCTGACTGAAGGTTTGACCAGGTAGTGCCTTGGTGATTTGACGAATCAGAGTCGAGATCTTTGGAGCGTTTTTGTAAACGCTCTGGGTGTTTGCATCGGTTCGCGAGAGAGTTGGGTCTCCGGCTCCAACCACATACAAAATGCTTGGGTCAACTGAGTCAACATAAACCCTGGTGGTCACCACGTAGTTTGGCCCAAGGGTCTCAAGCGCTGCTGCCGCGGTGACAAGCTTCAGGACAGATGCTGTTCTCGCACCGGCTTTGGCATTCACATCGAGCAATACCGCTGAGGTGGAAACATCAACAACTTGAGCTTGCAGATCCAGGATGCCTTCGGCCTCCATAAACTCTTTCACGCTGCAGGACTGTGACACCACAACGCTCACACTTGCGCTCTCGGAGGCAACTGCAGATGAGGTTGCAACCGAAGAGACGGTTGCAGGCTCTGACTGCACAGGAGCCGCATCCTGACGGTTGGACAGTGGGCCCAAAAACAAAACTGACAAAAAGAGTAGCCCGGCTACTAACCCACCGGAGATCCCAATAAGGGCCTGCTTCATTGATCCTGCCTTACGCTTTTACCCATGAAGCTTAACTTGATTAGCCTTGGATTGCTCGTTTCACTGCTCACTGGACCAGCCGCATTGGCTCACGACGACGTGATTGATCAGATTCCAGCCTCTGGATCACAGGTGGAAGCAGGGCCATTGGATATCAAGCTTGATTTCTCAAATGAACTACTGGATCTTGGCAGTGGTGCCGAGATTATTGTCACTGCCCCAGATGGCAGTCCCGTTG
>CAZLKR010000027.1:11830-16589 GCA_964560155.1 uncultured Aquiluna sp.
CGACAGGGCTCCGGATGACTCCTGACCCACGCTGGTAGCCGCCAGCTGTGCGGTGCTGGATGGAACCTTGGCTTCTGCAAAAACTGACCTTGATCAAGCCGGCACCTACACAATCGCCTGGCGAGTGGTTTCTTCCGATGGTCACCCCATCGAAGGTAGCTACGAATTCGAACTGCTGAACAACTCAGGCTATGTCGCAAGCAGCAACATTGAGCCGTGCTTGATTGCAACGGCTGAGCCCGCTGCAGAAGCGGATTCCGCCAACTACTGGCTGCTGTTTGGATCTTTGGGTCTAGCTGCCGTCGGACTGTTCTTCTACCTCAGGCCTCGGAAGCCACGCTCTGGCAATTAGCGAGGAAATCGCAATCCAGAGACCGGCAAAAAGAGATTCAAAAACCACAGTGAAGCGCAAGCCCTCTGGTGCCGAAAGCAGTGCATAGGCAACGTCCATTGCCTGGGAGAACATAAAACCTGAAACGCCAGCAACGATCAGTCCAATCACCAATCCCCTGGCACCGGCAGCACTTTTTCTAACACTCCAACCTGCCAATACCACCAAGCCCAAAAGCAGGGCAGTTCCAATTGCCGCCAGAACAAGGCTGGGGTGGTAGAGATACTGCAGTAGCGAAACTAGGGCAACCTGAGCGGCCCAGAAAATAGCGAACTTCACCTTTGGTTAGTCCAGTTGGCAGAACTGGTCTAGTGGGCCCTTTGGTCCTGCAACCACAATGGTGTTGCCCTTGCGAAGCACGGTTTCTGGGAAGGCTGGCTTGTAGCCGTTGCCATCATTTTGAGCCACCACGGTGACGCCATAGGTAGCGCGGATCTTTGCCTCAGACAGCAACATGTCTTCGTACATCTCTGGGACGTAGGTCTTGACCATCACGAAGTCGTCATCGATGTGAACGTAGTCCAGAGATTCACCGGAAACCTGGTGTGCGACGCGGCGACCCATTTCATACTCAGGGAAGATGACGTGGTGAACACCGATTTGCGTGAGGATTCGTCCGTGTGAAGCGGAGTTAGCCTTCGCCCAAACCTGCTTTACGCCCAACTGCAAAAGTAGCGATGCGGTGAGGATGGAGGCTTCTAGGTCAGCACCGATTGCAACCACGGCACTATCCATGTCCATGATGCCCAATTCGCGGAGGTTCTCCTCATCGGTGGTGTCTGCAGAGACCACGTGGGTCAGGATCGGCGCGAGGTGCTGAACGATGCGCTCATCGCTGTCGATACCCAAAACCTGGTGGCCGGATTGCACCAACTCGGTCGCAAGGGCGGAGCCGAAGCGGCCCAGACCGATAATCGCAACGTTTGCGGTGTGGAATCTACGCTTCACCTTTGGCTTGCTGTTTGCCATTTCTAGCTTCTTTCTTTTGCTGGTTGGTTACCCAATCAGTGGACTCTCTTTTGGATATTCAAAGTGACGCTTAGCTTTTCTAAGCGCCAAAGCTGTTGCCATCGACACCGGACCAACACGGCCGATAAACATCAAAATCGCGAACATCACCTTGCCAGGATCGTGCATGTCCATGGTCACACCGGTGGACAATCCCACAGTGCAGACTGCCGAAAGCACATCGAAAATGATCATGTCCAAAGGGAATTCGGTGGTCAATCGCATTATCACAATTGCAAATGCCGAAACCGAAGCAGTTAGGCCAACGATGGTCAAAGCCTGGCGCTGGATGGATCGTGGCAATCTGCGGTTGCCGATGTTTACCGCAGTCTCACCGCGAATCTCGGTAAAGACGATGTATGCCAAAACCACAGCGGTGCCGATCTTGATACCACCAGCGGTGGAAGCCGAGCCACCACCGATAAACATCAGCACGTCCATGCCCAACCAGGTGGAAGGGTGCATGGCCGTTACGTCCTGAGCGTTGAAGCCGGCGGTTCTAGGCATGATGGCGGCGAAAATCGAGTCCATAATCTTCGAAAGCGGGTCCAGCGGCCCAAGCGTCTTCGGGTTGCTCCACTCCAAAATGGCGATGTAGACAGTTCCGCCGACCACCAGAATCAATGATGCCCAGAGAATGATTCGGGAGTTTAGTGACCACTGCACCGGCATGAAGTCATACTTGCGACCGAGTAGCTTCTTGGTGTTGTTCTTTAGGCGATCCCAGGATTCAGAGAGAACCGGGAAACCAAGGGACCCCATAAATGCGCCCACGAAGATTGGGATGATAATCCAACCGTCACGCGCGAAGCTCATCAGGCTGTCGCTATACAGCGCAAAGCCAGCGTTGTTGAATGCCGAGATAGCGTGGAAGGCACCGTGGCCAACGGCATCCTGGAAGTCGTAGTCGTACTCGGTGAAGAAGCGGTAGAACAAAAATGCAAAGAGCAATGCTTCAAAAAAGAGCATCATCTTTAAGATGCTGGTGATTAGTTTCTTTACGTCAGCGCTGCCGCTGACTGCAGCCTCGCTCTTGGCCGTCATGCGGCTACTGAGCGAGATCCGGCCATCGACTAGGTAGCCCAAAAGTGTCGCAAAACCTACGATTCCAAAGCCACCGATCTGGATCAAGAGTGCGATGACCCAGTGGCCATAGATGTTCCAGTGGAGTTGGGTGTCGACCGTGGACAGACCGGTAACGGTTACCGCACTGGCAGAAGTGAATAGCGCATCCGCGAAGCTCGTAGCCTCACCACTTTTAGTGGTAAACGGCATCATCAGAAGGGCCGTTCCAATGGCTACCACACCCAAGAAAGCTAGGACTACGAGTCTGGAAGGGTGAATCTGCTTCTTCAAATCAGCCACCCGCCACTTGGTTGCGGGAGGTATGACAAAGTCACAAAACACGCTGATTTAGCCAGCTCGGGATTCACCCTGCAACTTTACGCCTTTATTGACGCGGTTTGGCAAGTACCCGCTTTAGATTATTGGAAATAGCTTGGGGTCCTTCTGGTTGAACTAGGTGTGACCCTAATCTTTGACGGAGACTGCAAATTCTGCTCTTCGAGTGCTCGTGCCTTTGAGCGCATTACCAAGAATCGGATCGCCACCATCCCCTACCAGCGAGCAAACTAGATGATTTTGGTCTGAGTTTTGGTGAGTGTGAAAGCGCGGTGCAGTACGTCCGTAACGGCAGTAAATTCGCAGGACACAAGGCAATTGCACAAGGTTTGATTGACTCCAGAACAGCCTGGTCGACCGTCGGACACATTTTGCTCTGGCCCGTGATTAGCGGCATCGCTTTTATGGTTTACGGCCTAGTTGCAAAGAACCGGCATCGACTGCCCGGTGGGACTCCAGCCTGCTCGCTAGATGGCCGCTAAATTGGTTTTGTAAACGCTTGCTTTATCCCCATATTTGCTGACTACTATTGGTTTGTTCAGTTACCGCAATCGCTTACAGGAGGAACCCATGTCGGGCGCAAGCATTCTCGTCTACGCCGAGCGCGTTGGAGGAAACCTCTCCGAGATTGAGAAGCTGCTCAAGGGTCCACTAAAGGATTTCAACGGCATTCACGTGCTTCCCTTTTTCCACCCGTATGACGGCGATGACGCAGGCTTTGATCCTATCGACCACACCATCGTTGACCCACGCCTTGGTGACTGGAGTGACTTCAAGCGCATCTCTGAGACTCACGAGCTAACCGCGGACTTGATTGTCAACCACGCTTCCCACCTCTCCCCTGAGTTTTTGGACTGGCAGGAGAAGGGTGATGCTTCTGAGTACGCAGGTATGTTCCTGACCTACGATGTGGTTTTCCCAAATGGCGGAACTGAAGAAGGCATCACCTCCTTCTATCGCCCAAGACCTGGTTTCCCCTTCACCGCATACAACGTTGCCGGGCAGCGCCGCTTGGTCTGGACCACCTTTATGCCTTCTCAGGTGGACATCGACATCAACCACCCAGCCGGTCAGGATTACCTGGACCGCATTCTCCAAGCCCTCAAGTCTGGAGGCGTCAAGGTGGTCCGCCTAGACGCGATTGGCTACGCGGTCAAGACCCCAGGCACCGACTCCTTTATGACCAAGGAAACCTTGGAGTTCGTAAAAGAACTGACCGAGAAGATTCACGGCTACGGCATGCGAGTGCTGGTTGAGGTTCACGCTCACTACACCCAGCAGCTGGATATCGCCCCGCTGGTGGATCTGATCTACGACTTCCAGACTGCACCGCTGCTATTGCACTCGTTCTTCACCGGAACCGTGGACCGCCTGGACAACTGGTTCCAGATCAGACCGCACAACTGCCTAAACGTGCTTGACACCCACGATGGCTATGGAGTGATTGACGGTGGCCCAATTGGTGGTCGCCCAGGTTTGATCACCCAAGACGAGATGGCGTTCATCTTCAAAAAGGCCGAGGAGAACACCCAGGGTCACTCTGCAATCGCTAGCGTGATCCCGCAGTGGTTCGAGCTACCCCACCAGATCAACGCCACCTTGCCAAACATCTTGGCGAACGACACTGCGTATGTCATTTCCCGAATGGTGCAGTTCTTGCTGCCGGGAGAACCGCAGGTTTACTACGTCGGTCTTTTCAACGGAATGGATGACCGCGAGCTATTTGCAAAGACCGACCAGGGCCGTGACGTAAACCGTCACCACTACACCCCTGCAGAAATCGATGAGGCGCTAAAGACTGACGTCACTCAGGCAATCATTGCCATGGCAAGAATCCGCCGCTCAAGCGCTTTTGAAGGCAAGTTCAGCTGGAAGGTCTTGGGCTCAGACAAGCTATCGATGAGCTGGACTGGTGCTTCCGAAGAACTTCACTTTGAGTTTGCAACCACTCTTGGGGCA
>CAZLKR010000028.1:0-14992 GCA_964560155.1 uncultured Aquiluna sp.
TCTGATCTGGAGCAACCATTCCGGCACGTGCTCCGGCTTCGATGGACATGTTGCAAATAGTCATGCGACCCTCCATCGAAAGCGCACGAATCGCACTGCCGCGATACTCAAGAACATATCCCTGGCCACCGCTGGCGGTGATTTTGGCAATTACCGCCAGGATGATGTCCTTGGCGCTAACGCCGGGACGAAGAGTTCCCTCGACATTGATTGCCATGGTCTTGAAAGGTGCCAGCGGCAAGGTCTGGGTTGCCATGACGTGCTCGACCTCGCTGGTGCCAATGCCGATTCCAAGTGAACCAAAAGCTCCGTGGGTCGAGGTGTGAGAGTCGCCACAAACAATTGTTAGTCCAGGCATGGTCAAGCCAAGCTGCGGACCAACCACGTGAACAATGCCCTGGTTCTTATCTCCCAGTGAGTGAATTCTGACGCCGAACTCTGCGGTGTTATCACGAAGTGCCTGAACCTGAGTTCTTGAGGTCAAATCCGCAATCGGCAGGTGAATGTCCTGAGTTGGAGTGTTGTGATCTTCGGTTGCGATGGTCAGGTCTTTGCGGCGAAGCTGTCGGCCCGCTAGTCGAAGACCATCGAAGGCCTGGGGGCTGGTTACCTCGTGGATCAGGTGAAGGTCGATGTAGATAAGGTCCGGCGCACCGTTTTCGCCCTTGACCACCAAGTGGTCTCTCCACAGCTTTTCAGCCAGAGTAAGCGGCTTGTTTGACATGTTTCACCTCGCGAGTGCGTAGACCAAGAGTTTACCGCACGCTGTAGGTTTAGTGGGTGACTCACTATCAGCCCGAAGAGCTTTCTCGGCTTCAAAAACGCACCGTAAAGGTGCTGGCTTTGGGTCAGGCATTTGGCGGTTTTGGCCTTGGGGCAACGCTCTCGGTTGGTGCCCTGATGGCGGCCGACCTCTCCGGAACCCCAGCCTGGTCTGGAGCAGCTGCAACCCTGAGCACCTTGGGAAGCGCCGTTAGCGCCATCCCGCTTGCCAATCTTGCCTACCGAATGGGCAGAAGAATCGCCCTCGCCACCGGAGCCGCAATAGCCATTTCCGGCGCTCTAGGCATGATTTTGGCTGCAAGCTTTAGGTCTTTCCCGCTTGAGATATTCGCCTTGTTCTTGCTTGGTGCCGGCTCTGCCGTTGGCCTGCAGGCAAGATTTGCGGCGGTCGACATCCCAGTTTCTGGTTCCAGGGGCAAGGATCTATCGCTGGTGGTTTGGGCCACAACTATCGGTGCGGTGGTGGGGCCAAACCTGATTGCCCCGGGCGAAAACCTAGGACTCTCACTCGGAATGGCTCACCTAGCCGGCCCATTCCTGTTCACGATTGCAGCGCAGCTAACCTCCACCTTGATCTTCTGGTTTGGACTAAGGCCAGACCCGCTTCTGATTGCCAAAGAAGTGGCAGGGCTTCCGGACAGACGCAAGAACCCAGGATTCAAGGCAGCCATCGAAGTCATTCGCGCAAATCCGCTGGCAGGCTACGCGGTGCTCACCATTGCGCTGAGTCACATGGTGATGGTCTCGGTGATGAGCATGACTCCGGCACACCTGAGTGCCACCGGTCACTCACTTTCCGATGTTGGGCTAACCATCTCGCTGCACATTGCTGGCATGTATGCGCTGGCTCCGCTATTTGGAATGCTCACCGATCGATTGGGTGCGGTGAGAACCATTGTGCTTGGCCAACTCACTTTCCTAGTGGCGTTTGGCTTTGCAGGTCTTGGTCAAAACAATTTCCAGATGGTGATGATTGGGCTGTTTTTACTTGGCCTTGGCTGGTCAGCCTCCACGGTTGCCGGCAGCGCGCTGCTGTCTGAGGTACTGCCTACCGATGAGAAGACCAAGGTTCAAGGCTTTAGCGATTCGCTAATGAATCTCTCTGGCGCTTTTGGTGGGGCAATCGCCGGCACCATCCTGCTGCTCTACACCTTCGGTGGACTCAATGCTGCGGCACTGATTCCGGTGGTGTTTATTGTGGTGGCAACCAGCTACTCGAGGCGTTGGCGCGGACAAAAAGAAATCCGCTCCTGAGACCATAAGTCAATCAAGAGCGGAATTCGTGACTCCAGCGGGATTTGAACCCGCGCTACTGCCGTGAGAGGGCAGCGTCCTAGGCCGCTAAACGATGGAGCCGAAAGCAACCTGAGAAGTTTGCCACAAAACCCGAAACTTGGCAATCTAACGACTGAAGACCTGCAGTGCTCCAGGGTGAACCTCAGCGCTAAATGGTGCCTGGCCAACGATTTCCCCATCGCAGGAAATCGGATAGCCGTTGTTTTCAATGCGAATCGACTTGGCCTTGAAGATCTCCACCTCGGGGAATTTGATGTGATCGCCCTTGTAGACGGTCGGGAAGATCTTCAGCAGTCTCGGACGAGACACTTCATGCAGGATGAATACCTCAAGCTCCCCGTCGGTGATTTCCGAGTTCGGTGAGATCTTCATTCCGCCACCAAAGTTCTTTACATTCGATACTCCGCAAAGCATCGCCTTCACGGTTCTATGCTCACCATCGACTGTGATTTTGTACTGGATTGGCTTGAAGCTCGGCAGCTCTAAAAGCATCGCAGCAACATAGGAGTTTGGGCCCTTGGGCCACTTCAAGCCATTGGCGCGCTTGGCACAGATCGCATCGAATCCGGCGGAGGCCGACCCCAAGGACCAAAACTCTCGCTCTCCGGTGGAGATCCGCATGACGTCTACTCGCCTGGGCTTATCTAGACTCTCGAGGATGTTGTCGATGGCTGCCTTGGGATTGCCCAGTTCGATATTCAGTTCTCGAGCCTGATCGTTGCCACTACCTGCCGGAACGATGCCCAGCGGTATTTGATTTGGAACGCAGATGTTCACACCGAGCTGAGCGGTGCCATCGCCTCCAACGGCTATCACTCCAGAAATCTCTTGGTCGCTGATTGCGACCTGAGCCTTCTTGGATGCCGCCAGGGCAGAATCAGAAGAGAGGTTGATGGCGGCGATGCCAGCCTTTGCCAACTGAGCAAAAACTTGCTCACCGACCAAATTGCCCCTGCCGCGATTGGCTGCGGGGTTGACCAAGACTCCAATTGGCTTCATTGCCGACCTTTCTCAGATGCCACAAACATAGACTGTTCCAAGAGGCGGTAACCATGAAAATCACCAAATTCGAACATGCATTTTTGCAAATCGAGCAATCCGGGCAACAGCTTGTGATTGACCCGGGAATCTACTCCCCCAGTCTTCCCCAACTGGAGAACGTGGTTGCCATGGTGCTTACCCACCTGCACGATGACCACAGCTACCTGCCTCATATCGAAGCTATCCGCAATCAATTTCCAGAGATCAAGATCTTTGGTCCGCAGGATGTGGTTGCAAAACTCGGGCAGATAACTTGCCAAGCGGTAACCCATGGTGATCAGGTTCAGGTCGGTGAATTCACTTTAGATTTCTTTGGCGACTTGCACCAAGAGATTCACCGCTCGATTCCTCTGGTGCAGAACGTTGGGGTTTTGGTCAACTCCCAGCTTTACTACCCGGGCGATAGCTACACCGAGTGTGACTATCCATTTGAAGTGCTGGCTTGCCCAGCTGCAGCTCCCTGGATGAAGATCTCGGACCTTATTGACTACCTAGAGCAGGTAAGGCCAAAAAGAGCATTTGCCACTCACAACGCGATCTTGAATGACAACGGTCACCTGCTTCAGAACAGCAGGATTCGGGAGTATGTCACTAAGCACGGTGGCGAATTTAGCTACTTGCTTGAAGGTGAAGCAATCACAATCTAGAGGGCGACGATAATCGCTGCGATCAGCATCGCAATCGTGGTCGAGCCCCAGAGGCGCTTCTCTTTGACCGATTTGGTGATGTTATTCATTACCGCTGCAGCTGCTGCAAATCCAATCAAGCCCCAGTTCGCCCACTGGTTTAGGTCTTCGCCCAAGAGCTTTGGCACAAGCCCTAGCTGAGCGAGGTAATGCCCTGCGATAGCAAGCGTCAGTAGGAAAGAAAAAGCACTGGCTACTCGGTAGGGAATTGGTAACTTACCCGGCATTTGGCCACCGTAGGCATATTCACCCATCGGAGCACCAAGGACTAGTGCCAGCTGAAACAGTGCGGTTGCGGTGAAGGCAAAAACCAAAAAACCGGAGGCAAATGCATCAAGCATTTTAACCTCCGGGTCTTACTTGCTGGGATACCTGGACTCGAACCAAGAACAAAGGAACCAGAAACCTTCGTGTTGCCAATTACACCATATCCCAATGGTTGGGCCTTGGGCCCGACGCTCTATCTTAGTAGGACGAAGCGAATGCCTCTAGTCGAGAAATGCTTCTTTCTTTGCCTAGGAACTCCATGCACTCAAACAGCGGCGGTGTGACTCTTCTTCCGGAGAACGCGGTGCGAATCGGGCCAAAGGCGTTTCTTGGCTTCTCGCCTAGACCATCAACCAAGGCTTCACTCAACTTTGCCTGAATGGCATCGGTCGAAAAGTCGGAGAGCTCGCGCAGCGCAGCAATCGCAGTCTCGATAATCAGCTTCGAGTTCTCTGGAAGTTGCCCGATGGCATCTTCCTCGTAAACCAACTGATCGTCAGCGGTGAACATAAAGCCCAGCATTCCAGAAGCCTCGGAAAGCACCGTGATGCGTTCTTGAACCAGCGGAGCCAGCTTGTTTAGTAGCGCCAGCTGCTCGGTGGTTGGCGCTGCCGGCAGCACACCCGCGGACTGCAGGTAAGGCAAAATTCGAGCCTCGAAGTCGGCAGCCTCCAAGAGACGAATGTGAGAGCCGTTGATCGAGTCGGCCTTCTTCTGGTCAAAGCGAGCCGGGTTTGGGTTCACGTTGGCAACATCGAAGTTGGCGCAGAGTTCGTCCAGAGTGAAGATGTCGCGATCTGGGGCGATTGACCAACCCAAAAGCGCGAGGTAGTTCAAAAGACCCTCTGGGATGAAGCCGCGGTCGCGGTGCAGGAACAGGTTGCTCTCTGGGTTTCGCTTAGAAAGCTTCTTGTTGCCCTCACCCATCACAAATGGCAGGTGTCCGAATCTTGGGATGAACTTAGTGATACCGGCCTCATACATGGCGTTGTAGAGCGCAATCTGCCTTGGGGTTGAGGAGAGCAGGTCCTCACCGCGAAGCACGTGAGTAATGCCCATTAGGGCATCGTCAACTGGGTTTACCAGCGTGTATAGCGGTTGCCCGCCTGGGCGAACCACCACGAAGTCTGGGAAGGAACCGGCCGGGAAGGTAATCTCGCCGCGAACTAGATCATCAAATGTGATGTCTTGGTCTGGCACGCGCAATCTCAAAGCCGGCTGGCGACCCTCGGCCAGGTAGCGAGCACGATCTGCCTCAGAAAGCTCACGCTCAGAGTTGTCGTAGCCCAACTGCACGGCACGGCCATTTGCCTTGTTGCGCTCTTCGATCTCTTCGGCACTTAGGAAGGACTCGTAGACGTGACCAGACTCCTTGAGCTTGTCGATGACGTCCATGTAGATTTCGGTGCGCTGAGACTGACGGTATGGCTCATTAGGTCCACCGACCTCAACACCCTCGTCCCAGTCCATGCCCAACCAGCGCAGTGCATCGATGATCTGGTGGTAGCTCTCTTCGGAATCTCTGGCTGCATCAGTGTCCTCGATGCGGAAAACAAACTTGCCACCAACGTGTCTGGCATAGGCCCAGTTGAATAGCGCGGTCCTAACTAGACCAACGTGTGGCGTTCCGGTAGGAGACGGGCAGAAGCGGACCTTGATGTCCTGGCCGGTTGCGGTCGTGGTGGGAGCAGTAATAAGCGTCATAACAACTGACAAGCTTAGGCAACTTGGTTGCGTAAAACGCCAATACCCTCAATCTCACACTCAATCTCATCACCGTGGGTGATGCGTGAGATGCCGGCTGGTGAGCCGGTGAGAATGACGTCTCCAGGAAACAGGGTGACGTTTTCAGAAACGAAGGAGACGATGGTTTCAACATCGAAAATCATGTCGTTGGTCTTGGCGTGCTGGCGACGCTCGCCCGAAACCCGAGAGTCCAGGAGCTTGCCGGCTGGGTCAAAGTCGGTCTCAATCCATGGACCCAATGGGCAGAAGGTGTCAAAGCCCTTGGCTCTTGCCCACTGCAAATCTGAGAACTGGATATCCCTGGCGGTGACATCGTTTCCAATGGTGTAGCCCAGGATGTGGCTTTTGACTTCAGCCTTGGAAATGTTCTTGGCCTGCTTGCCGATTACGATTGCCAGCTCAACCTCGAGCTCAACCTGGTCAGACTGTTGCGGAAGCACAATTTGATCGCCAGGGCCAATGATTGCGCTGATGGGCTTGAAGAACATCAGCGGCTCATCTGGAACATCCTGCGAGATCTCAGCGGCGTGAGCGGCGTAGTTCATGCCGATGCAGATGACTTTGCTTGGCGCCACCGGTGCCAGAAGCTTTACCTGGTCTAGAGAAACGGTCTCACCAGACAGTTCTTTTGACTCAAAAGGGTTGGTCCTAAATAGGGAAACCGAATCTCCGACAATGGACCCGAATCGAACCTCACCGTTGAGATTGAATCTCGCAATTTTCATTGCTTTAGTCTGCCAGCTTGTGCATCCAGTTGTGACGATCTGGCACGGTTCCGTATTGAATGCCGGTGAGCTCCTTGCGCATCTCTGCGGTTAGAGCACCAGGTTCGTTGGCGCCGATCACGATCTCCTCCTGCTCGGACTTGAACGTGCCGACCGGAGTGATTACCGCTGCGGTGCCGCAGGCAAACACCTCGACGATGTCGTTTGACTTGATGCCCGCGCGAACCTCATCGAGAGAAATCTTGCGCTCTTGAACCTCGTGTCCGCGGTCGCGCAGCAAAGTGATGACAGAGTCACGGGTGATGCCGTGCAGGATTGTTCCATCCAAGCCAGGGGTAGCAACGTGACCATCTTTGTAAACAAAGAACAGGTTCATGCCACCTAGTTCTTCGATGTAGGTTGCACTCTCAGCATCGAGGAACATCACCTGGCTGCAGCCATTCTCCAGACCCTTGGACTGGGCCAACAAAGAAGCCGCGTAGTTTCCACCGGTCTTAGCTTCTCCGGTGCCGTGCTTGCCGGCCCTGGCTGAATCCAAGGCAATCCAAATCGCTACTGGCTTTAATCCGCCGGTGAAGTAAGGGCCAACTGGTGAAGCAATCACGCGATACTCAGCGCGCTGAGCAGCACGAACACCTAGGAAGTTCTCCGCTGCAATTTCAAAAGGTCGGAAGTAAAGAGTCTTCTCACCCTCTGGAGCCGGCACCCAGTCACCATCGACAGCAATTAGCTGGCGAAGGGACTCAACAAAAACGTCGGTTGGCAATTCAGGAAGTGCCATGCGGTGGGCAGAGCGCTGCAGGCGCTTGGCGTTGGCATCTGGGCGGAAAGTCCAGATTGAGCCATCCTGGTGACGGTAAGCCTTTATGCCCTCGAAGATTTCCTGGCCGTAGTGCAATACCGCAGCGGATGGATCCATCATGATTGGGCCGTAAGGGATTACCTCAGCCGAGTGCCAACCCTTGTCCTTCTCCCAAACCACAACCACCTGGTGGTCGGTGAGCTTGGCTCCGAAGACTGGGTTGGCCAGAATCGCGTCGCGCTCAGCCTTTGGAGTTGGGTTTGGGTTCTTGGTTACTTTGAATTCCATGATCGCTACCTAAATCAGAGCCAGGATGCTTTGAGCAACCTGATCGGTCGAACGCTTTGAGTCCCCGCGGCCCACTAGGTCTTGGGCCACCGCTTTTTCAATCTTTTCGGCTGCCTCGGTGTAGCCGAGAGTTCTAGCCAAAAGAGCTGCAGAAAGGATTGCTGCAGTTGGGTCAGCGAGGTTTTTGCCCGCGATGTCCGGTGCTGAGCCATGAACGGGTTCGAACATGGAAGGGAAAGCACCGGTTGGGTTTAGGTTAGCCGAAGCGGCCAATCCAATGCCACCGCAAATAGCGGCGGCCAGGTCGGTGATGATGTCACCGAAAAGGTTGTCGGTCACAATCACATCAAAGCGCTCTGGAGAGTTCACCATGTGGATGGTGGCGGCATCGATGTGCATGTAGTCGTGGGTGACATTTGGATACTTTTTGGAAACGTCTTCCACCATGCGAAGCCAGATCTTTCCAGCGTGCACCAAGACGTTGGTCTTGTGAACCAGGGTGATGTGCTTGCGATCGCGCTTTGCGGCTAGATCAAATGCGTACTCAACAGCCCTGCGAACGCCAAATGCAGTGTTGACCGATACCTCGTTGGCAACCTCTTGCTCGGTGCCCTGGCGGATTGCGCCACCGTTACCGACGTATGGACCTTCGGTGCCTTCGCGAACAACTACAAAATCAATGTTCTTGGCGTTGGTCAAAGGTGAGGTGACGCCAGCAAAGAGTTTTGATGGACGCAGGTTGATGTGGTGGTCAAATGCGAAGCGAAGCTTTAGTAGCAATCCGCGCTCAAGCACGCCAGATGGAACTCTTGGATCTCCGATGGCACCAAGCAAAATTGCATCGTGGCGGGCAAGTTGCTCCAGGTCCTTTTCGGTGAGCGCCTCACCGGTTGCTAGGTAGCGGTCAGAACCCAGGTCATAGCTGGTTATGTCGAGGGCGACATTCCCAAGAGCTTTTTCCAATGCGGCAATACCGACCGAGGTGACCTCTGGACCGATGCCGTCTCCGGCGACCACAGCAAGATTAATGGATTTCACAACTAAGCCTTACAGATTGTTTAGAACAACCCTAAACCCTTTTCCCCTTGCTTACAGGGCTAATACCCGCTTACTCATGGCAAACTAGAGCAAGTCTTTCTAGCTTGCGGCTAGATGTTTGAAAGGGACACAAAATGGCAAAAGAAGTAACCATCGACGAACTTGAAGGCGCAATCGCTGAAGGTGCATACGTTGTTGACGTAAGAGAAGACCACGAATTCGAAGCTGGCCACGTCCCTCAGGCCCGACACATCCCGCTGAGCACCGTTGCCGACAACACCGAGAGCTTGCCTCAGGGCGAAACCATTTGGCTGATTTGCCAAGGTGGCGTGCGAAGCATGAAGGCCGCTGACTACCTAGAAGCTCAGGGCTTTGATGTGGTTTCAGTTGCTGGTGGCACCGGTAGCTGGATCTCTGCCGGCAAAGACGTCTCTTTCGACCCAAGCCGCTAGGTCAAACTCAAAGCTTTAGTAAGCCTCAGAGATTGAAATCGCCTGCATCACGTCGGCCTTAATCTCAGACCTCAGCTGCTGCAAAATCTCGCCATCAACTGGTGAGTCCACGGTGATTACGCTCAGTGCCTTGCCGCCCTTTTGCTGACGGGCGATGGTCATGGCCGCGATGTTCACGTTCGCCTCAGCGAATGCCTTACCGTAAACGGCAACGATTCCTGGGCGGTCCTGGTAAACCATGACGACCATGTGATCTGCCATCGATAGTTCAACGTCGTAACCGTTGATCGAGACAACCTTCTGGTGGTGCTTAGGGCCGATCACGGTTCCACCGGCAGAAACCACTGAGCCGTCAGACAATACAGCCTTTAGGGTGGTGACGTTACGGTACTCATCGCTCTCGGTGGCCTGAGTCAAACGAACTTCAACCCCACGCTGTTCTGCCATCAAAGGGGCATTCACGTAGGAAACCTGCTCGGTGACCATGGTCTGGAATAGGCCCTTTAGCGCAGCCAACTTCAAGACGGTCACATCGTGAGCCGCAATCTCTCCCCTGGCTTCAAACTCAACCGAAACGATTGAGGTGTGGGCAAGCCCTGCAACAATCTGACCAAGTTTTTCAGCTAGTGGAATGCCTGGCTTCACCGAGGCGTCAATCACGCCACCAGCAACGTTTACGGCGTCTGGCACTAGGTCACCGGCGAGAGCTAGGCGAACCGATCGTGCCACCGAGATACCGGCTTTTTCCTGCGCTTCGTCGGTAGAAGCACCAAGGTGCGGGGTGACCAGGATGTTTTCCAAGGTTAGAAGTGGTGAATCCTTTGGTGGCTCGTTGACAAACACGTCCAAACCAGCGCCTGCAATCCTGCCGGTCTTCAAAGCCGCATAAAGGGCTGCCTCATCGATGATTCCGCCGCGCGAGCAGTTCACGATGCGAAGGTTTGACTTAGCGATCGCGAACTGGTCGGTAGAAATCATTCCGGTGGTCTCTGGGGTTTTTGGAATGTGGATGGTGATGTAATCCGCGCGCTTCATCATCTGGTCCATGTCCACCAGCTCGACTCCGATTTGCTCGGCACGTGCCTGGGTGACATAAGGGTCATAACCGATCAGGGTCACCCCAAAGCCAGCTAAGCGCTGCGCAACCAAAGTTCCAATGCGGCCTAGGCCAATGATTCCGATGGTCTTCTCATAAAGCTCGACACCGGTGTACTTCGCACGCTTCCACTCGCCGTTTTTCAGCGATGCGTTGGCATCAGGAATGTGACGTGAGAGCGCCATTAGCTGGCCAATTGCCAGCTCGGCAGCTGAGATTACGTTTGAGGTCGGTGCATTCACAACCATCACACCGGCATTGGTTGCGGCCTTGATGTCTACGTTGTCTAGGCCCACGCCAGCGCGAGCAATCACCTTGAGTTTTGGAGCGGCTGCGATGGCCTCTTCGTCCATCTTGGTCGCAGAGCGAATCAGGACTGCATTGGCCTCAGCAAGTGCAGGCAGCAGTTTGGAGCGATCCGCACCATCAACACTGCGAACTTCGAAATCTGGACCTAGGGCTTCAACCGTGGCAGGCGAAAGCTCTTCGGCAATTAGAACAACTGGCTTAGACAATGGCAAACCTAACGTCGTTATCGACAGCGATGGGAATGGCTAAAGTCTAGTGCCGAATTACCGCATTACTGCTTGCAATTCTCGCTACTTGACGCGCTGCAATCTAAGTTCAACCAAGCCAGATTTGTAAGGCTTGCTGGATTCCAATTCAAACTGCTGAGTTATCTTCGAGCCCTTGAACAGTTTGGTCCCAGACCCCAGGATGTCAGGTGCGATGAACAGTCGCATCTCATCGACTAGGCCCATGGTGAGCATGGTGTCTACCAGCATTGCTCCCCCGCCAATAAACAGATTGCCAGGGTGTTTTTGCATGATGCTTTTTACAACTTCGCGAAGATCACCTGCGATGAAGTGCAGGTTTGGAATGTGTAATCCATCGAACTTCAACGGCTGCTCGGTCAAAACATAGGTCGGCAGGATGCGTTCCATATCTGGTGCAGATTTGAGTTCAAACTCAAAGGTCTTGCGACCTTGCAACATGGAACCGCAGCTGGTGAGTAGCTCCATCCAGCCAAAATCTTCATCCGGCGATAGGTATTTCTCTGCCCAACTCATGTCCTCCGATTCGCCCGCGAGGTAGCCGTCGAGCGAAATCACTCCGTAGAAAATGGTTTTTGACATTTGCCCAGAATAGCCAAAAGCCCCCGATTCCTCGGGGGCTTTTGCTTAGAGCTTTAGCGTGCGGCGCTACCTTCTTGGTAGTCGTCGTCCTGCTTGATCCAGCTGAATAGCTTGCGCAGTTCGCGACCGGTTGCCTCGATTGGGTGAGCCTCGCCCTTGGCACGAAGTGCCTTGAACTCTGGAGCTCCGGCATCCTGGTCATCGATGAAACGCTTTGCGAAGGCGCCGGTCTGGATGTCGGTTAGAACATCCTTCATGCGAGCCTTGACCTCTGGTCCGATAACGCGTGGACCGGATACGTAGTCACCGTACTCAGCGGTGTCAGAAACGCTCCAACGCTGCTTGGCAATGCCACCTTCGTACATCAGGTCAACAATTAGCTTTAGCTCGTGTAGCACCTCGAAGTAAGCGATCTCTGGCTGGTAGCCAGCCTCGGTTAGGGTCTCGAAGCCGTACATAACTAGCTGAGAAGCACCACCGCAGAGCACTGCCTGCTCGCCGAATAGGTCGGTCTCGGTCTCCTCGGTGAAGGTGGTCTTGATGGTGCCGGCACGGGTTCCACCGATTGCCTTGGAGTAGGAAAGACCTACCTCAAATGCGTGACCGGTTGCGTCCTGCTCAACAGCAATTAGGTTTGGAACACCCTTGCCCGCAACGTACTCGCGGCGAACTAGGTGGCCTGGGCCCTTAGGTGCAACTAGGAATACGTCTACGTCGCTTGGAGGGGTGATGTAGCCAAAGCGAATCGCAAAACCGTGGCCAAAGACAAGTGCGTCGCCTGCCTGCAGGTTAGGGGCAATGTCGTTGGTGTAAAGGTCGCGCTGCTTTGGGTCCGGAGCAAGCACCACGATAACGTTTGCCCACTTGACTGCCTCGCCTGGAGTTAGAACCTTTAGGCCCTGCTCGCTCGCCTTGGCACGGGACTTAGAACCCTCTGGAAGACCTACCACGACGTCTACGCCGGAGTCCTTCAGGTTCAGTGCGTGAGCGTGACCCTGTGAGCCAAAGCCCAACACGGCGACCTTGCGGCCCTGGATGATGCTTAGGTCTGCATCCTTGTCGTAGAAGATTTCTGCCACTTTATTTCTTTCTCTGTTGGTTGATAGGAAAAACTGTTTAGCGAAGTACTTTTTCGCTCATGGACTTAGAGCCACGCGAAATCGCGATTGCTCCAGATTGAACTAGTTCTTTAATGCCGAATGGCTCGAGCACCTTTATGAACGCCTTGCACTTTGCTGAGTCGCCGGTGACTTCGATTACAACCGAGTCGCTAACAACATCGATGACTCGGGCTCTAAATAGCGTAACGGCTTCTAGCACCTGCGAGCGAGTTGACGCATCAGTTTTTACCTTGATCAGCATGTGATCTCTAGCAATCGAAGTGTCTGGCTCTAGCTCAACAATCTTGAGAACGTTAATGAGTTTGTTTAGCTGTTTGGTTACCTGCTCGAGCGGCTGACCATCCAGGCTCACCACAGCGGTGATGCGAGAAAGGCCCTCAACCTCGGTGGTTCCTACCGCCAGGGACTCAATGTTGAAGCCACGGCGAGCAAAGAGGGCGGCAACGCGGGTCAAGATACCTGGGCGGTCCTCAACCAAAAGTGAAAGTACGTGCTGAGACATCTTTACTCCTCCCCATCCCAGATCGGGGCTGCGTCACGGGCATACTGCACCGCATCGTTTGAAACTCCAGCTGGAACCATTGGCCAAACCATGGCGTCACGTCCGACGATGAAGTCGATTACCACTGGGCGGTCGTTGGTCTCCATCGCAAGCTTGATTGCGGCGTCGATCTCTTCTTCCTTCTCAACGCGAATCGCTAGGCAGCCGTAAGCATCTGCCAGCTTCACGAAGTCCGGAATCATCACGGTGTCGGTTCCGGTGTGCAAATCGGTGTTTGAGTAGCGCTTGTCGTAGAACAGGGTCTGCCACTGGCGAACCATTCCAAGCGAAGAGTTGTTGATAATCGCAACCTTGATTGGAATGTTGTTGATCGCGCAGGTGGCTAGCTCCTGGTTGGTCATCTGGAAACAGCCGTCGCCATCGATTGCCCAAACTAGGCGTTCTGGCTGGGCAACTTTGGCACCCATGGCGGCAGGAACCGAGTAACCCATGGTTCCGGCTCCACCTGAGTTCAACCAAGAGTTTGGACGCTCATACTTGATGAACTGTGCCGCCCACATCTGGTGCTGTCCAACTCCGGCGCAGTAAACCGCTTCTGGTCCGGATAGCTCACCAATGCGCTTGATTACAAGCTGAGGGGTCAACTTGCCGTCATCGACATCCACATAACCAAGTGGGTAACGCTCCTTTAGGCCATTGAGGAACTGCCACCAGGATCCAAAGTCTGTCTTCTTGCCGCCCATTTGACGCTCTAGCTCTGCGGTCAGCATCGCAATAACAACCTTGGCATCGCCAACAATTGGGACATCTGCGTAGCGAATCTTGCCGATCTCAGCCGGGTCAATGTCAACGTGAATGACCTTCGCACCTGGTGCAAAGCTCTTTACATCTCCGGTTACTCGGTCATCGAAACGAGCACCCAAGGTGATTAGCAAATCAGCCTTCTGCAGTGCAGTAACCGCAGGCACGGTTCCGTGCATACCCGGCATACCTAGGTGGTTTGGGTGAGAATCTGGGAAAGCACCGCGAGCCATCAAAGTGGTGGTAACCGGAGCACCAACCAGCTCAACAATGCGACCAAGCTCTGCGTGAGCACCGGCACGAATCACTCCGCCACCGACATAGAAGATCGGCTTGTGCGAGGCGAGAATCATCTCGGCCGCGGCCTGGACCTGCTTGCCATGTGGGTCGGTTACCGGCTTGTAGCCAGGTAGCTCAACCTTTGGAGGCCAAGAGAATTCAAACTTCTTGTTCTGAGCATCTTTTGCCACGTCAACCAGCACCGGCCCTGGTCTTCCGGTGGTCGCAAGCTCATAGGCTGCGGCAATGGTGGCTGGGATTTCGGAAGGGTCGGTAACCAAGAAGCTGTGCTTGGTGATTGGCATGGTGATACCAACGATGTCTGCCTCTTGGAAAGCGTCAGTTCCAATTGCGTGCGAGTTCACCTGTCCGGTGATTGCAAGCAGTGGAACCGAGTCCATCATGGCGTCCATGATCGGGGTAACCAGGTTGGTTGCTCCCGGTCCGCTGGTCGCGATGCAGACACCGAGCTTGCCGCTGGCAGCCGCATAGCCTTCAGCAGCATGGCCGGCGCCTTGTTCGTGGCGAACCAAAATGTGACGAATCTTCTTGCTGTCCATCAAAGGGTCATAGGTCGGAAGAATTGCTCCGCCAGGCAGACCAAAGACAGTGTCAACGCCGAGTAGCTCAAGCGATCTAATGATTGCTTGGGCTCCAGTCAAAACCTCATTTGGCATTTAAATTCTTTCTCGTCTTTTTCTCTAGAAATACTTATTGCCGGTGGTTCGCTGTTTAGCCGCAGTACGCACCCTCAGAAGCCGAGGAGACCAACTTTGTGTATTTTGCGAGCACACCTTTTGTATAGCGTGGTGGAAGTGGAACCCATGCTTTCCTGCGGGTTTCCAGCTCTTGCGCATCAACGAGTAGTTCGAGCGAACGAGCTGCGATGTCGACCCGAATAAGGTCTCCATCGCGAACCAGAGAAATCGGACC
>CAZLKR010000029.1:0-2404 GCA_964560155.1 uncultured Aquiluna sp.
ACTTCTGCCGCTTCGATTCCACTGGCAATGCACCGCCTTCTTGCCGAAGGCAAGGTTCAAAGTGGTGGATATGCGCTAGAAATTGGCTTCGGCGCGGGGCTCGCCTTCGCGGCGCAAGTAGTAGAACTGCCATAAAATAAAGCGACTCAAAAACTTCAAGGAGAAAAATGGCTCTTTCGCAGGCAGATGTCCTAGCAGGACTTGCAGAACTAGTAAACGATGAGACTGGTATCGCAACCGATGCTGTCCAGATGGACAAGTCTTTCACTGACGACCTAGACATCGACTCGATCTCGATGATGACCATCGTTGTAAACGCTGAGGACAAGTTTGGCGTGAAGATTCCAGACGAGGAAGTAAAGAACCTCATCACCGTAGCTGACGCGGTTAACTTCATTACTGCTGCACAGGCTTAGTAACAGCATGCGTCGCGTCGTCGTCACCGGAATTGGTGCAACCACCCCTTTGGGTGGCGACGTCGCGTCCAGCTGGGCCAACCTCCTCGCCGGCAAGTCCGGCATATCTACACTCGAACAAGAGTGGGTAGCCAGATTTGAACTACCAGTTACATTCGCAGGGCAGGCCAAAGTAGCAGCCAGCGAGATTCTCACCCCACAAGAGGCGAAACGCCTTGACCCATCCAGCCAGTTCGCCCTGATTGCAGCGCGCCAGGCTTGGGAAGACGCCGGCTCCCCTGAAGTTGAGCCTGAGCGACTAGCCGTAGATTTTGCCACCGGAATCGGTGGTGTTTGGACCCTTTTGGACGCCTACGACACATTGCGTGAGCGCGGCCCAAGAAGAGTTTTGCCAATGACCGTCCCAATGCTGATGCCAAATGGCCCAGCCGCTGCCATCGGAATGGACATTGGAGCTAGAGCCGGTGTAAGAACCGCAGTGTCGGCTTGTGCATCTGGAAACGAATCTATTGCGAACGCTTTCCACAGAATTCAAAACAATGAAGCGGATGTGGTTGTGGCGGGTGGCGCAGAAGCTGCCATCCACCCAATGCCAATCGCTGCATTCGCAGCCATGCATGCCCTTTCAAAGCGCAACGATGACCCAACCAAGGCATCACGCCCATACGACGTGGATCGCGATGGATTCGTCATGGGTGAGGGCGCTGGAGCCTTGGTACTTGAGACTTTAGAGTCCGCTCAGGCTCGTGGAGCCAAGATTTACTGTGAGATCGTTGGTGGCGCTGTTACCTCCGATTCCTACCACATCACCGCACCGGACCCAGAAGGTTCTGGTGCAGCGCGCGCTGTGCTTGCTGCACTCGCTCAGGCCGGTGCCGATGTGAAAGATGTTGAACACGTAAACGCTCACGCGACCTCCACCCCAGTTGGTGACATCGCTGAGTACACAGCCATCAAGCGAGTCTTTGGTGATCACACGCAGAACCTTTTGATTGCAGCCACCAAGTCCGCAACCGGTCACCTGCTGGGCGGAGCTGGTGCAATCGAGGCTGTGTTCACCATCCTGGCGCTCAAGGAGCAAATTGTTCCACCAACGATCAACCTGGACAACCAGGACCCAGCTATTGATCTAAACGTCCCACGCACCCCTACCAAGCTGGCTCGCCCAGATGCTGTGGCGATCAGCAACAGCTTTGGTTTCGGCGGTCACAACGCAGTTCTAGCGTTCCGCAACGTCTAAACAGCCCTAGGAAGCGCTACAGCGTATTCAGAGGCCTTTCTGTATGGCTCGACAAGGTCTAGCCATGGAACGCCCGTAAGTCTTCTGAAGCCTCTTGAGAAATCAGAGAGATTCCCCCTGGTCTCCAATAGCAGCTGTTCAAGCTGCCCGACACGTAAAACAGCCTCTCCCGCCTCATCAAACTCGTTGCGACAGATGCCGAGTGATGGGTGGTGCAAAAAGCGCTCAGGGTGCAGAGCTAGTGTGTTCAATTCAAAAACTGCACCGGTTCTAGCTAGGGCGGAGACGATCTCCGGCACTTGCTCCTCCGAAGCGTCAAAGACGGCTTTCAGCTGGACGGTATTGACCTCAAGTGGTTGACCAGTAAAGGAAACAGTTGCGCCAAACTGGGCCAAAATGTCGTTGACTTGGCCCATCGCTTCGACGGGTGCGCTAAACACCCATAAATCGACGTTTGGCAGTTTTCCTCCGATCCAGATCCGTCTTCCCCTACGTTCTGAACCGGTTTAGGAACAATAAACCCAAAGCCTGAGAGTTGTCAAACAAACCCCGACATCTCTCCTAGTATTTCTAGCGATGAGCAAACTATATTTCCGCTACGGAGCCATGAATTCGGGCAAGAGCACTTCCCTATTGCAGGCGGCATTCAACTATGAAGAGCGTTCTCAGCACGTGCTGCTGGCGAAGCCGGCTATCGACTCCAAGGGTGACCGCAGCATCGTATCGAGACTCGGAGTCACCAGGCAGG
>CAZLKR010000029.1:2414-12442 GCA_964560155.1 uncultured Aquiluna sp.
TGGACTTCCTGGTTGAGCCTTCACAAGACCTTAGACAGCTCTTTGCTGAGCACTCGACAGACTTTCAGAACCGGACGGGTTCACCTATTGCCTGCCTGCTGATTGACGAGGCGCAGTTTCTAACCCGTGAACAGGTTGATCAGTGCTTAGAGATCGCAGTTCTAGATAGCGTGCCGGTATTGGCTTACGGTATTCGCACAGACTTTAAAACCAATGCCTTCCCTGGTTCGATGCGTCTTTTGGAGATCGCGCACTCACTAGAAGAGCTAAAGACTATTTGCCGCTGTGGTCGCAAGGCGATGTTCAACGGCAGGCTTTTCAACGGGAAGTTCGTCTTTGACGGCGAGCAAGTAGCTATCGATGGTGACAAGGTGACATATGAGTCACTGTGTGCGAGCTGCTACCTATCGCAAAAGGCCTAGGGCTGAGCTTTTCTAGCTTTGAAGAACCTCATCACAAGCTGAATAGCGATAAATGCCATAACCGCATAAACGACATAATCAACTACCGAAGAGAACTGCTCCGCAACCTGCCAATTCTCGCCCAATATAAAACCGGCAGTAATCCAAGCCGTGTTCCAGATCAGACTGCCGAGCGCTGTGAAGGCAAAGAACTTATAGGGGCTCATTCGAGTAAGCCCAGCCGGGATGCTAACCAGACTCCTTACCACCGGAACCAATCTGCCGAAAAACACAATTGGGACACCGTAGCGATCAAACCAACTCGAGGCTTTATCAAAGTCCTTTGTGTGAAAGCCAACGTACTTGCCAAACTTCTCTACCAAGCTTCGGATACGTTCCTCGCTGACCCACCAGCCAACCATGTAGAGCAGGGCCGCTCCAACGAGAGATCCGGTCGTGGTCGCAATGACGGCACCCAAAAAGGAGAAGCTCCCCTGTGCAACGTTCACACCGGTGAGCAGGAGCACTACTTCGGATGGGATTGGAAGAACAATCACCTCTAGCGCGATTAGGAACGCCGCTCCGAACAGCCCAATGGTCTCAATGACCGACAGGGAGAAATCCAGCACGTTTAGTTCCTTTGCACTTGGGTCTAACTTTGAGCAACTGCCGTGGCAATCTGGTGGGGCGTGCGGGACTTGAACCCGCGACCGACGGATTATGAGTCCGCTGCTCTAACCGGCTGAGCTAACGCCCCCAGCCACCCTTGAGTTTACCCACGAAGGAGAAACTCATCGTGAGGTTAGAGCAGGTTCGGGATCTTCTGCTCTGCAGCTAGATTCGCTCGTCTGAAGATCAACGTGACAACAGTTGAGAGCAAGACGATGAACAGCGAGTAAAGAGCTGGTACCAGCAGGATTTGATCAAGCCCAGGATTGTCAATGTAAACGGCAACAATCACCGCGATTGCGAGCGGACCATTGTTGATTCCTGCCTCAAGTGCGATTGTTCTGGCGTTTGCAGGGTGCAGACGAAGTGCCTTGGACATGAAGTAAGCCGCTGTCATACCCACAGCACCAAGGCCGATTGCTACGACATAAGTAGGCCACTGGGTGTCCAGCAACAACTGCCAGTTCCTTGGAACCCAGACTGCAATAAGGAATGGAATGAAGAGCAGACCGAAGACGCTTCCGATTAGCTCAATCAGGGAGCCGATGTTAGCGCTGAGTTTACGAATGAGCATTCCAATACCAACAGGAATGATCAATCCGACGATAACGGTTGCCAGCTCCCCTGGCGGGACGCTAAGCGATTCATCAAGGCCCAGCAGGTTGCTGTAGGCCCAGAGAGCCAACGGGGTCATGATGAAGGCCCAAAGCGTTGAGTTCACCGTCATGGTGACACTCAAAGCTACATTGCCCTTAGAGAAGTAGGTAAACAAGTTTGATGTCGTGCCTGCCGGAACTGCACCCATAATCAGTGCACCTAGGGCGATAAACAGCACACCCTCTGGCGGTGAAAACGGAATCAGGACCGCAACGATCAAAAGGTATGCAGTTAGGGGCATAATTCCAAATTGCGCCACCCAGCCAACAACTAGACCCCAAGGTCTTCTAAGTGCAAGGCTGAAATCCTTTGGGGTCAGTCCGGCACCTAGGCCGAACATAATGATGAGGATAAAGATTCTCAGCAATGACTGCTCAAACTCATTCACCACAGTTGCTTGGTTGGCCGTCTCTGCGGCCAAGATCATTAGCGACTTCATGACTAACCCTTCTTGTTGGACATGGAGGCGATTACCTGGGCACGCAACTCGCGGCGCAGAATCTTGCCAATTGGACTCTTCGGGAGCTCGTCAACGAATTGCACGGAGCCTGGGACCTTGTAGGCCGCAAGGGACTTGCGGCAGTGTGCGATGACATCGGCCTCTGAAGGTGGGTTCAACCCCGCAACCACGAAGGCGGTTACCTTCTCACCGCTTCGTTCGTCCGGAACTCCAATGACGCCAACTTCCTGAACACCTTCGAGGGTTGCAATCTGTTCCTCAACCTCGTTTGGATAAACGTTGAAGCCGGATACCAAGATCATGTCCTTCTTGCGATCCACTATCGTGAAGAATCCTTGGTCATCAACAGTTGCAATGTCACCGGTATTTAGCCAGCCGTCAACCACGGTCTTCGCGGTCTCTTCTGGACGGTTCCAGTAGCCCTGCATGATCTGAGGTCCACGAGCCAAAAGCTCGCCAGGTTCGCCAATGGCGACCTCTGAACCGTCTTCTGCGACACATTTGACCATGGTCGATGGGACCGGAATACCGATGGTCCCATCCTTCCCTCCACCATTGAGTGGGTTGAAGGTTAGAACCGGTGAGGACTCGGTGAGTCCATAGCCTTCAACGATCGGGGTCCCAGTGAGCTTTCTCCAGCGTTCGGCGACGGACTCGTGCAGGGCCATGCCTCCAGCTGCCGAAGCACGAAGGTGCTTGGGCGGTGAGTCGGTGAACCAGCGCTCATTCAGTAACGCATTGAACAGGGTATTAACACCGGTCATCCAAGTGACCTTGTAGTTCTCGAATACGCGCCTTAGGTTGCTCGGAGGTCTTGGGCTTGGAACCAGTAGGTTTCTCGCGCCAAGGTGCCAGAAGCCAAGCAGATTGATGGTGAAGGCGAAGATGTGATACAGCGGCAGCGCTGTCACCACGATCTCTTTGCCAGGTCTCATGTAATCGCCACACATTGAGATCAGCTGAAGAGTGTTGGTCACCAGGTTGTGGTGCGAGAGCATTGCCCCCTTTGAGACACCAGTTGTACCACCGGTGTACTGCAGGGCTGCCACAGAGCCACCGCTAAGGGCAGAGGTGTAGCTGTCTAGCTTTTCCTTGGTAAGTGCCTTGGCTCCAACACTGAGTGCATCCGAAAACAGGGTGTGAGGGACGGTAACTTTTGGAAGGGTCTTGCTCCAGAATTTCTGAGTTACCCGGATAACGCCGGCCACGACTGACGGGAAATACTGGGAGATCTTCACGGTAACTACATGCTCGATAGAGGTCTTTGGAAGCACTTCAGGCAAGCGATCTGCAAACATGTCAATAATGACGAGGGCCTTTGCGCCTGAGTCTGAGAACTGGTGAATCATTTCACTCTGCGTGTAGAGCGGGTTGGTGTTCACAAGAACCAAACCGGCCTTGAAAATTCCAAAGGCCACAATTGTGTAGCTCAAGCAGTTAGGCATCTGAACAGCTACCCTGTCGCCTGCATCTAGCCCAAGACCCTCACGAAGATAGACAGCAAACTGGTCCGATAGGGCGTCGACCTGGGCGAAGGAGAGCGAGCCATTCATACCGTTTGGCATGACCTGCGTGAATGCTGTCTTCTTGCCGTAGCTGCTTGCAGCGGCACGAATCAGATCTGGTAGGTGCTGAAAAGAATTTGCCTCAAGCTCGTGAGGAACTTCGCTTGGATAGTGGGCCAGCCATGCCGGTTGGGTCATTTTCAATCTTTCGCCGTGGACCACCACTGGTGGTTACCAGCGCTGGTTGAGCAAAAGCATAACCCGAGATTTGCACAATCTATGCAATGAATTTCAAGATTTCTACTTCACAATTGTTGGAAATCTACAAAAGTCGAAGGAGTGCAGGAAAAAGCTCAGGCGGGAGTTATTCCAAGAACGCTGAGCGGAAGCCCGGGGTGCTATTTCTTGCGCTTGCGCTTGATGCGCTTGGCAGCTTCGTTAATCTGCTCTTTGATTTCGTCTTTGAACTCGGAGAGCTGCTCGCGAACCTCTTCGCTAACCTCGCCAAGCTTCTCTCGGGCTTCTTGTGAAATGCCTTCGGCTCGTTGCGCTAACTCGACGGCGCTGTGACGCCAATTCTCTAGTCGAGCACTGATGGCTTCGTTGAGCTTGCCGATTGGCTCCATGTATGCAGGTGAGTTGTCATCGGTGGTCGAACCCTCGTCTCGAATTCCGATGTATAGATCCTCGAAAATCTTGATGGTGCGCTCGATGTCGTGAGACTGAATGAGGTGCAGGCTGTTCTCGCTCAATCGATCTAACTCAGCCTGGTCTGCGGTCAAGATTCTCCTGAGTCGATCAGCCAGAGCATCAGAGTCATCGGCTGGGAAGAGATAGCCGTTGTCGCCGTTGTGAACCAGGTGAGGCAGCGCCATGGCATCAGCAGCGATGACCGGCCGGCCGGAAGCCATAGCTTCCATGGTGGCGATTGACTGAAGCTCAGCAATAGAGGGCATCACAAAAGCGGTGCATCTCTCGTAGGCCTTTGGTAGCTCCTGGTCCGAGATATGACCGGTGAAGATGACACGTTTCGAAATGCCTAGCTGCGCGGCTAAGCGCTCAAGGTTGCCGCGCTCTCCCCCGTCTCCGACTAACTCGACGGTCACGTTTGGGTACTCGGTCAGCTTTGCTACCGCCTGCAAAAGAATGTGAATTCGCTTCTCGTCATCCAGGCGGCCCAAGAACAAAAACCTTGGGTCTTTGTTATTGACAGGAGTTTCGTTAGCGAAACGAGCGGCATCAATACCGCAGCTGATAGCCAATACCCCCGAGACACCTGCGGCATTCTCGAGCAACTCTGCAGCTCGTCTGGTGGGGGTGGTGAGGGCGTCCATTTTGCGAAGGATTCGCCCGGCGTCTGCCCAGGCAAAATTCATCGCAGCCTTGTGCAGGAACTTAGGCAGTAGCGAGTACTTGATTAGGTTCTCGGGCATGATGTGGTTGGTTGCGATTCGCTTCACATCCAAGCCCTTTGCGGCCTGGAGCGCGAATCTACCCATCAAAAGGTGCGACTGAATGTGAAGTGCGTCAGGTTTTACATCTTTGAGAATCTTGCGAATCTGAGAGGTGAGACCAATTGGCTGGGTCCAGCGAAGAGTCTTGTGCTGCGGCACTTTGTGGCTGCGCATTCGGTGAACCATCATGCGGGAACCATCGTGAACCTCGAACCGAGGTCCGTGTGAGCTATCTGTGCTGGCGGCAATGATGTGAACCTCGTGGCCATGTCTCACAAGACCTGCGGCCAAGCGCTCGGCAAACCTAGCGGCACCATTAATGTCTGGAGCGAAGGTGTCACAAGCCATGACGACCTTGAGTTTTTCCAAAGCTAAACCTCTTGTTTTTTGCTTAGTTGCGGGTGAACCTTAGAAAGTATTAAAACACCCAAAACGGCAACTAATCCCGATACACCGAACCCTAGCACTTGACCTGTAGCTGCGCTCGAAGCCTCTCCCAGGATCACAATTGCGATACCTACCGCAACAGCCGGATCAATCACGGTAAGTCCTGCGATGACCAGATCTGGAGGGCCAGAGGCGTAAGCATTTTGCACAAACCAACCACCCAAGATCGCTGCGGCCAAAAGGGCCACAGTTGCCAAAAGCGTTAACCAGTTGATGTCTCCCTGGATGATTCGCTGGATAACAACCTTCGCTAGAGATGCCACAAAGCCGTATAGAACTCCAGCACCAAAGATGTACTGCAAGGGACCTACTCGTCCCTTAGAGGTCGCGAACAGCACCCCAAAGACCGCTAGCACTGCAATCAGTACTCCAACCACCTGCAGCAGCATTGCGTCATCCAACTTGACCTGGATGGCGCTGGTGGCAGTGAAGAGCACGAAGCCAGAAACGCCGAGCATTGTGATGGCTATGGCACCAAAGGTCTTTGGGTTGAGTTTGATGTTGTGAATCCGAGCATTCATGATGCTGGTGATAATCAGAGCAATAGCTCCAATTGGCTGCACCACAATCAATGGCGCGAGAGCCAACGCTGATAACTGAGAGATGATTGCCAAGCCCATGAAAACTGTGCCGGTCAGCCAGCGAGGTCTGCGCAAAAGATCTAGCACTTGCTTGATGTGGAGCGATTTGAGCTTGAGTTGTTTTGGTGCGTGATGCTCAGTCACAGCGTCATTTTGAAACTGTGCCCCAAGTGCCAAAAAGATCGCCCCTACAACTGCCAAGGCAATGGCTATGGGGCGTGCAAGCTCGGGTTCAAACAACTGCTCTCCTCATCTAAAGTGCAGCCTTAGAAGCCTAAAGCAACAACTTGAGAATTCCTTGAGTAACCTAAATGTGTGTCAATACGCCCAATAGTCATAACTGGTGAGCCAGTCCTGCATAACCGCGCGCAAGAAGTTGCCGAGATTACCGATGAGATCAAAACTCTAATCGCTGATATGTACGAAACCATGACGGCAGCACCTGGCGTTGGGCTAGCAGCACCGCAAATCGGCGTTGGGCTAAGGATTTTTGTTTTTGATTGGCACGATGGTGAAACCCACTACCGCGGTGAGGCTATCAATCCAACTCTGGAGCTATCCCCCGTTAGTTCTGAATGGCCAGACGAGGACACTGAGTCCGAGGGATGCCTATCCATACCGGGAGAGCGTTACCCGCTCAAGCGGGCGGACAGAGCAGTATTGAGAGCCACAGATTTATCTGGTGAGCAGTTCACCATTGAAGCAACCGGATGGCTCGCAAGGATTTTCCAACACGAGTTTGATCACCTTGATGGCTTGCTCTATGCGGATAGATTGCTGAAGCCCTATCAACGAGAAATCAAGAAAGTAATCAAGTACGAAGGTTGGGGCGAACCAGGCAACAGCTGGACACCGGGCGTCGACTATCTAGAACCCTAAGGCTCTCAGGCCAGCTGCAACTGCGGCTGCCGCAATCACAACAACGATGTATGGCACCCGAAGCGCAAAGAGAATCGCAGCAACACCCAGTGCCGGCACTCGAGCATCGAACTCAACCGAGTTCCCAGTAACAAAAGTCTGCACAGCCACCAAAGCAGACATCAGCACAACAGTCACCCGATCGCTGAACTGGCGAATGCTGTCAGTAATCCATTTCTGTGGAATCAAGTAACCAAGCAGCTTCCAGCTAAAGACTGCTAGGGAAGCAATAAACACCGTCAAGGTCACTTGGACCTCCTAGGCAAAAGTGCCACAAACACAGTTAGCAGAACTGGCACACCGGCCGGAAGATACAGCGACCCAACCACAGCCACCAATGCTGCAGCTAACGCCAGTAGTTTGTTGTCCCTAAGCCGTGGCCAAACCAGTCCCAGGAAGGCGGCAGCGGCTGCCGCGTCAAGCCCCCAAGTCTGCGCTGAACCAAGGAAGTCACCCGCTATTGCTCCAAGTAAGGTGGCGAGGTTCCAGAACACGAAAACCGCAATACCGGTAGCCCAAAAGCCGTAGCGCTGCGACTTGAGATCGGTCTGGGCAGCCGAGACACCATTTGATTCGTCAATGCTCAGCTGAGCCGCGAGTATCTTCTTGATGCCCTTTGGCCCCAAAACGTCGTTTAGGCGCATGGCATAGAAACCATTTCGAACACCAAGTAGCCAGGATGAGGTAATTGCTGAGATTGGAGCTCCCCCAGCGGCTATCACGCCGATGAAAGCAAATTGACTACCACCAGAGAACATCAAGATGCTCAACAGCATGATCGAGAGCAAATCTAGACCGGCAACTGCGGCAAGTGCTCCGAATGAGATTCCGTAGAGACCCGTGGCCAAGCCAACAGAGATTGAGGTGGAAAGAACTCGCTTCATGACGATTCCTTAGAAATGGCTCCCCGGCTTGGACTCGAACCAAGAACCTATCGGTTAACAGCCGATTGCTCTGCCAATTGAGCTACCGAGGAAAAGCGTCCGAAGACGCCTGACAACATTAGCAGAAAAAACTAGGCCATGTAAGTTCTGCGTTCAGCTTCCAGTTCGACCAGTTGACGCTGAACCTGAGCGTAGGCATCAGGCTGAGAACTCATGTCGATCCGCTTCAAAGCTGCCAGTAGATCGTTCTTTTCCCTTGCCAATGCCTGAAGCATGGCCCCGTTAACCACTCCCTTGGAGTATTTCTCCAGATCCGCGTCGTTTGATGCCGGCAGTTCTGCAAGGGCCAGCGCTCTAAGCAAATCAAGCTGTTCGCCGGAGAGCTGGTTCGCTAACTGGTTGACCCAATCTGACTCCTTGAGTTGATCGACAATCCGCAACGCAGCCTCTGCAATCGCCGTCAAGTCGCTCTGCGTGAACCCGGCCCCAACAATTCTGCTCAACCGCTCGGCGTTGAAGGATTGTGGCCGCTGGACCAAAATCTCTAGTACTTGTTTTTCAAACTTGGTTGCCGGGGTTTGCTCCACAGGCTTTGGAGCGCTGGTTCGGATTTGTTCAACCCTGGCACCAACCTGCTGCTTGCCAACCTGAGCCACCAGCTGTGACACCTCAGAGATCTCCAGAGACACCCAGTCAGCAAGTTGCCTGGTGTAACCGGCTCTAAGAGCTGGATCAACGATCTCTGCCACCACCGGAGCTGCTGCCCTAGCCGCGGCTGCTCTGGAGTCCAGGTCGGTAAGCGAGAACTTTCCGATGCGGTGCCTGATCACAAACTCGAAGAGTGGCTTGCGTGCTGCCAGCATCTGCTCGATCGCGCCATCGCCGCGTTGCTGCCTCAGATCTGATGGATCCAGGCCTTCCGGACCGGATGCAACAAAGGTTAGAGCGTTGAACTTGGAGGTGTCGCCATAGACCCTCAGCGCTGCCTTCTCACCTGCGGCATCAGGGTCAAATGTGAACACAACTGAAGCTGGCTCCTCAGAAGTGCCAAATAGTCGATTGATTAGCTTGATGTGATCTTCGCCAAAGGCCGTGCCACAGGTTGCAACCGCATTGCTGAAACCTGCCAAATGGCAGGCCATCACGTCGGTATAACCCTCGACCACAATGATCTCTTTGCGCTTGATGATCTCTTTACGGGCCAGATCGAGTCCATAGAGCACAGACCCCTTGTGGTAGATCGGAGTCTCAGGGGTGTTTAGGTACTTTGGTCCCTGGTCATCTTCGTAGAGCTTTCTGGCACCAAAGCCAAGCACCTGAGAGTTCGAGTCCCTGATTGGCCAAAGCACTCGGCCTCTAAATCTGTCGTAACCACTCTTGTCGCTTGCCATGGCAAGCCCTGCGGTAATGGCTTCCTCAAGCGTGAACCCTTTGGCTTTCAGGTGATCCAGTAACCCTTGCCAGCCTTTGGGGGCATACCCAATTCCAAACTGCGCAATCGCCGCGTTGTCGAAGCCTCTTGAGTTGAGGAACTTGACCGCAGTCTCACCCTCCGGGCTAGCAAGTTGTTCAATAAAGAATGCACTGGCTTCTTGATTGGCGGCTAGCAGTCTTGCGCGGCCACTGCTCTCTTGCGAGCTGCCCTCTTCGTAGGTGAGTTGAAATCCGGATTTCTCAGCGAGTTTCTCAATGGCCTCGGTGAAGCCAACGTGCTCTATCTCTTGAATGAACTTGTAGACATCGCCACCGGCACCGCAGCCAAAGCAGTGATAAAAAGCCGGTGCGGAGCGAACGTTGAAACTGGGGCTCTTCTCCGAGTGAAATGGGCAAAGCCCCTTAAATGATCCTGCGCTAGCGGGCTTTAGCGAAACATAGCTGGCGACGACCTCGACAATGTCGAGCTTTGCCTTGAGCTCCTCGATATCGCTCTGTCTAACCCTGCCTGCCATAAGGGAATCCTAGGCGGTTAGCTTCTGGTGCAAAGCGATTGCGGCGGGATCAGTTAGCGATGCCACCTGGTCAACAATCACGCGCTTGCGTGCTTGATCACTA
>CAZLKR010000029.1:12452-14876 GCA_964560155.1 uncultured Aquiluna sp.
CTAGAAGCGCTATTCCAAGCCTCAGCGCTAATCGAATCCAGGTACTCAACACCGGATGCAAGTAGTGCATCCGCCAGTTCAATAAGCATCTCGCGCTGCTGTTCGTAGTAACCCTGGCGAGAGTTATGCGTCATAACTTGTGAGGCAACGATGCCCTTGAGAACTGCGATCTCGCTTTTCACCTTGGACGGAATGATAACTCCGGCTCGGTACCTGGTGAGGCTGCTCTTGGACGCGTTCTCCAAAATCGAGTCTGTAGTTCTTGATACAAAAGATCCGATTAGGTCACTGGTTAGGTTCTTCAGCTGAGCCAAGGCGCGCGGCGAGCCATCGAAGCTGTAGAGCCAATAGTGACTCTCCTGAAGTAGGTCAAAGGCTTCTTCCAGTTGGACCTTCGCCAGCATGCCATCAGACCACTTGCCAACTTCTTCAATCAGCTGTGCTCGGGAATTTGGATCTGAGATGATTGCTGGGTCAATGAACCCCTCGACAACGGCATCCTCGAAGTCATGAACCGAGTAGGCGACGTCATCGGCAAAGTCCATAATCTGTGCCTCAACGCACTTTGCACCTTCAGGTGCACCATGTCGCATCCAGTGGAATACCTCCAGGTCGTCCTCGTAGGCGCCGAACTTGACGGAGTTACCAAAATCCTGCGCTTGAGAAAGCCGCCAGGGATACTTGGTTGCTGCATCCAAAGACGCTCTGGTTAGATTCAAGCCCCTTGAGCGACCCTGGTCGTCATAGATCTTTGGCTCAAGACGGGTAAGAATCCTGAAGGTCTGGGCATTGCCCTCAAAGCCACCAATATCTGCAGCCCAGAAGTTCAATGCCGACTCACCGTTGTGCCCAAATGGTGGGTGCCCTAGATCATGTGCCAAGCAAGCCATGTCCACAAGGTCAGGATCAATACCCAACACCGAGGCCAACTCGCGTCCAACCTGCGCTACTTCAAGAGAGTGGGTGAGGCGCGTGCGTGCAAAGTCACCCGAGGATGGTGAAAGCACCTGCGTCTTTGCGCTGAGCCTTCGGAAGGCTGCGGCATGCAACACGCGTGCTCTGTCTCTGGCAAACTCGCCACGGCGCAACATCGAAGATCTTGGCTGGGCGATAAAACGTTCTCGGTCGAAGTCCTCATAACCGGGTTCGATAGGAGTTACAGGCTTCACCTATCCCCCCGAAACTGAAAGCTCGGCCTCTTGCAACTGCAAGCGGTGCGAACTACTTAGTTCACGGGATTGCAGCCAGTTCTCTGGCAGGGCACAGCTCTTCACGGAACCGAGCCTACCCCTTGGACCTTCGGCGTCATCACCGGGGTATGGAATCTCTCTATCCAGTTCCCCAAGCAGCTCGGCCATGTGGGAAAGCGATTCAACCTGAGCTAAAGCGGCTCTGAACTCTCCACCCACCGAGTAGCCCTTGAAGTACCAGGCGACATGCTTGCGGATATCGCGACAAGCACGACCCTCATCCTCAAAGAACTCAACCAACAACTCTGCGTGGCGCGTAAAGCCATCCGCTACTTCACCAAGATTCGGCATCACGATATCAATGCTCGGATTCTTATCTCCAGCTAAGTAGGCAGCAATAGCCTTTTCCAAATCGGCAAATAGCCAAGGACGTCCCAGGCAGCCTCTACCCACGACGATTCCATCGACTCCGGTTTGCTCCATCATCCGAACCGCATCCGCGGCAGACCAGATGTCACCATTTCCCAACACCTGAACATCTGGAAGAGCGTCTCGAAGCTTTGCAATGGCGTCCCAGTCCGCCATGCCGGAGTAATACTCTTCGGCAGTGCGACCGTGAAGAGCAACCGCAGCCACTCCAGCGTCTCGGGCTGACTTGCCGGCATCCAGGTAGGTCAGGTGATCCGAGTCAATGCCTTTGCGCATCTTCACGGTGACCGGGATATCTCCTGCTGCTTTGACGGCTGCCTTCACGATGGCGTCAAACAAGTCCGACTTCCAAGGCAGTGCTGCTCCCCCGCCCTTGCGTGTTACCTTCGGCACTGGGCAGCCAAAGTTCAAATCAATGTGATCGGCACGATCTTCAGCCACCAGCATCGTGACGGCATCGGCAATTGTCTTTGGGTCCACGCCATAGAGCTGAACCGAACGAACGTCCTCGGACTCGTGATGACCAATCAATCTCATTGACTCAGGCGTGCGCTCCACAAGCGCTCTTGACGTAACCATCTCGGAGACGAACAATCCGCCACCGTATTCGCGACAAAGCCTGCGATAAGCGGTGTTGGTGATTCCCGCCATAGGGGCCAAAACCACCGGTATGGCAATCTCGTGCTTGCCGTACTTTAGAGACAAACTAACCGTTGATTCTCTCGAAGATGTAGTTGCGAACCTGAGAGAGTGCAACCCTCTCCTGCGCCATAGAGTCACGCTCGCGAATGGTTACCGCTTGGTC
>CAZLKR010000030.1:0-14547 GCA_964560155.1 uncultured Aquiluna sp.
TGAACTGCCCAAAGCACCCATTCGCGAAGCCCCTTGGAGCCATCGGTTCTTGGCGCTTGCGCCCTGGAAAGCAGCGTCACCGGAGCTCCCGGCACCAAAAGCACCGGCACCAGCATGCTGAGCATCATGTGGCCCACCATGTGAACCGAGAACAGGTACTCCTGATAGGCATTTGGCGCTCCGTTGGTTACGTAAAGGAGCACCAACATACCCGCGACCCATGACAATGTTCGTCCCAGCGGCCACTTATCGCCTCGAGCATGCAAAATTCGCACGCCATTGAGGTAAACGGCGATTGCTAAAAGTGAGACTGTTAGCCAAAGAATGTCAATATCCCAAACCGTTAGCCAAGCCATGTCGGTCAACTCCGGAGGCAAAGGGTCTCCGGTGAGAATCTGGGCGGGGGTTAGGGTCTCAAGCTGCTTGGGGTTGATTGGCGGTGCGGTCCTGGCAAGGGCGGTGGCTAGAGCCAGCGCAATTCCCATGATCGCAAGTTCAATGCCCACGATTCGAATAAAGCTTGAAGAGTCAGATTCGATGCTGCGAATAAGTCGCAGTCGGTGCCAAGCACCAAATAACCCAAGCAGCACAAGAATCACTGCCTTGGCAATCAACAGCTGGCCATAGCTGGTTAGCAAATCAGCGGGTTCATACATCCGGATAAAGCCACCGGTCAGGCCAGAGATGGCAACCAGGATAAAGGCGAACAGTGCAAGGGTCGAATACCGTTTGACCAGGGCTGTGCGCTGGTTTGAATCGTCAAAGTAAATAGCAAACAGTGCGATCAACCCACCGACCCAAACCGAGATGCCAACCAGGTGCATCAGCATTGAGTTCACTGCCAAGGCGTGGCCGACATCGCTTGAGGCGTGACCAGATTCTGCAAGTGGGTATAGCCCAGCTATCGCGAGTGCTGCATTGACCGCAATCATTCGCCCGGAGGGGAACATGATGGTGCTCAGGCTCAAGATGAAGGCAAAGCCGAGATTCCAGGCCAATAGTACGCCCAGTTCTATCTCGGTGGCAAAGAGCCAAAGTCCCGAGGAAAACTCAGGTCCGTAGCTGATCGTGATCCCTGCGGCCGAGAGGTAAGTCATCACAAAGTAGATGGCTGCCGATAGCAGCCAGATGGCAGCGGACCAAGAGGAGATTGGTTGCAGACGTTTCTGCTGCTGCGGGTTTAGCGCAAAGGCGGAGAAAACCAGAGAACCGATGGCTATTGCCATGCTGAAGTTCATCACCAACTTCACAATTGGCGTTCCCCAGCGCACCACCGCGCCAGGATCAGAGAACTGCCCCGGAAGGGTGATTTGAGTGACTACTAGGACAACTACGAGGCTGAGAAGCGAAACCAGGGAGGCAATTGCCACGGCGGCAAGTGAGCGACGGGCAATGCTGGTTGTCACTTACCCAGCCTTGGGAAAAACATCGGGGTCTTGGCCGCATAGGCGGCGTATTTTGGATAGGCCTTGCGAAGCAAGCTCTCCTCAAACTGCGCCTTGATGCGCAACAACAAGAAAAGCATCAGAGTAATTACCAGCTGCGGCCACCAGCCAGCATCCAGCACCACGCCAAGGCTCAGAAGCAATAGCCCGGAGTAGATCGGGTGGCGCACGTGGGCGTAGAGACCGGTGGTCACAAGCGTTCCGCGCTGCTTAGGCATCGGCAAGGCCGTTAATGAGTTGCCCAAGGCGGCAAAGCTAATCAACAGAATCACACCGGCAACAGCCATAAAGCTAAGTCCGAGTAGCGAGATGACAGGCGTGAGTGCGCCATATGGATCCGGGAGCCTAGGGGCGGTAAACAGCACGCCGAGCAGCACAAACTGCAGCGCTACATACGCAATGCCTCTTGATTTATCGCTCACTCAACAACCCTAAACCTTGGGAATAGGAAAGCGGCGCCGGGCAAGCCCGAGCGCCGCTCTCAATAGGTTTTTAGTTAATTACTTAACTGCAGCCTTTAGCTTGCTACCTGCAGATACCTTTACGGTGTTTGCAGCAGCGATCTGGATGGTTGCACCAGTCTGTGGGTTGCGACCGGTGCGTGCTGCACGGCGGCCCTTGTCAACGCTTAGGTAACCAGGAATGGTGACCTTGTCACCCTTCTTGATTGATGCACCAATGGTCTCAAACATTGCGTCGATAACGCGGCCTACGGCTGCCTGAGACTCACCAGTGTGCTTTGCAACTGCTGCTACGAGCTCGCTCTTGTTCATAATGTCCTCCTGGACGTTGTGGGACAGGATTGTCGAAATCAACCTAATGCCCTAAACCCCTTGAGTTGGCTAATGTCTCGGCGTGTTGCATGGGAGTTAATGGGGACTTTTCCCCGAAATCTAGGGGATTTTGTCAATTTGGAACAATTTTGAAAGTTTTGGGGTTAGAATAACTGAAATTTATTTCTAGCATTATCTTTCTAGAGAGGAACTCGGTGGACGTATCGGTAACCCTATGGGCCGCAACTATTGGCTTGATCCTTGTGATGCTGGCGGTGGACCTCTTTGCTCACCGGCACGCCAGTGTTATCTCCATGAAGGAGGCCGCGCTCTGGTCAGCCCTGTGGGTATCACTAGGCATTGGCTTTGGTGTTTACCTTTGGATGGACTTCGGTCCTGAGATTGGCCAGCAGTACTTCTCCGGCTTTGTCATCGAGAAGTCCCTGGCGGTGGACAACGTCTTTATCTGGGCTTTGATCTTTGCGGCCTTCAGCGTGCCGCGCGAATACCAGCACCGCGTGCTGTTCCTGGGTGTGCTGGGTGCACTGATTTTCCGCGCCATCTTTATTGCCGCCGGTGCGGCACTTATCAAGAGCTTTGGCTGGGTGCTTTACATCTTCGCTGCCTTCTTGATCTACACCGGTATCAAGATGCTGCTGCAGCGCAATAAGCACTTCAACCCGGCAGAGTCCAAGTTCCTCAAGGGCTTCCAGAAGCTGGTGCCGACCACAGACAAGTACTACGGCCAGAAGCTGTTTATTCGTAAGTCCGGCGTCCTCGTGGCAACCCCGCTGCTTGCGGTGTTGGCGTTGGTTGAGTTCACCGACATCATCTTCGCGATTGACTCGATTCCGGCAATCTTCGCTGTTACCAGTGAGCCATTTATCGTGTTTGCCGCTAACGCCTTTGCACTGTTGGGTCTTAGGGCCATGTACTTCTTGCTATCTGATCTAATCCACCGATTTGTGTATTTGAAGGTTGGTTTGTCGTTCATCCTGGTTTGGGTGGGTATCAAGCTGGCACTTCACGACGTGGTAAAGGTCCCGACTTTGCTCTCGTTGGGCATTATTGTTGCGGTAATCACAATTGCCATAGTCGCTTCGCTTATAAAGACCAAGGGGCAGCCGGCCCACCCAGCAGAGGTGGAGCCTAAGTTTGCCTTTGGAAGTGCAAGCGAGGAGGAAATTGCCCAGTTAGATTCGGTTGTCAAAAGGAAAAAGTGATGAGCAGTAAGTGGACCTTTCTTTCACACCACGCCCACGTGTTAATTGCGCTTGCCGACAACCCGGAGCTGACCATGGATGAACTAGCCAAGATCGAGGGAATCACCACTCGGTCGGTGGTCAATGTACTAAACGACTTGGTTGAAGCTGGCTACCTAATCAAAGAGCGCCAGGGCAGGAAGAACCACTACGAGATCAACCTGGACTCCCCGCTTCGGCACCAGACCAGCGCTGACAGAAAAGTTGGCGACCTCATCGGTGCCCTTGGTCAACTTCGACACTGATGATTGAATCCGCACTCCAGAACCTAACCAGCGTCCCAGTTTTGGCGTTCGCGCTTGGGCTTTTGGCCACCACCCTGAAGTCTGACCTGAGGTTGCCAGAGCCGATCTACCAGGCCATCACCATCTACCTGCTGCTGGGCATCGGCATCAAAGGTGGCGTGGCGCTAAGCAAGACTGATCTGGAACAGGTGCTAAACCCGCTGATCGGCACGTTGCTACTGAGCGCGGCCGTGCCACTACTGGCCTTCTACGTTTTACCGATCTTTGGCAAATACACCAAGGATGACCGCGGCGCCCTGGCTGCCCACTACGGCTCCACCTCGCTGGTTACCTTCACCGCTGCCCTGGTATTCCTAGAGGGACAGCAGATCGAGTTTGAGGGCTACCTGGTTAGCCTCTTGGCCGTCATGGAGATCCCGGGCATCCTGATTGGCCTTTGGCTTGCCAAGCGAGCCAACTCCTCGGGCGTATCGCTGGGTGAGAGCATGCGTGAGGTGCTAACCGGTAGGTCGCTATTGCTATTGGCTGGCGGTTTAGTGATTGGTTTACTCACCGGAGAAACCGGCTACACCCGAATCGAGCCATTCTTTGGCGGACTGTTTACTGGAATCCTGGCTTTGTTCCTACTCGAACTCGGCATTGTTGCCGGTCGTCGCCTAAGCGACCTCAAGGTTGGTGGCGTGGGGCTGGCACTGTTTGCAGTCTGCTTCCCAATGTTCGCAGGTTCGCTGGGAGTACTAACCGGCCAGCTGACCGGCCTGAGCGTTGGTGGAGCAATGGTGCTGGGAGTGCTTTCGGCCTCAGCCTCATACATCGCTGCTCCTGCCGCAGTGCGCTTGGCTCTGCCGGAGGCAAGCCCGGGTCGATACCTCACGGCAAGCCTTGGCTTCACCTTCCCGTTCAATCTGGTGCTTGGTATTCCACTTATGCTTTCTTTGAGCAATTTGCTCGAAGGGATTGGTTTGTGATGCTGGTAACGAGGAAGTTGCTCACCATCGTGGTTGAGGCGTCTTTAGAGCAGCGCATAGCCAAAGACTTGTTTGCCAATGGTGCCAAGGGCCTTACGGTCACCTCTGCCCACGGCCAGGGCCCAAAGAACCAAAGAGCTGGAGATCTAGAGGGCGGTAACGTTAAGATCGAAAGCGTCGTGTCTGAAGAAAGCTTGCCCGCCATCTTGGAGGCACTACAAAAGAAGTACTTCGAGCACTACGCCTGCACGCTATGGGTCACAGACGTTGAGGTCTTGCGCGGAGAGCGCTACTAAATCTCGTGGTGGTCGCTCCAACCATCTCCAACGCTCAGGCCAGGAAGCTAGCGCTTAGCGCCCAGGGCTTTCAGAATCAGTACTCCTCACTGGATCAGGTCCTAGAAACCACCCACGTTTTCCAGCTCGACAGCGTGAATGTCTTTGAGCGAGCCCACCTTTTACCTGCCTTTAGCCGCATGGGGGCTTACTCGCTTGCAGATTTTGAGAAGTGGGCCTTTGCTCAGCCTCAGATCGCCGAGGAGTGGGCTCACTGCGCCACTCTGATTGCAAAGACCGACTGGGCCCTGTTTGAGTTTCGCAGGCAGGAGTCCCTAGCCAGGCAAAGCGTTCAGACCATGCTCAAGGAGCAGGCCAAAACCATTAGCTGGATCCGCTCCGAGCTCGCCAGCAAAGGGCCAATGACGGTTTCCCAGTTCGAGCACGACCAAAACAAGCGTCGCGGCAATTGGTGGGGCTGGTCTGAGGTGAAGCTCACCTTGGAGCGGCTCTATGACGCAGGTTTGCTGGTCAGCGCCGGTAGGACCAGGTTCTCGAGGCTCTATGCACTTCCCGAGCAGGTTGAGCTGCCCAAACCCACACTGTCCCCGGAGGCTCAAAAGCTTGCCCTTGTTCAAAAGAGCGTGGCGGCAATCGGTGTCGGAACCGCAGAGGACATCGCCGATTACTTTAGATTCCGCACCACCGACGTCAAGCCCATGCTGAAGCAGCTGGTCCAGTCAGGCGAAATAGTTGACGTGCAGGTTGAAGGCTGGGAGAAGCCGGGTTACGCGCCAGCTTCGTTGAATCTTGAGCAGGGTTTTGAGATCGGCGAGCGCCAGGTGAGGCTCTTGAGCCCCTTTGATCCGGTGACCTGGCATCGCGATCGAGCTCTCAGGCTCTATGACTTTGACTACCGTATCGAGATCTACACCCCGGAGGCCAAGCGGAAGTATGGCTACTACACGCTGCCGATTCTCTATCAGGACCGCCTGGTGGGCAGGGTGGACTTAAAGAATGACCGCAAAGCGAAGGCTTTGAACGTGCTCTCGCTTTGGCACGAGCCTTGGGTTTCGAAGGCTGACCTAAGGGCCATTACCCCGGAATTGATCAAAGAACTGAAGCTTGCAGCCACTTGGGTTGGGGCAGAAACACTAAACCCGCCCTCAAAAGGCAACTGGGCCTTGGGGCGGGTCTAGTTAGAAACTAATTACCAGCTGGACTTGGTGATGCCTGGTAGCTCACCCTTGTGTGCCATGTCGCGGAAACGAACACGGCTGATTCCAAACTTGGATAGAACACCACGTGGGCGACCGTCAACTAGGTCACGGCTGCGAACGCGCACTGGGCTTGCGTCCTTAGGCAGCTTCTGCAGGCCCAAACGGGCTGCTTCCTTCTGCTCAGCGGTGGAAGCTGGGTCAACCAAAGCCTTCTTTAGAGCTAGACGCTGTTCTGCGTAGCGCTCAACGATTACCTTGCGCTGCTCGTTCTTAGCGATCTTCGACTTCTTAGCCATTTTTAGCGCTCCTCGCGGAATTCAACGTGCTTGCGCACTACTGGGTCGTACTTCTTCAGAACGATACGGTCTGGGTCGTTGCGACGGTTCTTCTTGGTCACGTAGGTGAAACCAGTGCCGGCGGTTGACTTCAGCTTGATGATTGGACGGATGTCCTTATCCTTGGCCATCTGTATCTTCCTAGATCTTCTCGCCGCGAGCTAGTAGCTCAGCGATTACGGACTCGATGCCACGAACGTCAATTACCTTGATTCCGCGTGCAGAAACATTCAGGGTCACCTTGCGTCCCATGGATGCGACAAAGTAGGTCTTCTTCTGGATGTTCGGGTCAAAGCGACGCTTGGTCTTGTTCTGAGCGTGCGAAACCTTGTGACCGAACTGTGGACCAGTTTCAGTGACCTGGCAGTAGGCTGCCATTTCTCCTCCTAGGGGCGTGTTTACCCGAAGCTTATGTTGGGGATTGTCAGGGCCTAAGCCCGTGCAACCCCACAAGTTTAGGAGAGTCGGGGGTACTAAAGCAAGTCTTGATTTAGAAAACTCAATCTGACACGCCACAATTTGAGCAAATTCCAAACAGCTCAATGCTGTGACTTACGTCTTTGAAGCCGTGGGAGCGGGCTAATTGGTCAGCTGCGGCCTCAAATCCCGCCAATTCAAACTCAACAGCCCGGCCACACTTGCGGCAAATCAGATGGTGATGGTGATCGGTTGTGCAGTTGCGATATTTGGTTTCACCATCGGCAGAAGCAAGGCTGTCAGCCTCTCCGACCTGCACCAAATCGGTCAAAGCACGATAAACGGTGGTAAGTCCGATCTTTTGGCCCTGCAACACCAGCGCCTGATAGAGCTCTTGAGCCGAAACAAAGCCGGTCGAAGCATTCAATGCCTCTTTGACCGCGGTCTTTTGCCAGGTAGAACGTTTCTGGGTCACTTGGTCACCGCCAACTTCGACCTGACCGCAGCCACTAGGCGGGCAATCAGGTAAATCAGGAAGGAAATCGTTGTCACGTATGGGCTAATCGGCAGCGACGAGCCAAGTGCCAACAGGATTCCGCCCAGCATGCTCACCGCAGCAAAAACCACACTCAGAATCGGAACCCAGAGCTGACTGCTACTCAATCTCAGAGCAGCTGCAGCTGGTGTGACCAGCAATGCCAACACTAAAAGCGCCCCCACAACCTGAACCGCAGCCGCAACTGCCAGGCCAAGCAGCATCACAAAGCCGATACCGAGCGCCTTCACCGGCACACCTCGTGCCATCGCGACCTCAGGATCCAACGAGGCGAAACTCAATGGTCGCCAAATCAACAAGATCGAGACCACGACCAATACCGCAATTCCGGCCATCGATAACAGTTTCGGGTCGTCAACCGCCACAATTTGGCCGGTTAGCAGGCCAAACTTGTTCGCCGCACGCCCCGGGTAAAGCGACAGGGCAAGGATTCCAAGGCCCAAACCAAAGGGCATCAAGACCGCAACTATGGAATTTCTATCCTTGGCTCGATCCCCTAGGAAAGCGATGATTCCGGCTGCAATTAGTGATCCAAAGATCGAACCAAACACCACATCAAAGCCAATTAGCAGCGCGATAGCCGCGCCAGCAAAGGAAAGCTCGGCAATGCCGTGAACCGCAAAGGAGAGCTCTCGGTTCATCACAAAGACACCCACCAAGCCGCCGATCAGGGCAAGTAGGGCACCGGCAATCAGGGAGTTGGTGACCAGCGGAATCAGACGGTCGTAGTCAGAGAAGTTGATGATGTCGGAGAAGTTCACTACAACCACTCCTCTGCCTCGTGGTGGTCGTGATCGTGAGCGCCAAGCACCACAACCCGACCCTGGTTTCTCACCACGTCAATCTCGGTGCCGTAGAGCGCGCTCAGGACATCGGACTGCAAAACCTCATCGGCGGTACCAATGGAGTAGCGACCCTGGGCCAAATACAAAACCCGGTCCACGTAGTCAATGATCGGGTTCACATCGTGGGTAACAAACAAGACTGCCGCGCCAAATCGCTCGCTCTGCTGGTGAACCAGCTCGCTAACCACCTGCTGGTGGTGCAGATCCAGTGCGCTAAGCGGTTCATCCGCCAAAATCAGCTTGGGGTGGGAAATCACGGCCTGGGCGACCCTGACGCGCTGCATCTCACCACCGGAGAGCTCGCCGATTGGAGTCTGGGCAAGGTGAGCGGCATCCACCTGGGCTAGGGCTTCCAGTGCTAGAGCCTTCTTCTTGGCAGATGGCACCGGCAACCCAAAGCTGTGGCCATCTAGGCCAAAGCGAACCGCATCCACTACCTTCAAGGGCAAACCAGAGTCAATCGCCCTGTGCTGCGGCACATAGCCAATCTGGGTGTTTCCATGTCGTGATGGTTTGCCTAGAAACTCGATAGAGCCTGAGCTGAGGGCCTGCTGTCCCAGAATGCTTTTTAGCAGCATCGACTTTCCAGAGCCGTTTGCGCCAATTACAGCAATGAACTCTCCGGGTTGGATTTCAAAGTTCAGGTCATGCCAAACGACCCGCTGATCAAATGACAGCGAAGCGTTTTTGACAGACAGCAAGGCCACTAGTAGACGGCCTCTTGGACCTGATCGAGAACCTGGTTCATCCAGTCGAAGTAGTTCATGCCTTCCTGAGGGATTAGCTCGCTGAACTGCACCACAGGAACGCCTTCGGCTTCAGCTAGCTTTCTTAGTCGCTCGGAAACCTGATCTTCGACCTGTGAATTGGTGACCAAAATCGCCACCAGGTTGTTCTTCAGCAGGGTTTCCGCCTTAGCGAGCGCCGCAGGAGGAACTTCGGTCTCCTCTTCGATGGCGTCCGCAAGGGCTTCAGGGGTTAGGTTCTCAAAGCCAGCGTGTTCCAAAAGCAGATTGCCAACACCCTCGGTTGCTAGCACGCCAAGGCCTAGTGAGTGGCCAGCGAGTCCCTCGAGGCGAGTCTTTAGGTTGTCTAGCTCCACCTTGAAGCTGTCGTAGTTCTTGTTTACATCGGTGAAAGCCTCAGGCCTTAGGTCATTAAGGGCCGCCACGAAGGCCTCCGAGAACTCGCCTACAGAATCAAAGTCATACCAAACATGTTCGTTGGCGTGAGAGTGGGCGTGAGCGTCACCCTCAGTGGTGGAATCGTGCTCTGGCACCGCCTCAACAACTAGCTTGGCGGTCTCGGCAGAGTCGATCAGGGTGTGCATGAACTCGTCATACCCGCCGCCGTTCATGACGATTAACTCGGCATCGTTCACCGCTAGCTGATCGCGGGCAGAAGCCTCGTATGAGTGTGGGTCTTGCATTGGGTCATCGATGATCACGGTCACTTCAACCCAGTCACCACCGAGCTGCTTGGCGATATCGCCCCAAACATTGGTGGTTGCCAATACCTTGACGACGCCGGTTGGGCCGGTTCTGGTTACCTCTGGTGAGGCCGAGCTTCCAGGGGTATTACCAGGGTTGAAAATGCCTGGTGCGACCACAAAAACAGCCAGCAAACCTGCAACTAAAGCGGCGACAGCGCCAAAGATCCATTTCTTCATGCTTCGACAATACGCTTATTGAAAATGAATGTCAATTGCAATTAATCGAGAAGTAGCGCTGGTTCCTCAATCACGCTTGCGACATCCTGCACAAACCTCGATGCCACGTCGCCATCTACGACGCGGTGGTCAAAGGTCGCACCAATTGTGGTGACCTGGCGGATCACAATCTCATCTTCGACAACCCAAGGCTTCTTGCGAATCGAGCCGAGGGCAACAATGCCAACTTCACCCGGGTTCAAGATCGGTGTTCCGGTGTCAACACCGAAAACACCAATGTTGGTGATGGTGATGGTGCCGTCTTTCATGTCCTCTGGAGTGGTCTTGCCGTCTCTAGCGGTTGCTGCCAGCTGCTCGATAGCTTGAGCCAGCTCAATCATGCTCATGTTGTCCGCGTCCTTGATGTTTGGAACCATCAAGCCCCTCGGGGTGGCGGCTGCGATACCTAGGTTCACAAAGTTGTGAACGATGATTTCCTCATCGGTCCAGGTGGAGTTCACCATGCGGTTTCTGCGCACTGCCCAAATCATGGCCTTGGCCATGATCAGAAGCGGAGTCACCTTGATGCCCGCAAAATCAACCGAGTTCTTTAGACGCTTGACGTATTCCATGGTTCTGGTGGCATCAACATCCACAAAGATGCTCACGTGCGGTGCGGTGAAAGCGCTCTTGACCATGGCGGTTGCGATCGCCTTGCGCACGCCCTTGACCGGAATGCGCTCTTCGCGCTCAGATGGGGCCTGCGGAGTGGTTAAGTTCTTGAAAACCGAAGCTTGCGATGCAGAGCCAATCACATCCTCGCGGGTGATTTCGCCGTGCATGCCGGTTCCGGTGACGCTGCCTAGGTCAACACCTAGCTCTTTAGCCAGCTTGCGAATCGGTGGCTTTGCCATCACGTTGTCGCTGGCTGCCATTGCCCTAACCATTGAGACTGGGATTGCTGTGGTTACTGGTGCAACCGCTGCGATTGCCCTGCGACGGCGAGACTTTGCCTCGCCGGCATCGCCATAGCCAACCAGGGTTGGAAGTTTGTACTCGGCACCGGTGTCGGCTTCCTGCTCGACCGCACCGGCTGGGGCATCTGGCTCGCTCAGGGTTGGAATCGGACTGGAACCAAGGACTCTGACGGCGATGATTGGGTTACCAACCTCCACGGTCTCGCCCTCCTGAGCCAAAAGCTCGGTGACCTCACCCGCGAATGGGCAGGGAAGCTCAACAATCGACTTTGCAGTCTCAATCTCACATATGGTCTGGTTTACGGTGACGTGATCGCCAACCGCTACCTTCCAGGAGACGATCTCGGCCTCGGTTAGGCCTTCACCAACATCTGGCAGTGGGAACTTCGCGATGCTCATCATGCCTCCTAGTAAGCCAATGACCTGTCGACGGCCTCCAGAATGCGGTCGGCATCCGGCAGGTAGGCCTCTTCCAGCTTGGCTGGTGGGTATGGAGTGTCAAAACCGCCAACTCGCAACACCGGAGCCTCTAGCGAGTAGAAGCAGTGCTCGGCAATGCGGGCAGCAATCTCACTCGAGATGCTGACATTGGTTGGGGCTTCGTGAACAATCACCACGCGACCGGTCTTGGTCGCGGAGGCGAAAAGGGTTGGGTAGTCAATTGGGGAGAGCGATCTGAGGTCAATGACCTCGATGTTGATTCCCTCTTCAGCGCCTAGTTCGGCGGCCTGCAGTGCGGTTGTGACCATTGGGCCATAGGCCAAAAGGGTCAAATCCGAGCCCTCGCGCATCAAGCGAGCAGAGTGCAGCGGCATAGGTGGGATATCCAGGTTCACCGGACCCTTTTGCCAGTAGCGACGCTTTGGCTCAAAGACGATTACCGGGTCTGGACTCTTGATGGCTTCCTGGATCATCCAGTAGGCATCGTTTGGATTAGACGGAGTAACAATCCTCAGTCCTGCGGTGTGGGCAAAGTAGGCCTCTGGGCTCTCGGAGTGGTGCTCAACCGCACCAATACCGCCACCGTAAGGAATGCGAATTACAACCGGCATCTGCAAAAAGCCCTCGGAGCGCGAGGTTAGCTTGGCCAGCTGGGTGGTGATTTGGTTGAAGGCAGGGAAAACAAAGCCATCGAACTGAATCTCAGCGACCGGGCGGTAGCCGCGCATGGCCAAACCAATGGCAGTTCCAACGATTCCAGACTCTGCGATTGGGGAGTTGAAGACTCTTGAGTCACCAAATTCTTTGTGCAGGCCTTCGGTGACGCGGAAAACGCCACCTAGCTGGGCAACATCCTCGCCAAAGACGAGGACCTTTGGGTCATCCTGCATGGCCTTTTGCAAACCGGCGTTGAGCGCCTTGGCAATTGCCATGTCCTTATAGCTACTCATGAGCACCCATCGATTCCTCGTAGGCCTTTAGCCAAGCGCGCTGCTGCTCGATGTCCGGGTGTGATTCTGAATAGACAAAGTCAAAAATGTGCTCAAGTGGTGGGGTCTTTAGCGCAAAGGTTTGCTCACGAATATCAGCCGCAAGCTCGTCGCCAGCCTGCTTTACCTCTTCGAAGAAGGCATCCTCGACACCCTGACGCCTAAGGAAAGTCTCAAAGCGCATGATTGGGTCGCGAGCCTTCCAGTATTCGACCTCAGACTCGTCGCGGTACTTAGATGGGTCATCGCTGGTGGTGTGAGCACCGATTCGGTAGGTCAAAGCCTCAATCAGGTATGGGCCAGCTCCCTCGCGAGCCTCATCCATGTGGATCTTGGTGGCTGCGTAGCAGGCCAGCACGTCATTGCCATCCACTCGCATGCCAGGAACACCAAAGCCAGAGCCGCGCATGTAAAGCGGCACCTTGGTGAGCTTTTCAACCGGAGATGAGATCGCCCACTGGTTGTTCTGGACAAAAAACACAATTGGAGCTTCATTCACAGCTGCAAACAGCAGCGACTCCGAGACATCGCCCTCAGCGGTAGCGCCATCGCCGAAGTAGGAGATAACCGCTAGGTCAGAATCCTTATCACCGGTGCCGACTCGGCCATCAAACTTCACACCCATGGCGTAGCCAACCGCGTGCAAAACCTGAGCTCCCAAAACAATCGAATACAGGTGATACCTGGTTTCCTCAGGGTTCCAGCCACCGTGGTTCACACCGCGCATCATCTTGAGGATTGACATCAGCTCAACACCGTGAGTGATTGCTACACCGTGCTCACGGTAGGAGGGGAAAATGTGGTCATTTGGCCCAACTGCATAGCCAGATCCAATCTGTGCGCCCTCCTGGCCAATGGCAGGAACCCACAATCCAAGCTGCCCCTGGCGCTGAAGTGCGATGGCCTCGATGTCGAAACGGCGAATGCGAGCCATGTCGCGGTAGAAGGTTTTTAGCTGGTCTTCCCCAAGCGACTCAATGACTTCCCCATACCGCGCGTACTGCGCCGGCACGCCGTAGGTGCCGTCCGGAGCAAGCAATTGCATCATCGGAGTGGAATTGTCTGGGGTCACAGAACCTAATTTAGCCCGATACTGCGAGAATTGAACAATGTTGCGCTTTCTAATTAGCACCATTGTCAATGCCGTAGGCCTTTGGGCCGCCACCTTGGTGGTTCCTCAGGTCCAACTAACACCGTATGGCGGGGATGGTCTTTGGGAAACCATCGGGTCATTCTTGGTGATCGGAGCGATCTTCGGATTGGTCAACGCCATCATCGCCCCGGTGATCAAGGTGTTGGCCTTCCCGCTCTACATCCTGACCTTTGGCCTGATTGCGTTTGTGATCAACGGAGCACTGCTGCTTTTGGTGGCATGGTTCTCCAACCTTTTGGGTGCCGATGTCTTCTCAATCGAGGGCTTCACCTCGGAAGGCCTGTCAATTGCGTCGCTAGGTTGGGCAATTCTGGCCGCGATTGTGATGTCGATTGCCAGCTTCTTGACCCGCACGGTCCTAAAGGTTCTCAAGATCAAGTGATTTTGAGTATCGCTTTGCCCGTATTTAGGGCAAAATAGGCTAGTGAGCAAACTTTCGGTTCAACCACTGTCTCCGCTCGATGGCCGCTACCGTGCCCAAGTGGGAGATCTCGGCAATTACCTAAGCGAAGCCGGGCTAAACCGAGCCAGAATCCAAGTCGAAATCGAATGGCTGATCTGGCTGGCCGAGAAGAACCTACTTGGCACCAACTCACAGATCAGTGCTGCAGAGAAGACTCAGTTGCGAGCACTAGCCCAAGACTTTAGCGATGCGGATGTTGAGGCCATCGCCAAGATCGAAGCCACCACCAGGCACGACGTCAAGGCAATCGAATACTTCATTCGCGATGCTCTTGAGCGCATGGGTCGCCTTGACCTGGCAGAACTTGTCCACTTTGCCTGCACCTCAGAGGACATCAACAACCTCTCCTACGCGCTCACCGTCAAGGAAGCGCTAAACAATGTTTGGCTTCCAAGGGCTATCAAGTTGGTTAGCAAGCTTGAGGTCATCGCCCAGGACCTAAAAGACGTGCCAATGCTCTCCAGGACCCACGGACAGCCCGCCACCCCAACCACCATGGGCAAAGAGATTGCTGTTTTTGTCTACCGACTGGCCC
>CAZLKR010000031.1:0-13870 GCA_964560155.1 uncultured Aquiluna sp.
GTTGACCGACTACACCGCAAGGTTTTTGACGTGGTGCTAAGCCCAGAGTGGAAAGAGAATGCGATGTACACAGTCGATGTAACTCTGGCATCTCGCTACTTTGAGCGCTTTGCAGATCACGTGGTCGACATTTCCTCGAAGGTCAGCTTCTTGCAGACCGGCGAGTGGCACGACTAAGAAGTTTTAGTTACTTCTTTCCCTGGTTGGCAACCGCTGCAGCTCCAGCTGCAGCTGCCTCAGGGTCTAGGTATTCACCACCGGCAACCAAAGGCTTTAGGTTGGCATCCAACTTGTAGTGCAGTGGGATACCGGTCGGGATGTTCAACTCCGCAATCGCCTCATCGCTAACACCGTCGAGGTGCTTTACCAAAGCGCGTAGAGAGTTGCCGTGGGCGGTAACCAAAACGGTCTTGCCGCTCTTTAGTGCAACCGAGATATCTGACTCCCAGTAAGGAATCATTCGAACTAGGACATCCTTGAGGCACTCGGTGCGCGGCACAGCGTCGCCCAAATCTGCATATCTCTCATCGCCAACCTGCGAGTACTTGTTGTCATCAGCAATCTCTGGTGGCGGGACGTCATAGCTGCGGCGCCAAGTCTGGAATAGGTCTGCCCCGTACTTCTCCAAGGTCTCAGCCTTATCTAGCCCCTGCAGCGAGCCATAGTGACGCTCGTTTAGACGCCAGGAGCGCAAGGTTGGAATCCAGTTGCGATCAATCTGATCAAGGGCGATGTGTGCGGTGTTGATGGCACGCTTTAGTACCGAGGTGTAAAGCACATCTGGCCTCAAGCCCGACTCACCCAATAGCTCACCAGCACGCTTGGCTTCTTCGCGACCCTGGTCGCTAAGGTCAACATCCACCCAACCGGTGAATAGATTCTTTTGATTCCAGACGCTGTTGCCGTGGCGAAGCAAGATTAGGTTGTAAGTCATGCCTTAAGTTTAGTCAACGTAAGGCAACAGCTGGCGTGCCGTGGCGGGTTCCACCCCAGCGGCGATCGCCAAATCCACCACCATTGGCCGAAGCTGCATAAACACAACCTGGTCGCTTAGACCCGCTTCTCCCAAAGACTTTGGATCCAGCTGTTTGATGAGTTTGAGCAAATACTTTTGTGCTTTGGCCCGAAGTGAAAAGTCGTCCAGACTCTGCTCCAAAAGATCAACCGCAATCAAAGTCTTGGAGATAACTGACGCAAGTTCGGGTCTGGGTTTTTGATCCTCGAGCAGGTAGTCAATACGTCGGGTGATAACTCGTAAGTTTCTGGTTGCTAGATCTAAGCCCCTAAACAGGACGGTTTGGTCTGCAATCTCTTTCTGGGCCCAACGATAAAACGGAGAGACTTTGGCAATCGCGGCAGCGCTCTCCAAGGAGCTCTTCCAGTTGTCAACCAGCGGCTGGGTCTGGCGAATGTTCTCGAGTGCCAAATCTGCCGTTGCCTTATCGGCGGTCAGCAGCACCTCGCGCAACTTAGCCAAGGTCTCTTTGATGGTGGCAAAAAGCAACCTGGAGTCGGCCCTGGCAAGTCGGATCGGATTTCTAGGAACCAAAGCGGTAAAGGCAAGGGCAACCAAACCACCAATCAAACCGTCGATGACTCTTGCGAAATCGCCCCCGGTTGGAGCTTCGAGCAACTGAACCAATACGGCTTGAATCGCAACAGTTAGAGCGAAGGTTGGGTTGGGAGAGATAAATCGAGCCAACAAAAGCGCAAGCAAAATCACCACGAGAAGCTGAAGGGCGCCAGGTCCAAACAGCACCAGCATGGTTTCACTTAGCACCACGCCCATAACCATCGCGAGCGCCGTTGTCGCGACTCGACCGGGTCTGGTGTCACGCACAAAACCCAACGATGAGATTGCAACCGTGACCGCCAACAGTGGCACTGGGTGCCCTAGGCCATACCTTGCAATCAGGTAGGCGATGGTGGAGGCCAAAACCAGCTGCATAATCTGCCAGAGCGAGTCTTTGACTCGACTAAGAGCGCGATTCACCGCTTGCTTCATTTTTTGCCGCTGAGCTTAAACGCGCTTGGCCTTGGAAGATTTGCGGCCTTGCCGGCATCAGCCGGAACCAGCACACGCTGCGATGCGGTCATGCCGCAAACCTCGAGATCCAGGTAGGGAGTATTGCGATTGACCAGGCCAAGTGCCAAGGATCCAGCCTCATAGTGCAGGGCGCCGGCTAGCACCTTGCCAACTAACTTTCCCTGGTAAGAGATCTCTTCGCCTGGATTGGCAACTGTGTCACCAACCTCAAGATTTAGGACAATCAAGCGACGGGGAGGGTGACCTAGGTTGTGAACCTTGGCAACCGTCTCCTGACCGCGGTAGCAGCCCTTACTGAGGTGAACCGAGGATGCCAACCAGTCAAACTCGTGCGGTAGGGATCTGTCGTCAATGTCAGTTATCTCTGGTCTGCCGGCTGCAATCCTGAGGGCATCAAAGGCCAGCATGCCAGCCTCCGCGAGCGCCGGCTTCTTTCCTGGCGCTAGCAAATACTCGCGATAGGGAAAGCTTTGAACCTCGGCTGCATAGCGAACCGATCCCTTAGGTTCGGCATCAAAGCCATCAACCCAAACCAGCTCGCTCAGGCCAAGATCTCCAAAGCCACCCCAGATTTCCAAATCAGTCTCTGAAATTTCAACTTTGGAGCGAAACCGCATTTGAGTGAGCCACTTAAAAAGTGCTGGAGCCTTTTCTTTATTGACGATCAAATAGAGTCCACCGTCAAAGGCCACGACTTTGATCTGGTGTTCGATGTGTCCGGTTGGTGTTAGCACCAAAGTCTCGGTTGACTCCCCCGGCTTTAGATTCTTGATGTTCTGCGAGGTAATCGAGTGCAGCCAGCTCAAAGCATCTTCGCCGCTGAGCAGCAATACCTGCTCATCGATGCGGTGGATTGCGGCTTGGGACTGCAGCAACTGGCGCTGCTCGCCAAGCGGGTTGCCAAAGTGCTTAGTCATGACGCTCAAGACGTGCCGAAGCGTGGGATTTCAAAGGCTGGCCGTGCGCTGCCATGTCCCATGCCCAAAGCAGAGCACCCTCAACCAAACCAAAGATTCGCTGACCGGCCGCGTAGTCCTTGGCATTTGGAGAACGCAGCACCGCATCAGTTGCGATGTCGACTCGTGCACCCTTGATCTGGCCAAAGTAAAGCTCCGCCACCTGTGATGGCTGAATGATCAGTGCTTCGATGTCAAATCCGCCATTGGAGTTTCTCCAGAGCTCTAGGTCTTCACGAACTGTGAGAAGAGGGCTGCCATCTCCCGGAAGTAAGCCTGGCCCGGCATCAGAATTCGATGCCGGTCTGGAGAGCGACCAGAAGCCGCGCTCGTGAGAGATTGGGTTGCCCTTTAGATCGCTGACGTCAGATCGAAACTCCAGACGTGAGCCAATCGGGGTAAAGCTCATGGTTTGGCTGAATTCGATTTCTTGGGCAGGCTCATCGCCTACTGGGTAACTAATCACGCCGGTGCCACGCCAAGACCCGAGTAGGAAGGTGAAAGGCGTTAGCTCTATCGGCAGGTCATCTGGGATGACGAACAAATTAGCGCTGCCCCTTGAATAGCTTGTAAAGAACCAGTGCGGAGACTCCGGCAATAGCCAGTGAAGCCAGCACTAAAAGTCCGGTAAAGAAAATTTCTAAGGCCAAAAGCATGAGATAAGTCTAACCCAGCAAAGATACCAAGGTCATGGTTCCAAGAATCACAATTGTGCCGGCCGAGACATAGACCTGCTGCCTCACGGTGTCTTTGGTTCGAGAGGAAATTAGGTGTTCGATGCTGACAATTGCGATGGCGCCAGCGGCAATTGATGAGAAGACTAAAAATCTAAGTTCTAGTTCGGGGATTGTGAGAGCAAAAAGTGAAGCCGACAACACCGCAATCCAGATCAGGATTATCTGTAGCCACTGCTTAGTCACAACAGAACTCTATCTGTGCGGGGTGCGAATCCTCGGTATCATTTTGCAAAGCGAAGGGTGGGAAGATGGCTGTAGTTCTGGCAATCACTCCCGCGCGAGAAAATCCACTGCCCCAGCTCGAGATTTTGGGCCACCAAGTCATTCAAATTGGATTTGACCCATCGCAATTGGTAACCGCGCCAAGGCACGACATCACGGTGTTGGATTGCCGAACCGATCTAGCAAACGCCAAGGCCATGGCTCGCATTCTGGTTGCAGCCAATTGGTCAAGGCCGCTTATTTTGGTTGTGACCGAGGGCTCACTTGCCGCAGTGAGTGCGGATTGGGGCTTGAGCGACTTTGTTTTTGAGTCAGCATCACTAAGTGAAGTAGAAGTGCGATTTCGCTTGGCATCAAATGTCAATCAAAAAGTTATTGAGCAAGCCCAGAGCGATTCTGGCTTGAGCATTGACGACGCCAGCTACACCGCAAAGGTAAGTGGTCGCACTCTAGACCTGACCTTTAAAGAGTTTGAGCTTTTGAGATATCTAAATGAAAACCCGAACCGAGTTTTCACCAGAGAGCAGCTTTTGAGCGAGGTCTGGGGCTATGACTACTTTGGTGGCACTAGGACAGTAGATGTTCACGTCAGAAGACTCAGGGCCAAATTGGGTGAGTACGAATCCCTAATTGGAACAGTGCGAAATGTCGGTTACCGCCTAGATCCGCAAGGTAATGCTGGCGAATAGTTAACCTGCCGATAACCCAAAACTGCCAAGATAGAGTCCATGTCAGAAGAGACCACCGCGATATTTCTCCCAGAGTCCCAGCCGGACCTGCCGGCGGATAGATTCTTGGATCGCGAACTCAGCTGGCTGGATTTCAACCGCAGGGTGCTGGAACTCGCGGAGGACGAATCGATTCCGCTTTTAGAGCGAGTGAACTTTCTAAGTATTTTTGCCTCAAACCTCGATGAGTTTTTCATGGTGCGCGTGGCATCGCTAAAAAGACGCATTGCAACCGGAATTGCCGTGAACTCCGCCGCTGGCCTTGGTCCAATCGAGGTACTGAGTCAGATCTCTGCCAAGACCAAAGAGCTTCAGGCTCGTCACGCTGCGCTGTTTAGGGACAAGATTGGCCCGGAGCTGGCGCTAAATGGAGTCCAGGTCGAGCACTGGTCTGCCCTAAATGAACAAGAGCGGGCAGGACTGGAAAAATACTTCCAGGACCAGGTCTTCCCGGTACTGACTCCACTTGCGGTGGACCCAGCTCATCCCTTCCCATACATCTCAGGTCTTTCGCTAAACCTCGCGGTAGTGCTTCGTAACCCAAGCAACCGCCAAGAACACTTCGCGCGCGTGAAGGTTCCGCCACTTTTGCCAAGATTCGTTCCGGTGCCAGGAAGCGGCACCCGCTTTGTGCCATTAGAAGATGTGATGGGTGCTTTCATCTCGGAGCTTTTCCCGGGCATGGAGGTGCTGCAGCACCACACCTTCCGCGTCACTAGAAATGAAGACCTAGAGGTTGATGAGGATGAAGGTGAAAACCTACTGATTCAGCTTGAAAAAGAATTGCTTCGCCGACGCTTTGGACCACCGGTCCGCCTTGAGGTTGCAGAGGACATCGATCAGCAGGTTTTGAACCTGCTGCAGCGCGAATTGGACATAGAGGCCAGCGATGTTTACCACCTTGCTGAGCCGCTAGACCTTAAGAGCTTGACTGCCTTTGCCTTCATGAAGAGGCCGGAACTGCATTTCGAGCCACACCAAATCACCACTAACCGCTACCTCGAGTCTGAGCCAGATGAGGCTGCCGATATCTTTGCCGCAATTCGCGAGCGCGAGATCTTGGTTCACCACCCTTACGAATCTTTTGCAACCAGCGTCCAGGCATTTTTGGAGCAGGCAGCAGCTGACCCACAGGTGCTTGCAATCAAGCAAACCCTCTACCGCACCAGCGGTGACTCTCCAATCGTTGATGCTCTCATCGACGCAGCAGAGGCTGGCAAGCAGGTATTGGCACTTGTTGAGATCAAGGCCAGATTCGATGAGCAAAACAACATCGCTTGGGCAAGAAAACTAGAAGCTGCCGGCGTCCACGTGGTTTACGGAATCGTTGGACTAAAGACCCACTGCAAGCTCTCACTGGTGATTCGCCAGGAAGGTGCGAACCTTCGTCGCTACTGCCACATCGGCACCGGAAACTACAACCCAAAGACTGCCCGCTACTACGAGGACCTCGGTCTACTAACCAGCAGACCTGCCGTTGGCGAGGACCTAACCAAGCTGTTCAACCAGCTTTCCGGTCACACCCAAGCTCCGCAGTATCAGAGCCTTTTGGTCTCCCCAAATGGCGTGCGCGAGGGTCTAACCGAGCGTATTCGTCGAGAGATTGCTCACCAGCAGGCTGGAAATGCTGGTCGCATTCGCATCAAGATGAACTCCCTGGTTGATGAGCAAATCATCGACGAGCTTTACCGCGCCTCCAAGGCTGGGGTGAAGGTTGAGATCTTGGTTCGAGGTATGTGTGCACTGCGTCCTGGGGTTCCTGGTCTCTCAGATCACATCAAGGTGCACTCAGTCTTGGGTCGCTACCTGGAGCACAGCCGCATCTTTAGTTTTGACAACGCAGGCGATCCAGACATCTTCATCGGCAGCGCTGACATGATGCACCGCAACCTAGATCGCCGAGTCGAGACTTTGGTGAAGATCACCCAGTCTGACCAGATCCGACAGCTGCACGAAATCTTCGACCTTGGCATGAGCGAATCGGTAGCGGTTTGGGAGCTCAAGGCCAACGGTGTTTGGTCACGCGAAACCCACAACGTGATGGGCGAGAAGCTGAGTGACATGCAGGACGTCATCATGCAGCGCACCCTTGAGCGAAAGCGCAGTCGATAGTGACCATCTATGCAGCCGGCATTGTTTGCTGGCGTGAGGTTAGTGGCAAGCTCGAGGTAGCACTGGTTCACCGTGAGGTCTACAAAGACTGGGGTTTTCCAAAGGGAAAACTTGATCCAGGTGAGCAGCTTCCTCAGACCGCAGTCCGAGAGGTTTTGGAAGAGGCTGGACTAAAGGTCCGCCTTGGAAGAAAACTCGGCGTAATCAATTACCAGGTCGGCGAAGGTCTCGACAAGGAAGTGCACTACTGGGCATCCAAGGTAACCACCAAGGCAGTAGCAAAGCAGAAGTTTGCTCCCAACCAGGAGATTGCCAAGGTCGAGTGGATTGCCGCTAAGGATGCTGTGAAGCTCTTGAGTTACGAGCACGATCAGAACTTGATGGAGCAGGTCATCCAGCTTCACAAAGCCAAGGAGCTTGAGACCAGAGCGCTAATCATTCTTCGTCACGCCAAGGCAACTCTTCGCTCAGACTGGAAGGGCGAAGAAGCTAAGCGCCCACTTCTAGCAGAAGGCAAGAAGCAGGCCAAGGCTCTGGTTCCGCTTATTGCCGCCTACGGCCCAAAGCGCTTGGTTACCAGCCCCTGGGTTCGCTGTCACGACACCATCAATCCCTACGCGGAAAAGCGCAAACAAAAACTTATTGAGCGTCACCAGCTAACCGAACTTGGCAACAAGAAAAAGCCGGCTAGAACCCAGGATGTCGTGAAGGACCTTTTGGGCACCAGTAAGTCGGGCTTGATCTGCTCACACCGCCCAGCTCTACCAAGCATCTTGGCTCCATTTGCGGCGATGGCGCCAAAGGAACTTCGCAAAGAGATTGAAGCGGGATCGACACTTTCCCCGGCTGAATTCTTAGTGCTACGAATCACCCTCTCGGCCAAGCCAAAGGTGGTCGGTGTCGAGCGCTGCAGCCTGACAGATATCGAGAGCTAACTTTTAGTTAGACTTTGGCACCATGACCCGAATTCGCCTAGCCGTTATTGCCCTACTCGGGGTGTGCTTCACCTGGGGCGTGGCTTTTGTGTTGATGAAGGATGCAATCGAGCAGCAGCCTTACATGGACTTTTTGGCAGTTCGTTTCACTCTGGCCGCAGTTGTGATGTTTCTGATTCGACCAAAGATTTCCAGCCGGTTCGAAAAGGGCGATATCAAGATCGGTTTGTGGCTGGGAGTGATATTGGCTTTTGGCTACATCACTCAGACAATTGGACTTGAGCTCACCACGGCAGCCACCAGCGGCTTCCTAACCGGCCTCTACGTGATTTTCACACCGATTTTGGCATGGGCCATCTACCGCCGAAAGGTTTCAAAAAAGCTTGGCGTAGCTGCGCTTTTATCGGCTGTTGGCCTAGCGGTTTTCTCCGGAGCAGCGACATCATTAGATTTCCAAATTGGGCAACTCTGGCTGGTTGCCTGCGCCATTTTGTTTGGTCTGCACATCCTGTTCTTGGGTAAACATGGCCACGGTCGAAATGCCTACCGATTCGCCATGGTGCAGATTGCAGCCGTTGCCGCGATCTGCTGGGGTTTTGCACTAACTGACGGTTTTCAGCCACCGCCGACCTCAGATGTCTGGGCTGCCATCGTCTTTACCGCTGTGCTTTCAACCGCTGCTGCTTTCTGGATTCAGACCTGGGCCCAGACCCTGATGGATCCAGCTCGCGCCGCTGTGATTTTGACCAGCGAAGTTGTCTTCACAGCTTTGATTGCTATAGCAGCCGGACAGGAACCTCTAACGGTTGCAATGTTGGTGGGTGGAACATTGATGCTCGGAGCAATGCTGTTAGTCGAGTGGCCTTCCAAGAAAGACAAATTCGAACTAGAGCCCCACATCCACTAGTAGCGCCTGCAGCTTCTGGTTGTTTGCAATTTCGCTGGCGCTTCTTGCCATCGCAATTGGAAGTCTTCTGCGAAGTAGATCGTCTCGGGTAACCACGTCTTCATTTAGTGCAATCCAGTGCAGCTCGGCATAGCAAATCCCAAGACCCGGGAAGACCTCTTCTAGATCTCCAGCTTCAATGATTTCGAAAGCCTGCTCGCCGTGCCGCCTAAACAGGCCCTCTGCGATTCGAGTTGCGGCCTCAGCGTCTTGAACCTTGGCCTGCACGCTCTGAACAAGTTCCGGATAGCGAATTTGAGATCCCTCGCCAAACCACTTTCGTGGCAACTTGCTACTGAGCCCAAGGTGCTTTAGTTCGGTGAGAACCTCTTGGCCGACATTTAGGCAATCGGTGAGCTTGCCACCCAAAATCGATATCACAGCCGATTGCGAGTTGGTCTCAATCACGTGCTTGCGAGAGAGTTGGTGCCAGTCCTGGTTATCTGCTTGCGAGGCATCAATCACGAGCGGCCTGACTCCGGATCTGGCGGAAACAATCTCGTCCTTGGTGATTGGTTTTTCCAGTTCAAGTTGGGCGTTGATTTGGCGAAGCACAAAATCGATGTCTTCTTGGTTCGCTTGGGTCTGAGGAGCATCAACTCTGGTGTCAGTGGTGCCGATCATGGAGCGATCCCCCATCGGCAACACATAGAACAAACGGTTCTGCTCATCCCAGAATGCGAGCACTCTGTCGCCCTGGGTTAGCTTGCGTCCAATGGTGAAGTGAACACCCTTAGAGAAGACCAACCTTGCCTTGGTTGGTGATGCAAAAAGTTCAGAGACATTCTTGGCAAATGGACCGGCTGCATTTACGACAGTCTTTGCAGTTGCAGAGAAGTTGCCGGTAGCGGAATTGAAATCTAGGTTCCAAACCGAACCAGAGTGCTTAGCTCCAACCAGCTCGGTGTAGTTCATGGCCTTGGTGGAGTTTTGCTTGGCCTTTTTGATGAAGTCATAGACAAAGCGAGAGTCATTGTCTGGCAGGTGTGCATCGAAGTACTGCACGGCTTTTCTGCCTGCAATCAAATTTGGCTCCAGCTGCTTTGCCTTTTGAGCCGAGTAGCTTGATGGAAGCGGGGTTCCCATAAGGCCAATGCCCCAGTAAAAAAGTGTGCCGAAGGTGCCCAGCAATCTGCCAAAAGGAGCATTCGGTCCAAGTGATGCTAGAAAGCCGATCTCTTTGATCTGATTGGGGTAAGCGCGGATTAGGCGATTACGTGCCTGACAAAGTTTTGCCACCAAACCAAACTCATAGGTCTGCAGATATTTGATGCCACCCCAAACCAGGTTGCTGGATTCCTGGGAGGTGAAGTTAGCAAAGTCGCCTTTATCCACCAACAAGACTCTTAGGCCGGCAGCACTGGCTGCAGCAGCAGCGACCGCGCCATTGATGCCCGCACCAATCACGGCCACGTCGTAATCGCTCTGCACGAAATTGTGTGATTTTGTCTGTTTTTGTAACATCACACTCAAAGCATAAGTTATTGGCGGTAAGTTTTAGGTAATGCTCTGGTTTCAAGGAGGAAGCCTTGTCAATTTTGGCTATTGATGCCGGCACCACAGGCGTAACCGCCCTGGTGGTTTCTACCGGCGGTCAGATCATTGCCCGCGGCTACCAAGAGTTCGAACAACACTTCCCTACCCCAGGCTGGGTGGAGCACCAACCAGAGCAAATCTGGCAGGCAGCACTGGCAGCCGTGAGACATGCGCTCACCCAGACCGAAGATAAGCCGACCGCAATCGGAATTACCAACCAGCGTGAAACCGCTGTGATTTGGAACCGCAGAGACCTATCGTCGCCAACTAATGCGATTGTTTGGCAGGACCGCCGGACGGCAGATCTCACCACTGAGCTCGAGCGCATCAATCAAGGTGACTGGATTCGTAAGCGAACCGGATTGAACCTTGACCCCTACTTCACCTCCAGCAAATTTTTGTGGTGGCAGCGAAACCTCTCACAAATCTGGCAGGGCGTCATCGATGGCACATTCGCCCTTGGAACCATAGACAGCTATTTGGTGGCGCGGCTTTCTGGCGGTGCCTCTCACATCACTGACTGCTCCAACGCATCCAGAACTCAGCTGATGAATCTTGAAACCGGTGAGTGGGACGATGAGCTTCTTGCTGCTTTTGGTATTCCAAAAGCAGCACTGCCAACGATCACCCCGAGCTGGGGAAATCTTGCACAAAGCGACCCGGATCACTTCTTGGGGCTAACGCTCCCGATCAGCGGTATCGCCGGAGATCAGCAGGCTGCGCTGTTTGGCCAAGCAGCTTTCAACAAGGGTGACTCCAAAGCCACCTATGGAACAGGTGCTTTTATTCTCACCAACACCGGCGGTGAGATTGTTGAAAGTTCTCACAAGCTTTTGGCCACCGTCGCCTGGCAAGCTCCAAGTGGCGAGATCACCTACGCATCCGAGGGCAGCGTCTTTGTCGCCGGTGCTGCTGTGCAATGGCTGCGAGATGGCCTTGGGATCATCGAGCGCTCCAGCGATGTCGAGGCTCTGGCTCTCGAAGCTGGCTCAAGCGACAACGTGGTGTTTATCCCTAGCTTGACCGGCTTGGGTGCTCCGTTCTGGAACTCCAGCATCCGAGGATCACTTTTGGGTCTTACTCGCGGCACATCCTCTTCACACATCGCGTACGCGACCTTGGAGGCGATTGCTTTTCAGGTCAAGGCGGTGCTGGATGCTATGGAGAAGGACTTTGGTCACCCAATCGAATCCTTGAGAGTGGATGGCGGCGCTGCGGCAAATAATCTGCTGCTGCAAATTCAGGCGGATGTCACCAAGCACGATGTCGTGCGTGCCAAAGTGTTGGAATCAACTGGTTTCGGAGCGGCACTTCTGGCTGGACTTGGTTCCGGCATCTTTGGGTCCATGCAGGAGCTGAGCAATCTCAACCCCGCGGACCAAACCTTCACCCCAGAGCAGCCTCGTGAAAAGCAGTACCAACGCTTCATTGATGCCGTGGAGCTAACTTCCAACTGGTCCTAAAAGTAAGCTTTAGGCATGTTTGATCCAAATAAGAAACTTGCCGCTCAGGCTCTGAGTGCAGGCTATTCTGCGGATCAGATAATCGAGAACCTAGACCTCACTTTGCCCGGCGGCACCATCACCGCTGTGATCGGAGCAAATGGTGCCGGCAAGAGCTCACTGCTGAAGGCATTAGCAAGGAAGATCAAAACCTCCTCAGGTGCTGTGCTGCTTGATGGCGTATCGATCAATGAGCTAAGCCGCCAAGAACTAGATCGCAAGATTGGCTTGCTTGGTGCAATGCCAGCTGCTCGCTCAACCGAGACCGTCTTTGACCTGGTGGCAAGAAGTGCGATGAACTCGCAAGAAATCTCCAGAGTCTCACCAAGACTCAACCAAGAGATTCAAATCATTTTGGAGCGCACTGGCCTTGCCAAGCTAGCCAAGAAGAAACTGGGCGAGCTATCAACTGGTTCGCGCCAAGTGGCACTGATTGCCGCTGCATTGGCCAAGAACCCTGAGGTGCTGCTGCTTGATGAGCCAACCAACTCCTTGGACTACTCGCACCAGCTGCAAGTTATAAACCTGCTGTCCTCTCTCAAGCGTGAGCGCGGTATGACCATTGTTGCGGTGGTCCACGACTTGAATCTGGCCGCTCGATTTGCTGACAAGGTTGTGATCCTCAAGGAGGGCAAGATTGTCGACCAAGGCACTGCAAAAGAGGTAATCACCCCCAATAACCTCGCCACCGCATTCCACATCCTGGCGCGCGTGATCGAGGACCCGGTTGGCAAAACCCCACTGGTTGTTCCAATTCGCCAGCTCGACTAACTGCAAAAACAATCCCTTAGTGGCATACTGATTTGGTAGTTCACTTCGGTGAAGGCGCGGTTACACCGTGACGCCATTCCGGCTTTGCGCCTACTAGTGAACGAGGGCAAGGACTGGGCCCATTACAAATCGGTCAACGTCTGGTTGTGAATCAATGCGTATCTTGCTCGTTGGAGCAGGCGGTGTTGGCGATGCCATCGTCAAAATTGCTGCTAACCGTAATTTCTATGAACAAATCGTGGTCACGGACTACGACCTAAGCCGTGCCGAGAAATCGGTGGCCTGGGTTGCAGCCAACCGCGATTCAACTGTCGCTGCAAAGTTTGTTGCCGACAAGGTGGATGCATCCAACCCTGCAAATGTTGCAGAGCTAGCCCGCAAGCACCAAGCCACTCACGTCATGAATGCCGTTGAGCCAAAGTTTGTTCAGAGCATCTTTGAGGGTGCCCTACAAGCTGGTGCCAACTACATGGACATGGCCATGAGCCTGAGCCATGCTCACCCAACCGATCCGTTCAACACTCCTGCGGAGAAGCTAGGCGATTGGCAGTATGACCGCAGCAAGTTGTACGCGGACAAGGGCCTTTTGGCTCTAATCGGCACCGGCGCTGAGCCTGGAATCTCGAACATCTTCGCTCGCTATGCGCAGGATCACCTGTTCAGTGACGTCGATGAGATCAAGATCATGGACGGCGGAAACCTGGTTGTTAAGAACGATGCCGGAGAAGAGATCTTTGCTCCGTCATTCTCAATCTGGACCGTTATCGAAGAGTGCCTGAACCCACCGCTTTTGTGGGAGAAGGACAAAGGCTGGTTCACCACCCCTCCATTTAGCGAACCAGAGGTATTTGAGTTCCCAGGTGGCATTGGTGCGGTTGAGTGCGTGAACGTTGAGCACGAAGAGGTCAACATGCTTCCTCGCACCCTCAACGCCAAGCGGGTTGCCTTCAAGTACGGTCTTGGCACTGAATTCATCAACGTGCTGCAGACTCTGCACGCCCTTGGCTTGGACTCGATCGAACCAGTATCGGTTCGCACCAAGGACGGACGCGCAAGTGTTGCACCACGAGATGTGGTTGCTGCCGTATTGCCAGATCCTGCCTCCCTTGCTGATCGCATGACCGGCAAGACCTGTGCCGGCACCCTGGTCACCGGTAAGGGCAAGGACGGTCAAGACCGAGCCACCTACCTCTACCACGTCTGTGACACCGAGTGGACCAATGCAAACTATGGCTCTCAGGCCGTGGTTTGGCAGACCGCTCTGGTTCCAGTTATCTCGCTCGAACTTCTTGCCACTGGCGTTTGGTCGGGCAATGGAGTTATGGGTCCTGAAGAGTTTGATGCCAAGCCATTCTTGGATCTACTCCGAGATGAATAC
>CAZLKR010000032.1:0-9784 GCA_964560155.1 uncultured Aquiluna sp.
GGTCAGGTTGAAGCCGTAGTCACTCGGGTTGAATTCGCCCGAGTGAGTAAGAACGTCCAGGTACTCACCGTGTTGGGTGTGAGCGATGCGAGCATATTCCGGCTCACGATAGACCAGAGCGCAGGCATCAAATGGCGCAAAGAGCCACTTGTGCGGATCGACAATAAAGGAATCCGCATACTCCACACCTTTGTAAAGGTGCTTCAGCTCAGGTGCCAAGATGCCGGCGAGACCGTAAGCGCCATCGACGTGGAACCAAAGGTTGTGGGCTTTTGCCACCTCGGCGATGCCCTGCAGGTCGTCCACAATTCCAAAGTTGGTGGTGCCGGCGGTGCCGACAATCGCAAATGGGGTCAGGCCTAACTTCTTTGCCTCGAGAACGGCGTCCTCCGCTGCTTTTTTGCCAAGGGACCCACTGGCTCCAGCTTGAGCAATCACAACCTCGCAGTCCATTACCTTCGCTACTGCCTTGATCGAAGAGTGTGCCTCGGAGCTGCAGATAATCGCCCAAGGCTGCTTGCCAAGTTCGACCTTGGCTTTTTCGCGAGCGGTTACCAGGGCGCTGAGGTTTCCTAGGGTTCCGCCCTGCACAAACAACCCACCTGAGGTTTCAGGTAGGCCACATTCGGCTGCCAGGAAGCTCAAGACCTGGTTTTCGGCATAGACCGCACCGGCCCCTTCTTTCCAGCTGCCGCCATAGATCGAGCTGGCCGAGACCACGAGGTCGAACATGGTCGATAGCTCGGTTGGGGCAGTTGGAATAAAGGAGAGGTAGTTTGGGTGATCGGTCGAGATGGTCGCCGGGGCAAGCACGTCTTCAAAAAGCTTCAGGGCTGCTTCGCCACCGAGCCCCTGCTCGGTGATGGTTTGACCTGCAAGTTCGGTGAGTTCTTCAAATGACCTGGGTCCATCTAGCGGTGGATCGACATCAATGCGATCCGATGCGTAATGGAAAATGGCGTTTCTCACCCTGGGGTTGCTACCCGATTGGTGCATGGCGTCTGTCACAGGTCTCCTTCGACGGATACCTACTCTACTTAGCCCAGCGGTCCCTTGTGATAGTGGTCGAAGACGATGTTGGTTCTGGTGTTTGCAACCGATGCATTGTTCGACAGCTGTGCCAGCACAAACTCCCTGACTTCGTCAGAGTTTCGAACCGCCACGTGGACGATGAAGTCCTCGGTGCCACCAAGGAAAAAGATCTGAATAACTTGCGGATGGCTGCGCATTTGCGCCATGAACTCACTCAGGTTTGCCCTGGCACCTGCTCTTAGGGTGACTGAAATAAGTGCCTGCAGCTGCAAACCCAAGGCTTCGGGTGCAATTTCTGCGGTGAAGGAGCGAATCACGCCGGCTTGCACCAATGCTCTAACTCGGCCCAGGCAGGTGGATTGGGCTAGCCCGACTTGCTCTGCCAACTCGGCGTTGGACATGCGGCCATTTTGCGCCAGCAGCCTAAGGATTGAGCGGTCCAGCTCGTCCAGTTGCGGATACTGGTGAATTTTCTTCGAATCCATCAGGGTTTTTCCTGCTCTTTCTGAATAATTCGCACCGAGGTCTAGTATTTCTAAATGTTCTTCGAATTTACAAACTTTATCTCGAATTATTCGCAAGAATCAAGGCAATTCAGTTAGGGAGACAAAGTGCTAGTTGGCGTGCCAAAAGAGATCAAGAACAACGAAAACCGCGTGGCCATGACGCCAGCCGGTGTTTTTGAGTTGGTAAACCGAGGTCACCAGGTTTTGGTTGAGACCAGTGCCGGCGTTGGTTCGGGATTCTCGAATCAGGACTACCTGGATGCCGGAGCCAAGATTGCCGACAGCGCCAGCGAAGTTTGGACGGCTGCGGACATGATCGTCAAGGTCAAAGAACCAATCGCTGCCGAGTACCCAATGATGCGTAAGGGCCAGGTGCTATTCACCTACCTGCACCTAGCTGCCTCCAAAGTTTGCACCGATGCGATTGTCGCCAGCGGTACCACCGCGATTGCTTACGAAACTGTTCAGCTTGCCAACCGACAGCTGCCGCTACTTCAGCCGATGAGCGAAGTTGCCGGAAGGCTCTCGGCACAAATCGGTGCGTATCAGCTGATGAAGACCAACGGTGGTCTTGGAGTTTTGATGGGTGGAGTTCCTGGAACCCCTCGCGCCAAGGTGGTTGTGATTGGTGGCGGTGTTGCCGGAACCGAGGCAGCGCTGGTTGCCAACGGCATTGGAGCAGATGTCACCGTGATTGACCTTTCGCTTCCAAGACTTCGCGAACTTGATGCCCGCTTTAACTCCGAGGTTCAGACTCGCGTCTCGACCGCTTACGAAATCGCCGAGCAGCTAAAGGATGCCGACCTAGTTATTGGTTCGGTGCTGATCCCAGGTGAGCGTGCTCCCAAGCTGGTCACCGATGAGATGGTAAAGAAGATGAAGCCGGGTGCGGTTTTGGTAGATATCGCGATCGACCAAGGTGGATGCTTCGAGCACTCCCGCCCAACCACTCACGACGAACCGACCTACCAGGTTCACAACACCACTTACTACTGCGTGGCAAACATGCCAGGTGCCGTGCCTGCAACCTCAACCAGAGCGCTAACCAATGCGACACTGCCATACGTTATTGCTTTGGCCACAAAGGGCTGGAAGAAGGCGCTAAAGGATGACGCAGCGCTTGCTCTCGGCCTAAACGCTCACGAGGGTCTAGTCACAAACGCTGGTGTAGCTCAGGCTTTCCCAGAGCTTGCAACGACAACTATCGAAGCGGCTATCGCCTAGTTCTTTTTGCGACCGCGGATCCAAAGGAAAACCACAATTCCCACGGTTCCAATGATGAGCACCCAAAGCGCAACCGTGCGCTCCTGAGCAATTGCCTCGCAGCTAGTCCAACCTGCCTGTTGGGCAGTTGGCGTGCAGGTTGTTGGATCAAAGAATCCAATAGCCCAAGCCAAAATGCCGACCCCGGTGATGGTGGCCAACATGGCTAGGGAGTTATTGCGCAATCTGGTTAGTTCTCGACCTGCTTGGACATCTCAGCACGAACTTCGTCCATGTTGAGGTCCTTCACCTTACCGATTAGATCTGCAAGGGCTGGGGCTGGCAGTGCGCCGGCCTGGTTGAAAAGCAAAATGCCATCGCGGAAGATCATCAAGGTTGGAATCGAGGAAATGCCGGCCATGCCCGCAAGTTCCTGCTGAGCCTCGGTGTCGACCTTGCCAAAGCGAATCTCTGGGTTCTCATCGGAGGCCGCTTCGAAGATTGGCCCAAACATGCGGCAAGGCCCGCACCATTCTGCCCAGAAGTCAACGAAGGTGATGCCTTCTTGCTTGATGGTGGTCTCGAAGGTCTCGAGGGTTAGTTCCATAGTTGCCATGGATTACTCAACTACTTTCTCAATTGATTGCTTCCGCGCAGTCTGTGCGATCAGAATTCCGACGACGACCACAATACCGCCCAGGGCTTGGGTCAAAGTAATCAGCTCACCCAGCCAAGCCAGCGCAAAACCGAATGCCAAAACAGTTTCGCTGGTTGCGATGATGCCAACCACGGTGGCGCTTAGGTGCCTTAGCGCCAGGTAACTAAATGCCATTGGCACAAAGCTTCCAAGCACTCCCAGCCAGATCAAAGCACCCCACATCGGAACCTCGACGCCGTCAAGATTGCCGGTTAGGTCAAGGTTTGAGGAGATGATGCCGAAGTTGAAACTTCCAAAATTGCTAAGTGGTAAAAAGAACAGCGTGGCAAAGAACATTCCGTAGGCGAGTGCGACGTTGGTTGGCAAAACCCGCTGGATGCGCTCACCGGTGATGAAGTAGATAGTTAGCGAGATTGCTGCACCAAAGGCGAGCAGCATGCCGTATGGGTCCAGTTGGGTGTCCCAAATTTGGGCAACTACCGCAAGTCCGCCAATGACAAGTGCGGCACCAAGCCAAATAACCTTGCTGACCTTCTCCTTGAAAAGCACTAGCGCAACGATTGGCACCCAGAGCACGGCGGTGTACTCAATTAGCAGTGCAATTCCGACCGGCAGGCGAACCAGCGACATCGAGTAGGTCCACTGCAGCATGCCAACACCGATGACACCCAAGACAAAGAGTCTTGGAAGCATCTTTGGCTTTACCAATAGCTCCTTGCGGTTGGCAATCAGCGCCCAGCAAAGCGCTAGCACAAAAGAAAACAGCGAGCGAATAAAGACAACCTGCTCGGCATTGATGCCTGCCTCAATGATGACTTTGGTGGTTGAGGCGTTGAGGCCAAACAAGATGGCTGCGATAAGTGCGAAGATCGCGCCGAGGGTTGGGTGTTTTTGAGACAATTAGGCTTCTGCCTTACCTTCCAGATTTGTGAGACCAATTTGGAATCACAATCGACAACTGAAAGTTTAGATAGCTATGACTGAATTCGTACTCGCTGGCGGCTGCTTTTGGTGCCTTGATTCCGCTTACTCACAATTTCGTGGCATTGAAGATGTGACCTGTGGTTACACCGGTGGCAAGAATGCCAACCCAACCTATGAGCAGGTTTGCGAGGGAAACACCGATCACGCCGAGGTGGTTTCGATTCGCTTTGACGAGAGTGTTATCTCAGCCGAGGCAATCCTTGACATCTTCTTCACACTGCACGACCCAACTCAACTAAACCGTCAGGGCAATGACATCGGCACCCAGTATCGCTCGGCGATGTACTACCAGGACGATGCTCAGAAAGAAATCTTTGTCGCAGCCCTTGAGCGTGCCAAGGAAATCTGGGGCGACAAGATCGTCACCGAGGTTACCCAGCTTGGCGAGTTCTACGATGCCGAGCCTTATCACCAAGACTTTTTCGCTAAGAACCCAAATCAGGGTTACTGCGTTGCAGTTGTCGCGCCAAAGGTAAACAAGGTGCGCTCGAAATTTACTCACCTACTCAAGTAGTTGCGAGTTATCCACAGATATTGATGGCCCACTTACGACCTAGTTCGTAGTTCCGCAAACTTTCCTTATCAATCAAGGAAAGGATTTCAATGTCAGACAGCATCACGCTTCGTGGACTGGTTGCAACTAGCCCAAGACACATCACAACCGAGAGTGGCCTCGAGGTCACTTCTTTTCGACTGGCATCAACCACCCGAAAGCTCGACTCCGAAACTGGCGTCTGGGTGGATTCCGATGTGAATTGGTTCACCGTCAGCTCATTTCGTCAACTCGCATCAAACGTCGCGCAGTCAATCAGCAAGGGCGAGCGAGTGGTGGTTTCTGGTCGCCTGAAGGTTCGTGACTGGGACAACGGTGAGCGCAGTGGCACCAGCGTTGAGGTTGAAGCATCCGCTATTGGGCACGATCTAACCTTTGGAACCTCAAACTTTGAGAGACGTTCACTTGTGATTTCAGATCCTGAGGACGAAGAGGAAGCCGACCTCGAATCTGAGCTACAAACGGCATAAGGCTTGACCCGGGACCCAACCCCCCATTTGCTCGCTCGGGTCAGCAAAACCCTCTTTGACAAAGCTCTCGGATAAACTATCCAAAGCATGCGGCAAAGAGGGTTTTTGCCGTCTATCCCAAGGACTTCTAATGGCTGAATTTATTTATCAGATGATCAAGGCGCGCAAGGCGCATGGCGACAAGGTGATTCTGGATGATGTCACCCTTGCCTTCTACCCGGGGGCAAAGATCGGTGTTGTCGGTCCCAACGGTTCTGGTAAGTCTTCCGTTCTAAAGATCATGGCTGGCATGGATACGCCATCCAATGGCGAGGCTCGCCTAAGCCAAGGTTTCACCGTTGGCATTTTGATGCAGGAGCCTCCACTAAACGAAGAAAAGACGGTTCTTGGAAACGTCGAAGAGGCGGTTGCTGAACTCAAGGGCAAGATCGACCGCTTCAATGAAATCTCTGCAGAGCTGGCAAACCCAGACGCGGACTACGACACTCTTCTAGCCGAAATGGGAACCCTGCAAGAGCAGATTGATGCCGCAGACGGTTGGGATTTGGACAACCAGTTGGAGCAGGCCATGGATGCGCTGCGCTGCCCTCCGGGGGATGAGCCGGTAACTCACCTATCCGGTGGTGAGCGCCGCCGCGTTGCACTTTGCAAGCTTTTGCTTCAGAAGCCAGACCTTTTGCTTTTGGATGAGCCAACTAACCACCTCGATGCCGAGAGCGTGCTCTGGCTCGAGCAGCACCTAGCTAAGTACCCGGGTGCAGTATTGGCAGTTACCCACGATAGATACTTCTTGGACAACGTTGCCGAATGGATTCTGGAGCTTGACCGCGGACGTGCTTACCCATACGAGGGCAACTACTCCACTTACCTGGAGAAGAAGGCTGAGCGTCTTGAGGTCGCCGGCAAGAAGGATGCCAAGTTGGCAAAGCGTTTGCAGGACGAGCTTGAGTGGGTTCGCTCAACTCCAAAGGCAAAGCAAACCAAGTCAAAGGCCCGTCTCGCTCGCTACGAGGAGATGGCTGCCGAGGCGGACAAGACTCGCAAGCTGGACTTCGAAGAGATTCAGATTCCACCTGGCCCTCGCCTTGGAAACGTGGTCATCGAGGCTGACAAGATTGGCAAGGGATTTGACGGTCGTCCACTGTTCTCCAACCTGAGCTTCTCGCTGCCAAGAAACGGCATCGTTGGAATCATCGGTCCAAACGGTGTTGGTAAGTCGACTCTGTTCAAGTGCATCACCGGCCTGCACGAACTGGATTCGGGCAACCTAAAGATTGGTGAGACTGTATCGATTAGCTATGTCGACCAGTCTCGTGCCGGTATCGATCCAAACAAGTCGCTCTGGGAAGTAGTTTCCGGTGGCCTGGACTACATCCAGGTTGGTCAGGTTGAAATGCCTTCTCGTGCTTATGTCGCAGCCTTTGGATTCAAGGGTGCTGACCAGCAGAAGAAGGCTGGGGTGCTATCCGGTGGTGAGCGCAACCGTCTGAACTTGGCGTTGACTTTGAAGCAGGGTGGAAACCTATTGCTACTGGATGAGCCAACCAATGACTTGGACGTCGAAACGCTTTCTTCTTTAGAAAATGCTCTGCTGGAGTTCCCTGGCTGTGCCGTGGTGATCACACACGATCGTTGGTTCCTGGACCGAGTAGCAACCCACATCCTGGCTTACGAGGGCACCGACGAGAAGCCTGACCAGTGGTACTGGTTCGAAGGAAACTTCGAATCCTACGAGGAGAACAAGATCTCTAGATTGGGAGCGGATGCGGCAAAGCCACACCGTTCCACCTACCGTCGCCTAACTCGCGACTAAGAGACCTCTGGGATCCTGATCATGCCCTCTTGGGCAACGGATGCAACTAGGTGACCTTCGCGGTCATAGATCTTGCCAAGCGATAAACCACGGCCATTTTGCGCACTTGGTGACTCCTGGACATAAAGCAGCCACTGATCCACACGGGCTGGACGGTGGAACCACATGGCGTGGTCAAGGCTGGCCGAGGCCAAGCCAGGGTGTGCCCAGCTGATGCCGTGGCGACGAAGAATCGACTCCAAAATGCTGTAGTCGCTGGCGTATGCCAAAGCTGCCGCTTGCAATTGCGGGTCATCTGGGAGTTCAGAAAGTGCCTTGAACCAAATCAGCTGCTCGGCTAGATGCTCTTTTGCCGGTTGCAGATAAATCGGCTCACTCGCGTGACGCAGGTCAAATGGTCTGGCTTTTGACCAGTAGTTCGTAATCGGGTGATCAAAAGCCCCTAAAAGCTGGGCAGCAGATGGCAGTTCTTCTGGGGGAGTAACGCCCTGTGGCATCGTGCTTTGGTGATCGAGTCCAACATCGTGATTCTGAAACGAGGCAATCATTGAGAAAATCGGCTGGTCATCCTGCAGAGCATGAACTCTTCTGGCGCTAAAGCTTCGTCCATCTCGCAAGATCTCGACAGAGAATTTGATTTCCTTGGTGATGTCTCCGGGTCTCAAAAAGTACGAGTGCAGGCTGTGGGGAGCGCGGCCATCAACCATGGTCCGCATCGCTGCCATCAGGGCTTGCGCTAGAACCTGGCCACCAAAGACGCGACCGTGAGGCATCCACTGCGTGCGGCCTACAAACTCATCCGCACCTAATGTCTTGATGTCCAGGACATCGATGAGATCAGCAACTGGATCAGAGGGGATTTGGGGTTCATGCATTTTTTACCTCGATTCGTTAGCTAGTTTAGAGAGCGTCATGTCAGCCAAAATCACATTCTTCGAGTCAGCAGATCTCTCGGACCTCAAATCGTTTCTCGAGCGAGCCAAGCGCCTTGATGAAAATGGAATCGTCAAGTTCAAAGCTGCCGGTGATGTGTTGGCGGTTTATGTCGCGCCAATCTTCTCGGGGTCATTGCTGGGTGGCGGGACCACTGTTTTGGGGCTTAGGACCATGCGCCTGCGAGGTGATTTTCAGGTCGATGCCAACTTTGAAATATCAGCCATCCTGGATCGTTTGGCTAAGCCGACGGTTTTCATGACTTCCGCATTAGAGCTACCTCCGGTTTCAGTAAAGGTTCCCTGGGCGGGTATTACGCCGCCGAGAGATGGTTGGCAAAGCGTTGCCTCCATTGCGCAGAGCGAACTGAGCGAGGTGGCAAAGGCCGGCATCGCTGAGGTAGCAGGGCTGTTGCCAGAAAGCATCGGAAGTTCAATTGCCGCCAAGGTTAGACAGGATGTTTGGGGGAGACTGGTTCCCTCGCAGACTCCATATCCTGCTGGAGCTGCTTTTGCGATGTCAGGTTTAGGATTTCTGACCCCGGATGAAGACATTGCTGTGTTCCAGGCTCCGGGCTGGTTGCGACTTTCGAGTCAGAACGGGCACGTGCTCTGCCGGTTTAGCTCAGCAAACTAATTAGCGGCTAGCTCAAATTCTGATTTCAAGATCGCGAAGATATACATATCGCACCACTCGCCCTTGAAGAACTCCACCTCTTTTTGCTCGGCCTCTTTGCGCATGCCTAGCTTCAAGGCCACTGCGGCTGATGCCGGAACTCTGGTGTCCATCTCTGCAACGATGCGGTGCAGTCCCATTTGCTCAAAGCCAAATTTGAGCATGGCCATTGAAGCCTCATAGGCATAACCCTGCTTTTGGTAATCCTGATGGGTAACCCAGCCAACCTCGCCGCGAAGATGCTCCTTGGACTGCATGGAGATGTTCGACTGGCCGATTACCTTGCCGGATTCTTTGAGCTCCCAAACCAAGACCAGGTATTCGCCTTCTTCAAGCGGTAAGTCCTTGCTGTTTGTAAGAGTCTTCTCGATGTGTCTTTGGACCGTCTCCTCATCGCCTTCTGGCCAAGGGATGTATCTCACGATGTCCGGGTTTGACTGATACTCGAGAAGATCAGCCGCGTCGGTTGAGCGCATCGGGCGAAGAATCAGCCGTTTAGTTTCGATCATGATCTAGACCTCAATCCTCAAAAGTATTTAGCATCGCATGGGCAGCGCGCTCTAGGTAATCCCAAAGCTCAGCATCATCCAAGGGGGAAAGTTCAAGCTGGTCTAGGGCTGCCCTCATGTGACCAAGCCAAGCGTCTCTGGCGGCAGGGTTGATTTTGAATTCGTAGTGTCGCATGCGCAGCCTTGGGTGGCCACGCTCCTGCTGATAGGTATCAGGTCCACCCCAATACTGCTCCAGGAACATCTTTAGTCTGCGCTCAGCTGGAGCCAGGTCTTCCTCGGGATACATCGGCTTCAAGATTGGATCTTGAGCTACGCCCCGGTAGAAATACTTGGCCAGCTTCGCGAAGGTTTCTTCGCCGCCGAACTGCAGGTAACGAGAACTATCCACGTCTCTGGCTTGCGTTTCCGACCTTGAGAATTTCACCATTGCGCAAGTACCAAAGCG
>CAZLKR010000032.1:9794-13731 GCA_964560155.1 uncultured Aquiluna sp.
GTGCCATCGGCATCTCGCACCCTGGTGACCCTGAGTTCAACCGCTTCGATCACTCCGACCACGCCATCCAGGTTCACAGTGTCGCCAACTCCGTACTGGTCTTCAAACACAATAAAGATTCCGCTGATCACGTCTTTCACAAGTGCCTGACCACCAAAACCAAGGGCTGCTCCAAGGATTGTGGTCACTGCAATAAGTGCACCGGTGTCAACACCGAGTTCGCTAAGCACCATGACCAAGGTGGTTACCGCAATGGCCCAGGTCGCAAAGTTATTGCTAATTGAGGCAATGGTGGCAGAGCGAGAAACCAAGCGCTGCTCGCTAGTGACCCCACCGTTCTCCGCTTTGTTTCGAAGTTTCGAGACCACTCGGTTGGCCAAGATCTTGAGAATGACCCTTAGCGAAATCGCAGCAGCGAGAATTACCGCAATCCGGATTGCCGGTTGCAAGGACTGTGGTATCTCTAGCCACTCCATGATTTACCTAGTCTGCCTGCTGAGCCGCAAGAGCACGCTCTACATCGGCTAAGTTCTCAACCAAAATGCGGCGAAGCGCAGGCTTCTCGGCTACTTCCTTAGATGCGATCAATGCTCTGGTGGCTTTCGCAAGTTCCGTGGATGCCAACTTGGTTGGGTAGAGGTTGATCAAGAGGTACTCAGCAATCTTGTAACTGAAGCGTCCCCAGATCCCCAGAGCAGCCTCGTGGTAAAGCTTTGAGTAAGACTCAACCAGGGAAAGATCAACAACGCGATAGAAAGCCATTGATGCGGCTTGAACCAGGGTGTTTGAGTATTCCTCGGTCTCAACCAGTAGCTTCCAGGTGTCTGCCTTATTTGCTGCGGTTGGAATGGCTGCTCGAGCACCTGCTGCGAAACGCTGTCCGTTAGCGGTGTTGTCCTTGTCCAGCTCGGCTGCAATCTCTGCCTCGCCAAATACACCGTTTGAGACCAGTCCGGTCAGTAGCTCCCAGCGGACATCTTGATCCACGGTGAAGCCGGACAGCTTGATGCTTCCTTCGAGCAGGTCCTTCATCCACTTTTGCTGGCTAGCGCTTCTTGCAAAGCCTGGAATGAACTTCACAAACTGCAGCTGGGAGTCAGAGCCTGGCTCTGCCTTGGTGGCAAGTTCGATTAGTCCATCAGCAATGCGCTCCAGGGCTGCTTGACGCTTGCTTGGGTGGACATAGAGGTTACCGGTGGTTACCAACTGACGAAGCAGGGTGAGAATGGTGGTCGACTCGGTCTCTGGGCCAATGTGGTTTAGCACCAGCTCAATGAAGTCGCTACCGGATGCCTCGCCATCGCGAGTGGCATCCCAGGCTGCGGTCCAAACCAGGGTCCTGGCTAGTGAGTCCTGAATACCGGAAAGGTTAGACATTGCAACCTTGTGGCTTTGGCTATCCAGACGAACCTTGGCGTATGCCAGGTCATTGTCATTTAGCAGCACAAAGTCAGGACGCTTGGTGCCAATGAGCTCGGTAATCGAGGTAGTTGGGCCATCGATGTCGGTCTCCAGGTAGTGAGAGCGAACCAACTTGCCGGCCTCTAGGTTGAAGTAACCAATACCCATGCGGTGCGGCCTAATGGTTGGCTGCTCTGCGATAGCGGTCTGAATTACATCGAACTTTGTGATGTTGCCTTCAGGGTCAGTTTCGATAATCGGCTTTAGGGTGTTCACGCCTGCGGTCTCAAGCCAAAGCTTGGACCAGCTGGTTAGCTCCCTACCCGATTCGCGCTCAAGCTCGACCAGTAGGTCCTTAAGCTCAGTGTTCTGCCACTGGTGCTTCTTGAAGTAGCTTGCGACTCCTCTAAGGAATGGCTCCTGGCCAACCCATGCCACCAGCTGCTTTAGAACCGAGGCTCCCTTTGCGTAGGTGATGCCGTCGAAGTTGACCTGCACGTCCTCAAGGTCATTGATCTCGGCAACGATTGGGTGGGTGGAAGGTAGCTGGTCCTGACGGTATGCCCAGTTCTTCTCAAGCGCTGCGAATGTGGTCCAAGCTTCTTTCCACTCGGTAGCGTCTGCGGTGGCTAAAGTAGATGCGTACTCGGCGAAGGACTCGTTTAGCCAAAGGTCATTCCACCAGCGCATGGTTACAAGGTCGCCGAACCACATGTGAGCTAGTTCGTGCAGGATGGTCACCACTCGGCGCTCGCGGACTGCATCGGTGACAGCAGAGCGGAAGACATAGGTCTCGGTGAAGGTCACCGCACCAGCGTTCTCCATCGCTCCAGCATTGAAGTCTGGAACCCAAAGCTGGTCATACTTCTCAAACGGGTATGGGAAGTCAAAAGCCTTCTCAAAGTACTCAAAGCCCTCTTTGGTCTTCTCGAAGATGTACTCAGGGTCCATGAACTGGGCAAGCGATCCGCGGCAGAAAACGCCCAGTGGGATGGTCTTGCCGTTCAGTGAAGTGAGCTCATCACGCCAGACCGAGTATGGGCCTGCAATTAGAGCGGTGATGTAGCTGGAAATGCGCGGGGTTGGGGCAAAGCGCCACTCGGAATTCCCATTACCGACAGCCACAGGCTCAGGAGTTGCAGAGTTTGAAACAACCTGCCAATTAGAAGGGGCGGTGACGTGGAACTCGAAGGTGGCTTTTAAGTCCGGCTGCTCAAAGACAGGGAACATGCGACGAGAGTCTGGGACCTCGAACTGGGTGTAGAGGTAAACCTCGCCATCAACCGGGTCGACAAAGCGGTGCAAACCCTCACCGGTGTTTGAGTAGATGCCCCTGGCAACAATTCTCAAGGTGTTCTGCGCGGCCAAATTTGGCACGGTAATGCGAATCCCATCGGAGTACTTTGAAGGGTCAAGAGATACGCCATTTAGCTCAATCAGCGAAACCGAGTCGGTGATGGCATCCACAAAGATTTCAGAACCAGGCTTCTGGCAGCTGAAAACAATGGTGGTGTCAGAGTCGAAGGTCTTAGCGTCCTTGGTTACATCTAGCTTCACCAAGTAGCTTTCGGTGGCAATGGTGGCAGCGCGATTTTGAGCTTCAATGCGAGTTAGGTTTTCGCCGGGCATGTTCTCTCCTGTTAAGAGTTGTTTCGAGTAAGCCTACGACCAAATACTCAGGGATAATTGAGTATGTTCCAGTTTCTAACGGCCGCCAGCACCAATCCAGCAGACTCAGTTCTGCTGACGGAAATCGGTGCGGCACTGCTAGTTCTGGGAATCGTTGCCTTCATAGCAAATCGCCTCAAATTCTCTGTTGTTCCGCTGTATCTGCTGATCGGTCTTGCCATTGGCGAGGGCGGGATTGTCCCGATGAGCGTCAGCGAGGAGTTTCTAAATACCGGCTCACAAATCGGTGCCATCATGCTGCTTTTATTGCTGGGCCTGGAGTACAGCGCATATGACCTCTCGAAGGCATTCAAAGAGCGAAAGAGCGCGGGTCTTATCGACTTTTTGGCCAACTCAATACCGGGCTTTGTGCTGGGCTTGGTCATGGGCTGGGGAGTTGCTGGCGCGTTTGCCCTAGCGGGCATTACCTATGTCTCCTCATCCGGTATCGCTGCGCAGTTAATCAAGGAAATGGGCTGGCGGCGCTCCGAGGTTGCCAAACGCGCCACCGGAATTCTGGTTTTCGAAGACCTAGCACTGGCTCCTTACCTTCCACTTCTCACTTCGGTGGTTTTGGGAGTTTCGGTTTGGAGCGGATTGATATCTGTGGCCTTGGCACTTGCCATCACAGGTCTGGTGATTCTGATTAGCTTCAAGGGATCAAGCAAGCTCGTGAAGATTCTGGATCCAAGTGAACCAGGTGGCTTGCTGCTGACAGTTTTTGGAGCAGCGCTATTGGCTGCCGGACTTGCCGACCTGGTTGGCTTCTCAGGAGTGGTTGCTGCCTTCCTTATCGGACTGTTGCTTACCGGCGAGGTGGCCGAAACCGCACGTGCTCGCCTGAGTCCGATTCGAGACATCTTCGCGG
>CAZLKR010000033.1:0-12932 GCA_964560155.1 uncultured Aquiluna sp.
GATTTCGTGAAAGACGAGCTTCGTGAGGTAGTTCGCGAGCTACTCACTGAGCTTCAGGACAAGCCAAAAAAGAGCAAATGAGCAAAGCACTCACCGCTTTGAAGCGGGTCATTGACCCTGAGCTCAGAGCACCGATAACCGAATTGGGCATGGTTGAGGTTGTCTCGGAATCCGAGCACTCCGCCAATGTCACAGTGAAGCTAACCATCGCAGGTTGTCCGGCAGCGCAAAAGATTGAGCGCGATGTCAGAGAGGTCCTGGCTGAGGCTTTCGAGAGCTACGAGCTCACCATGTCGGTGATGACTCAGGAGGAACGCGATGTCCTCAAAGCCAAACTGCGTGGCGACGCTCCGGTGAGGTTCAATCCATTTGCGCAGGACGATAACTTCACCAAGGTTATCTTTGTTGGCAGCGGCAAGGGCGGGGTTGGCAAGAGCACGCTCACCGCCAACATCGCGGTGGCACTTTCAGAACTTGGACACAAGGTTGGCCTTATCGACGCCGACATCTTTGGCTACTCGATCCCAGGACAACTTGGCATTACCGAGGCTCCAACCCAGCTCGATGACCTAATGCTTCCGCCCATTGCATTCGGCGTGAAGGTGATGTCGATTGGATTCTTTGTCACCGACAACCAACCGGTTGGTTGGCGAGGGCCGATGCTGCATCGAGCCATCGAGCAGTTTCTGACCAATGTCTACTGGGGCGACTTGGATTACCTACTTGTCGATCTTCCACCTGGCACTGGAGACGTCGCAATTAGCCTCGGGCAACTGCTCAGTAAGGCCAGATCCGTTGTAATCACGACCCCGCAATCGGCCGCCGCAACGGTTGCCGAACGCAGCGGAGCAATCGGATTGCAAACTGGCCAAGAGATCCTCGGTGTGATTGAAAACCTCAGCTACCTGCCAAGCGATGCCGGAAACCAGTACATCTTTGGCCAAGGTGGAGGTCAGGCGGTAGCAGATCGACTCAGCACCCTCAGTGAACAGAAGGTGGACCTGCTGGCCCAGCTGCCAATAAGTTCCGAACTGCGTGAGGCATCCGATAGCGGTGTTCCGCTGGTTGTATCCAGCCCAGAGAATGCCATTTCGCAGCAGATATTCGCAATCGCAAAACAGTTGGCAAGTAAGCCAATTGGGCTAAGTGGGAAATCTTTAGGCCTAAAACCTCGTTAGATTTAGGTATGAGTCAAATTTTGGTCGTTAGCCCACTCACCGGCGAGACGCTTCACGAAATCAAGGCCTTCAGCGCAGCAGAAGTTGCCCAGGCTTTCCAATCCGCTCGCAAGGCCCAGCCAGCTTGGGCTGTATCAGCCCAGCACCGCTCGTTAGTAGCCAAGAAGCTCGCAGCCCTCTTGGCTAAAGAGCAGGCTGCCGTGATGGACATGCTGCAGGCGGAAACCGGCAAGTCACGCTCGCATGCCTTCGAAGAGGTGGCTGGTGCCTTAGGTGCAATCTCCTACTATGCCAAGGTCGGTCCGAAGCTAATGAAGCGCAAGCGCATCCAGGCAGCTGTTCCGCTGATGCTTAGCGCTTACGTAGAGACGGTGCCGGTTGGTGTGGTTGGTGTGATCACCCCGTGGAACTACCCGTTGGCCCTGACCATGATGGATGTCATCCCTGCCTTGATGGCGGGGAACTCGGTAGTGCAAAAGGCTGATAACCAGACCGCAATGACGGTTCACCTCGCTAGGGATTTGGCCATCAAGGCCGGAGTTCCCAAGGACGTTTGGCAGATTGTGCATGGCGATGCAGCTGAGGTTGGCAATGCCGTTACCGACAACGCCGACTATGTTGCTTTCACCGGCTCAACCCCTACTGGCCGTATCGTCGCCGAGCGCGCTGCCAAGCGACTGATTGGCTATAGCCTAGAACTGGGTGGAAAGAACCCAATGATTGTTTTGCCAGGTGCAAATTTGGAGCAGGCTGCTGAGATTGCACTTGGTTCGGCATTTGGCAATGCCGGGCAGCTCTGCGTCTCCATCGAGCGACTCTACGTTCCAAACCACGCGCTTTCTGACTTCGAGACGGTTCTCAAGCGTCGCATCGAAACCATGACGGTTGGTTCGTCTGCCGAATTTGCGCACGACATTGGATCGCTTACTTCCAAGGCTCAGGTTGAGCGCGTATCTGGCTTTGTGGATCGCGCTGTTTCAGAGGGAGCTAAGGTGCTCACCGGTGGCAAGCGCCTGGAGGATCTCGGGCCGAACTATTACGCCCCTACCGTCCTGACCGCAGTGCCAAAGACTGCAGAGATTATGACCAAGGAGGTCTTCGGCCCGGTTATCGCACTGGTTGGCTACGACTCACTTGATGAGGCTGTTGAGCTAGCCAATGCCACCGAGTTTGGCCTAAACGCCTCGGTGGTGGGAGACCGTTCTAAGGCTCTTGAGGTGGCTTCTAGGCTGATGGCAGGCTCTGTAAACATCAACGAGGGTTACCGCGCCTCCATGGCGTCTATGGCGGCTCCAATGGGCGGAATGAAGCAATCTGGAAATGGACGACGTTCTGGTCCCGCAGGACTATTGCGTTTCACCGAAACCAGGACCATCGGAGTCGCGAACAAGTTGCCAATTGGATTGCCGACCAGGGCAAAGGAATACAAGGTCATGGCTCCGCTGATGACGAAGCTCACGAAGTGGATCTAGGTAGCTTCCTGGTCAAACGGGGCTGATTCGCCAACCGCTAGCGGTTCTTGGACCTTCGGACGATTTAGCTTCTCTGCGGCATTTGGCTGACGCAGTGGCTCACGAAGGGCATCGCGCACGATTCTTCTTGGGTCATACTGCCTAGGATCAAGCTTTTTCCAGTCCAGATCCTCAAAGCCATCGCCCAGCTCTGACTTCATCTGGGTTTGAGCGTTGTCAACCATGCGGCGCATCTTTTTGATCCACTCGGCCAGTTGCTTGGAATACTGGGGCAAACGCTCAGGTCCGATGATGAGTACGGCAAGCAGCGCGAGTAGTAAAAGTTTCTCTGCGCTAAGACCAAACATTCTTTGAGTTTACCGCTTTCGAATCAATGGTTTGCACGCATTCCATACCTATGCTTAGTGACATCATGATTGACAAAATCTCCAGCTGGAAATTCGCCGAGGACTACAACATTGAGCCCGACGAAATCAAGGAAGCTCGCCACCACGCCGAGCAGCTAGGTGTTGAGTCAGTCACCCCCGCAACCGGTGCTCAATTGGCCGTTTTGGCAGCGATTTCCAAGTCCAAGAACATTGTTGAGGCCGGCACCGGCGCAGGAATCTCAGGGCTGTGGTTACTAAGCGCCTCCAAGGATTCGATCCTCACCACAATCGACAATGAGCCCGAATATCAAAACGTGGCAAAAAAGAATTTTGCCGCCGCCAACATTCCCCCCAACCGAGTAAGGGTTATCACTGGAAAGGCCAAGGCCGTCATGGGCAATATGGCCGAGGGTGGCTATGACCTGGTCTTTTTGGACATTGACCCGCTTGAACTGGAAGAACTATTGCCAACCGCGGTGGCATTGATTCGCCCTGGCGGTGCACTGGTCATCGCTCACGCGCTGTGGCGCGATCGAGTACCAAATCCAGCCCTACGCGACGATGAGACAGCTGCGCTGCGCTCAGCAATTAGAGCGTTTGCAGATGTTGATGGATTTGTTTCAACCGTCTCGCTAGTTGGAGATGGTTTGCTGCTAGTCGCTAAGGGCGAATAACTACTTCTTGATTACGCCGGCAAGAACTTTGTGAAGTTCGGTTGCCTCAGCTTCGTTTACAGAAACGACTAGACGTCCGCCACCTTCTAGTGGGACTCGAAGAACGATTAGTCCGCGTGGTTCGCGTTCTGCCTCCATTGGACCGTCTCCGGTGCGAGGCTTCATTGCTGCCATGAGAAATACTCCTAGGTGTTGCGCGGGATGCCTCTAATTATCCCAGAAACACCTAGATATAGCCAAATTAGTTTGTGCTGAGCCAGCGGCGCAATCCAGCCTCGCAGTCAAAAAGATGACCTACTGGAACGTTTTCGTTGTCGGCGTGAGCCAGCGATGGGTCACCGGGTCCGTAGTTGACCGCTGGAATGCCCAGCGCACTAAATCTTGCAACGTCAGTCCAACCATACTTTGGCTTCACTTCGGTACCGAGCGAAGCCATAAATGCCTGTGCCTGCGGGGTATTCAAACCAGGTCTTGCACCGGCCGCCAAGTCGGTGACGGTTAGCTCATAACCCTCGAAGAACTCGCGCATCAGCGCCTCTGCCTCTTCGCCACTGCGTGATGGAGCAAAGCGGTAATTGACGGTCAAGGTCGCCAGGTCTGGAATGACATTGGTTGCAATTCCAGCGCTGGCCAATACCGCATTCAGGCTTTCTTTGTATTCCAAGCCATCAACGTTCAAGGTTTGAGGCTGGTAGTTCGCAAGCTTCTCAAGTGCAGGAGCAAGTTTGTGGATGGCGTTCTCCCCCATCCAGGGTCTTGCCGAGTGGGCCTTTTTGCCGCTTGCCGAAACCTCAACTCGAATGGTGCCGTTGCAACCACCCTCAATCAGAGCGCTGGTGGGTTCGCAAAGCACCGCAAAATCACCTTGAATCAGATCTGGGCGATTGCGCACCAAACGGCCAAGGCCGTTTAGGTCACTGGCAACCTCTTCGTTGTCATAGAAAACCCAGGTGATATCCACATTTGGGCTAACAAGTTCAACCGCTAGCTTGAGCATCACCGCGACTCCGGCCTTCATGTCCACGGTGCCGCGACCAACGATTGCCTGCTCACGCTCAAAGTGATGAAGCTGGGTGGGGAGGTTATTCGCCACTGGAACGGTATCCAGGTGACCGGCAATCACAACCCTGGAACCAAGCCCAAGATTCGTGCTGGCAACAACTGCATTTCCATCCCTGACGACGCTCAGGTGATCGCAGCTAGTGAGCAGATTCTCAACCTCATTAGCGAGCGCCGCCTCATTTCCAGAGACTGATTCGATGTCGCAAATCGCCATGGTTAGCTCAACCAGGTTGGAGGTATCAAGTGCCATGGCAAAAAGGCTACCTGTATTCTGGTGAGGATGAGCGCGACATACCTAACTGAGAAGGCCTGGGGCCACGGACTTGCCACCATTTCCATGGATGGCACCGTTTTGGATGCTTGGTTCCCAGAACCGCAGGTTGGCGAAGCTCCGAAGTCTGATCTGCAGTGGTTTGCACCCAGGGAGCTTGACCAACTGGTTGGCGTCGATGAATTGCGCAATGTAAGAACCGAGGTGATTCGCTGTGAGATTGAGCTTTCGCTCCCAGTCACCTCAACCCAGGATGCCTACCTAAGGCTGCAGCTACTCTCACACCTCTTGGTCCAGCCAAACACCATCAACCTTGAGGGTTTGATTCCCAACCTTCCGATTGTGGCATTCACCAACCGCGGTGTGATGACGTTGGAGGACTTTGAGGCCAGAACCATTACCCTGCGCAACCAAGGCGTGGTTGCCCACTCGATTGACAAGTTCCCAAGGCTGATCGACTACGTGGTCCCTAAGAAGGTTCGCATCGCTGATGCCAACCGAGTTCGCTTGGGTGCTCACCTATCCCCTGGCACCACCGTGATGCACGAGGGCTTTGTGAACTTCAATGCCGGCACCTTGGGCGCCTCCATGGTTGAAGGTCGTATTTCCCAGGGTGTTGTGGTTGGCGATGGCTCTGACATAGGCGGCGGTGCATCGATTATGGGCACGCTTTCCGGTGGCGGAACACACAAGGTCTCGATCGGTAAGAGCGCGCTGCTTGGAGCTAACTCGGGTGTTGGAATCTCCATCGGAGATGACTCAATTGTCGAGGCAGGTCTCTACATAACCGCCGGCACCAAGGTGACACTGGTTGTGGATGGCAGAAGCCAGATCGTGAAGGCTGCCGAGCTGAGCGGATTGCCTGGAATGCTGTTTAGACGTAACTCGCAAACTGGAGCCGTTGAGGCGATTGCTCGCGAGGGCAAGGGTATTGCCCTAAACAGCGAGCTACACGCCTAGGAACTTACCGAGTCCCAACCCTTAGCCTCCAGTGGGCTAGCCCCTAGCCACACCGGCGACTGATTACGCTCAATAACTTTGCCAATCACTTTGAAGCCCCTGGGCAGCTCTGCCCCAGCAGGGAAGGTAGCTAACAGGGAGTGGTCTTCTCCCCCGTAGAGCACCCAATCCATCGGATCGCGGGCAATGTCATCGCGTGCAGTCATCGACAGCGCCGCCAGCTCCAAAACTGCCGCGTAACCCTCTAGCTTGGTTCGATCCAGCTCGATGGTCACATTCGAAGCATTTGCTAACCGATTGCTATCTAGCGCCAGCGAATCTGAAACATCAAGCATCGAGTTAGCAGTTGCAGCAGCCTGGATTCCAAGTTGAATCGGCGGAGTTGGACGTAACTGAATCGCTACCCACTCGTCATAGGCCTTGGCGAGTGAACCATCTGTGTGAAGCAGCAGGTCTAGACCACATGCAGCTCGCCCGAGAGTGCCCGCCAGGGCCACCTGATCCCCCACCTGAGCTCCTGAGCGCAGCACTGGATTTGCACCCGCCAGAGTGCCGTGTGCTGTTACCGCAATCACGATCTGCTCACCGGATGCCAGATCTCCCCCGACAATCTCGCACTCCGGTGCCAGTTCATCGCAGCCAGCCTGCAGACCGCGTGCAAAGTCTTCTAGCCAGGAAACCTTGGTGGTCTTTGGAATCACCATGGCAACCACAAGGGCAATTGGCTTTGCTCCCATGGCCGCTACATCGGCGACATTGCTCGCTACCGCCTTGAAGCCAAGGTCGAAGGCTGAGGAGAACTCGGTTCTAAAGTCATGGGATTCCACCATGGTGTCGGTGGTGACAACAAAGCGACCATCGGAAACCGCAACCACTGCGGCATCGTCCCCCGAGCCAACCAGAGTGGTCTCCACCTTGCAAAAATTCTTAACTGCCAGCTTCAAAGCGGCAACTTCACCAAGTTCGTCAACGGTTGGGCCTGAATAATTCACAAAGCAACGCTAGCCTGTATTTGATGCGAAAACTTCTACTTCTAGTGCTTATTCCGCTGCTTGCGGGCTGTGCGGCGACCGTAAATCTTGATCCAGCGCCGCTTGCCAATGACCCAGCCTGTGCCGAGGTATCGGTTCGCTATCCCTCAAGCATTGGAGAACTCTCCCAGCGCTATACCAACGCTCAAGCCACCTCGGCCTGGGGCGAGCCAGCAGCGGTAATCGCTCGGTGTGGCCTGGAGGCGGTCGAGGTATCGCAGCTCAGCTGCGTGACCGCTGGCGGTGTGGATTGGTTGGTTGATGACTCAAAGGCTCCGAGCTACCGGTTTATCAGCTTTGCTAGAAACCCCGCGGTTGAGGTGATTGTCGATTCTGAGAAGGCAAGTGGAGTTGGAGCACTAGAGGCCCTAGCGAATGCTGTGTCCAAGATTCCGGCGAGCAAGATCTGCACCGAGATAACCAATTAGCGCGGTTGGGTGCCCTGGCTAAGTCCAGTTTGAATCAATGTATCTACCAACTCCGGATAGCTCACACCGGTTGCCTGCCAAAGCGATGGATACATCGAGATAGGCGTAAATCCAGGCATCGTGTTCACCTCGGTAATCACAAAGCCAGAGTTGGTGAGAAAGAAATCCGTTCTGGCAAGACCCGAGCAACCAAGCGCCCTGAAAGCCTTCTTGGCCAAGTGGTGCATTTCAGATAACTCTGCCTCGGTCAGCGAGGTTGGAACCAAAAGGTCCGCTCCGCCATCGAGGTACTTAGCCTCGTAGTCGTAAAACTCACGACCAGTGACAACGATTTCACCAGCCAGCGAGACCTTTAGCTCGCCGGTTGGAAGTTCGAGAACTCCACACTCAACCTCGCGACCAACCACTGCGCTTTCAACCAAAACCGTGTTGTCGTGAGTAAAGGCTTCAACTATTGCCGATTCCAAATCTTCAAAATGCTTCACCTTCGTCACACCAACCGAAGAACCAGAGCGCGACGGCTTCACAAAAACCGGAAGCTTGAATTGCTCTTGGCAGCTAGCCAGAAAGCCCTCAGGATCTAGATCGAACTCTTTCTCGGTTACGACCACTCCCTGGGCAACCGCAATACCGGCATTCTCAAACAGGGCTTTGGCTTTGGATTTCTCCATCGCAACCGCAGAGGCTAAAACACCATTTCCAACGTAAGGCACTTCACAGAGCTGAAGTAGCCCCTGAATCGAGCCATCCTCGCCATTTGGACCGTGCAGCACTGGAAAGGCGATGTCGATAACCCCAAGGTCTTCACCGTCAGCGGTCTTCCAAGACCCTCCGCCAAGTGCCGGGAAAACCTCGACGCCGTCTTCGACCTTTGGATTATCGGAGAGCTTCCAACCTTGCGAGATTGGGCTAAGGACGAACTTTCCTGAGCTGGTAATTCCAATTGGAATCACTTCGTACTTGGACTTATCGATTGCCGAATAAACACCGAGCGCAGTTACACATGAGACGCTGTGCTCAGAAGAAGCTCCGCCGTAGATCAGGGCTAGACGAATCAATACTCCACCTCGACATCATCGGCAAGATTTAGCTGGCGACCAAAATCCTGTGGCTTCATTTTGCCATTGAGTACGTCGCTAACCTGCGACACGATCGGCATCTCGATGCCCTTTTGGTTCGCGCTCTCTAGCACTGGCTCAACCGAGGTCAAGCCCTCTGCGGTTTGCTGCAGTCGCTTCAGCACCTCACGCTTCGTAAACCCCTGGCCAAGCATTTCGCCGGCCCGGAAGTTTCTCGAAAGCTCAGATTCACTGGTGGCGATGAGGTCACCTAATCCGGCAAGGCCGAACATGGTTCTTCTTCTGGCGCCGTGGGCAATCGCAAACTTGGTGATTTCGGCAAGGCCTCTAGTCATGATCGATGCCTTGGTGTTTTGGCCGTAGCCCAGTCCGTTCACGATTCCAATTGCAACCGCAATCAGATTCTTGAGCACGCCACCGAGCTCGGTGCCGATGACGTCCTGGTTAGTGAAAACGGTGAAGTAATCATTCGAGCAGGTTCTTGCCACCTCATTGGCTCGGTCTGAATCCGCGCAGGCACAGACCGATGCGGCTGGCTCCTGCTTAGCAATCTCGAGTGCGAGGTTTGGACCTGACACCACTGCCATGTGGGTCATTGGCAAGCCGGTGGCCTGAGCCATTACCTCGCTCATCCTTAGACCACTGCCCTGCTCGATACCCTTCATCAAACTGATCAAGGTCGCGTTCCTGGGGATAAATTCTTTCCATGCCACAAGGCTCTCGCGAAGACTCTGCGATGGGATGGCTAGGTAAATCTGCTCGGCATCCTTTAGAGCGAGCTCAAGGTCGCTGGTTGCGGTTAGGTTCGCGGGAAGATCGATTCCGGGTAGGTAATCGCTATTGCGCTTGGTCTCGTTGATCTCATTGGCAACCTCTTCACGCCTGGACCAAAGCACTACTTCGGAGCCGGCATCGGCAATAACCTTCGCCATGGTGGTTCCCCAGGAACCGGCACCCATTACAGCTATCCGGCTCACTTCTTTTTCCTAAAGTTACCAATCTCGGTCTGGCCCTTTTTGGCTGGATCCCAAAGTTCTTTTGGAGGAGTTTCTCCTCGAAGTTCACCCACGATGGCGGCAATCTGACGCATGACCTTCTCGGTGGCTTGGTTCACCTCTTGAGCGGTCACGCCTTCTTTGCGAAGTTCATCAAACTTCATAGGCTTGCCGATCTTTACATTCACAACGTGGAAGGGATTAGGTCTGAACTTCTTGGTGTAGGTTCCCAAAATCTTCTCAATCCCCCAGTGACCTGCCGGAACAATTGGCAAACCAAGCTCGATGGCCAAGCGAATGGCGCCGGACTTTCCGCGCATTGGCCATAGGTCAGGGTCGCGGGTCAGGGTTCCCTCTGGGAAAACCACAACAACCTGACCAGCCTTTAGAAACTCAATTGCAGCACGAAGCGGCTCATCGTTAGATCTGCCGGTGCGGTAGACCGGAATCTGGCCGACCTTTGGGAGTAGCGCTCCGATAACTGGAATGCGAAACAATGCCTCTTTGGCCAGGTAGTGCGGGGTGCGCTTCATGTGAATGAACACCGAATAGGCAAAGGCCAAAGGATCTAGGTAATTTACGTGATTTGCAACCAGGATGTAGCCACCCTTTGGCAGATTCTCCACACCTTCGGTCTTGATGCGAAACATCAGGCGAATGATTGGAGCCAAGATGGATGCCACCAAGGTGAACACAAAGCTCTTCTCGCGAAGTACCTTTGGCAGCTTAGCCTCGGCCACTTGCCTAGCCTTCAATCTTGAAGTCGGCACCTAGGGCACCGAGCTTGTCAATAAAGCGCTCGTAGCCACGAGAAATCAACTGCACGTTGGTCACATTCGAGGTGCCCTCGGCGGCAAGTGCTGCCACCACGTGGCTAAAGCCACCGCGCAAATCTGGAACCCTGATATCTGCTCCGCGCAGCGGGGTTGGACCGGAAATAACCGCAGAGTGGTTGAAGTTGCGCTGACCGAAGCGACAAGGGTTACCACCAAGGCACTCGCGGTAGATCTGAATCTGAGCACCCATCTGGTTTAGGGCATCGGTGAATCCAAAGCGGTTCTCATAAACCGTCTCATGCACAATCGAGATGCCTTTGGCCTGAGTCAGTGCGACCACCAGTGGCTGCTGCCAGTCGGTCATAAAGCCAGGGTGAACATCGGTCTCGATAACCACCGGCTGTAACTCGGTGCCAGGGTGGTAGAAGCGAATGCCGTCATCTTCAATATCAAACTGTCCGCCAACCTTGCGGTAGACGTTCAGGAAGGTCATCATTTCCAGCTGACGAGCACCACCGACAAAGATGTCACCCTTGGTGGCAAGTGCGGCAGCTGCCCAGCTGGCAGCCTCGTTGCGGTCAAACAGTGCCTGGTGGGTAAAGCCATTTAGGGATTTCACTCCCTCGATGCGAATCACGCGGTCGGTGTCGACCGAGATGATCGCACCCATCTTCTGGAGGATAGAAATTAGGTCAATGATTTCTGGCTCAATAGCCGCACCCGATAGCTCGGTTAGTCCTGATGCTGTGGTCGCGGAGAGCAACACCTGCTCGGTGGCACCAACCGATGGGTAAGGAAGCGAAATCTTGGCGCCCTTGAGTCCCTCCGGTGCACTCAATCTGGTGCCAGTTGGCAGCTTCTCGATAACTGCGCCAAATGCGCGCAGCACGTCGAAGTGGAAATCTACTGGGCGATCACCAATCTCGCAGCCACCAAGGCCTGGGATAAAAGCTTCACCTAGGCGGTGCAGCAGCGGACCGCAGAACAAAATCGGAATACGTGAGCTACCGGCGTGAGCATCGATATCCACCATGCGGGCCTGCTCGACATTCGAGGGGTCCAACACCATGTCGCCAGTCACAGGGTCGTGATTGATGGTCACACCGTGCAGCTGCAACAGTCTCGATACCACCTCAACATCTGAGATGTGAGGGACGTCCTTCAAGGTGGATGGGGTCTCGCCCAATAGTGCGGCAACCATAGCTTTTGTAACTAGGTTCTTGGCACCCTTGAGGTCAACTCGACCGGATAGTGGCTTACCACCGTTGATAGTGATTTGGCTCACTTAGACTCCCTTGGCCGGAAGAGTCTGGGGTCTCCAGGACTCTCGCTTAGCCTCAAACGCGGCTATTGCTGCCTCGTTTTGCAAAGTGATCCCGATGTCGTCGAGACCCTCCATGAGACGCCACTTAGTGTATTCGTCGATCTCGAAACTCACGCGTAGCTCACCGATGGATACCGTTTGAGCAGGCAGATCGACCTTGGCCGCAATGCCAGGGTTGGCATCAATCGCCGCCCACATCGCTTCCATATCCGCCTCTGAAATAACGCCGGCGATTAGCCCCTGCTTTCCGGAGTTGCCACGGAAGATATCTGCAAACTTCGGGCTAAAAACAGCCTTGAAGCCAAAGTCCCTCAAGGCCCAAACGGCGTGCTCGCGCGAGGAGCCGGTGCCAAAGTCAGGACCGGTGATCAAGATCTCAGCGTTTTGGAATACCGGCTGGTTCAATACAAAATCTGGCTCTTGGCCGCGCCAGTTCGCAAATAGCCCATCCTCAAAACCGGTCTTGGTGATGCGCTTGAGAAAGACCGCAGGGATGATCTGATCGGTGTCGACATTCGAGCGCTTGAGTGGAGCTGCCACGCCTTCGAAAGTTGAAATCTTCTCCATTTAGCCCTCCAAATCGGCCGGGGCTGAGAGTGTTCCGCGAACTGCGGTTGCAGCCGCCACCACTGGGGAAACCAGGTGGGTTCTAGCACCCTTACCCTGGCGACCCTCGAAGTTACGGTTGGAAGTCGAAGCTGCTCGCTCTCCCACTCCAAGCTGATCCGGGTTCATGCCCAGACACATTGAGCATCCCGCAAAGCGCCACTCGGCTCCGAAGTCCTTGAATACCTTGTCCAGTCCTTCGGCTTCCGCCTGCAGGCGAACCATGGCCGAACCAGGCACAACCATCATGCGAACGCCCTCGGCCTTCTTGCGACCCTTTACGATCTCGGCAGCTGCCCTGAGGTCTTCAATGCGGGCATTGGTGCAGGAACCTAGGAATACGGTGTTTACCGAGATGTCCTTCATCTTGGTTCCAGGGGTTAGGTCCATGTATTCAAGGGCGCGCTCGGCAGCCGCGCGCTCACTGGAGTCTGAGATCGACTTAGGGTCTGGAACGCTATCCATCAGCGATACGCCCTGACCTGGGTTAGTGCCCCATGTTACAAATGGGTCCAGGGTGTCAGCGTCAATAAAGACCTCAGCATCAAAGACGGCATCGTCATCGGTCTTCAGGGTCTTCCAATACTCAACCGCAGCATCCCAGTCAGCACCCTGCGGAGCATGTGGGCGACCCTTGAGGTAGTCAAACGTGATCTGATCTGGAGCAACCATTCCGGCACGTGCTCCGGCTTCGATGGACATGTTGCA
>CAZLKR010000034.1:0-12201 GCA_964560155.1 uncultured Aquiluna sp.
GGGCCGCATCTAGATCGGCAAAACCTTTCAAAAGGCCAATGGCGTCAATTCCCTTGAGCCCAAAGGTTCGAACGCCAGGGGTGTCAACAATCCAGCCACCGGAAACCGGTATCGCCTTTGCCGAGCTGGAGGTGTGCTTGCCTTTGCCGGTGACTTCGTTGACCTCACCGGTGGCGCGAACGTAATCCGGAGCTATGAGATTTATAAGCGAGGTCTTGCCAACACCGCTGTGACCCACAAAAACAGTGGTGTGCCCAGCGAGCAGATTCTCAAGTTCTGCCAAATCTGGCTCTTTTTTGGAGTGCCTAAAGACCTTGAGGTCAAAGCCCTCAAAACCAGCTATGAAGTCTTTCGGGTCAGCCAAATCACACTTGGTCATGATCAAAATCGGTTTGAGCCCGGCGTGCATGGCGGCAACTAGGTATCTGTCCACCAGTCTCGGCTTGGGCTCTGGGTTGGCTGAGGCCATCACGATGGCTAGCTGGTCGGCATTGGCAACGATAGTTTGATCGCCCACATCGCTCTCGTCACTCGAACGAGTTAGCTCCGAGGTTCTGGGTTCAATGCGAACAATCCTGGCCAGCGCACCTTTTTGGTCACTGACCTCACCCGCGAGAGCCACCCGGTCGCAGGTAACGCAGCCTTTGTTTCTAAGTTCTTTGGCGAGGGTCGCTAAAACCTCGCGGCCATCATCGGTCAGCACCTTGTAGCGCGCGAGGTGGACCTCGGTAACCATGCCCATCAGAGCGTTGTCGTGGGTTGGGCGACGCTTGGTTCTAGGTTTTGAGCCCTTTGGGTTGGGCCTGATGCGGACATCGTCCTCATCTAGATCCATGCCGGGTCCCGGTTCAAACATCCAGGTCACTTGGACTCCAGCATCGCTTGCCAAAGCTGCACAAACTCAGGCATGGTCTTTGCCGTTGTGGCGATATTCTCGACCTCGACACCTGGAACCCTGAGCCCCAGAATTGCCCCTGCGGTTGCCATGCGGTGATCTTCGTAGGTCAGCCACTTGCCACCGTGCAGCTTCGCCGGTCTAATCTCAAAGCCATCCTCAAGCTCAGTAACATCCCCGCCGAGTCTGTTTAGCTCAGTGGTCAAAGCACTGAGGCGATCGGTCTCATGACCCCTGAGGTGGGCGATGCCGGTAATCCGAGATGGCGAATCTGCCAGAGCCGCAAGGGCTGCGATCACCGGTGCCAGCTCGCCACCGATGGATAGGTCGATATCGATACCGTGAATCTTGCCATCGCCAGAAATCGTCAAGACGCCATCTTGGAGCGAGCAGCTTGCGCCCATCAGCGGCAGAATGCGCTCGAACTCGGCACCGACCTGGGTTGTGATGCTCGGCCAGTTCGGAATGCTTACTTTCCCGCCGGCAACCATGGCGGCCGCCAAGAATGGTCCGGCGTTTGAAAGATCCGGCTCGATTACCTTGCGACCACCGGAAATTGGACCTGGCTCAACCCGCCAGGTGCGCTCATCGATGGTTTTTGCATCCACCCCGCGCTGTCTGAGGGTCTCTAAAGTCATCTCAATATGTGGAAGCGATGGCAGCTCAACGCCGGTGTGTCTGAGGGTTAGGCCGTTTTCAAACCTGGCAGCAACCAAAAGCAGGCCTGAAACAAATTGACTCGATGCCGATGCGTCGATTTCCAGCACACCGCCGGCCACAGATCCGGTTCCTAAGACCTTGAAAGGCAGTGCCTGGGAATCTGCAACAACCTCAACCCCAAGGGCTCTTAGCGAGTCGATGGTGGTGTGCATTGGGCGACGCCTAGCACCTTCATCGCCATCAAAAGAGATTTCTCCAACAGCCAAGGTGCTCAGTGGAGGTACAAATCGCATCACTGTGCCGGCAAGTCCGCAATCGATCGCTGCAGGGCCTCTCAGCTCTGCTGGGGTGACAAGTAAGTCTGAGCCTTGCCATTCAAACTGGATCCCAAGTGATTCCAAAGCCTGAATCATCAATTTGGAATCCCGAGAGATTAGCGGTGCAACCAACAGGGTCGGCTCAGTTGCAATGGCTGAGAGCAACAGCTCTCTATTGGTAAGTGATTTTGATCCTGGGAGCGCAACCGTCGCATTCAAGTCTTGCCCCTGAGGGGCCAGCCCAAATGGGTGCGAAGAAGTCATTAGGTCCAAGATACCCAATCTGGGGCAATCCTGCCTTTTGGCTTATGGTTCCAAGGTTGTTTCCGGATTGAAACTTTTGGTGACCTGTTTGTTCTTGCCAGTAGGCAAAAGCCCAATAGACTCGCAAGTGATGCAAAATCCCAAGTCCGAGAAACTTATCTCGTTTGAAACACAAGCCCTCCCACTTATGCCGCAGCTCTACGGTGCCGCGCTTCGCTGGACCCGTAACCCAAGCGATGCGGAGGACTTGGTTCAGGAGACTTTTGCTAAGGCCTATGCCGCCTGGGGCAAGTTTGAGCAGGGCACGAATCTAAAAGCTTGGCTTTTTAGAATCATGACCAACACTCACATCAACCTCTACAACAAGCGCGCCAAGGATCAGGCCAAGACCGCACTGGACGATCTAGAAGACTGGCAGGTTGGCATGGGGGAGTCGCTCACCACCTCCAACACGCGAAGCGCAGAAGCAGTTGCGATGGATAATCTTCCGTCTAAAATCATCCGCGATGCACTAGATCAGATTCCTGATGAGTTCAGAATGGTGGTTTATTACGCGGTTGTGGAAGGTCTTCCATACGCGGAAATAGCCGAAGTTATGGACACTCCGGTGGGAACCGTAATGTCTAGATTGCATCGCGGGAAGAAAATGCTAAAAACTTTGTTATCTGATTATGCAAAGCAAGAAGGCTATCGAGTCGTAGAGGAGGAATAGTGAAGCAGGTTGACTGCGAAGAAGTAAAGCGCAGCGTGCACGAGTTCCTACACGCCGAGATCGCGAGCGAGCAGCAGGAGGACATTACCGCCCACCTGGCTAACTGTGATTCTTGCGAAGAGCACTACGACATTGAGATTGTTTTCAACCAGGTAATCCAGCGTTCCTGCGATGAAGCGCCAGCCGAAGAGCTAGCCAAGCGGGTTATGCAAAGACTTCGCGAAGTCCAAGATCACGACTGATCTTGCGGCTCGGTAAGACCAAGCCACTCAAACCAACCCCTGTTTAGCACCAACCAAGCCACCAAACCGTAGCCAACCTGTCCAGGTAGTCCCCTTGGATGCGCACTGGTCTCCTGCTGCCAACCCTCGTGCTCACGAAGCGGCTTAAAGCAATCCACATACGGAATCTGACGACGTCTTACAACGTCTTCAAAACCGGCAGAGAGGTGATCGATCTCGTGATCGACCTCTGGGTTGCCGGTTGGAGTTGGCCCAACCACAAAAACCTTCACACCTTCGCGCAGTGCATCATCCAGAAGCGATGCGAGGTTTAGTCGCGAGCGAGAGATGGTGACCTGAGCCTTCACGTCCTGCGCGCCAAGCGCCAAAACCAGATAGTTCTCGGTCTGCGGGGTAAAACGCGGCATAGCCTCGCTTCTCCAGCGCTCCAATAGCTCAGATGTAGTCTCACCAACCATCGCCAGCGGGAAGAACGCAACATCCTCGCCCTGCGGCAATCGTGCCTGAACTCGGCCTAACCAGCCAAGTCCCTTGGGGTCGCCTGACGCGGTGAGTAACTCATCACCGAGAACGACAACCCTTAGCGAGCGCATTAGCCCTGGAATGCTCGCTGGATTAGATCCGCTTGTTCGGCAGCGTGACGCTTAGCAGAACCAGAAGCTGGTGATGCCGAAGCTGGTCTTGCCACCGCAGTGAAGTTAATACCGTACTTAGGCATGAACAGACCCATGTAGGTCCAAGGACCCTGGTTTAGTGGCTCATCCTGCACCCAACGCAGTTCTGCATTCGGGAACTGGGCAATCGCCTGCTTCATCTCTTCAACCGGGGTTGGGTAGAGCTGCTCTACACGAACAATCGCGGTCTGTCCATCGGCACGCTTCTGGCTCTCAGCCAATAGGTCCCAGTAGATCTTGCCCGAGCAGAACAGCACCTTGGTGACCTTGGAAGCATCCAGGTTCTGCTCATCGCTGATTACTGGACGGAAGCTACCGGTAGTGAAGTCCTCAACTGCTGAAGATGCCGCCTTCAGGCGAAGCATCGACTTAGGGGCGAATACCACCAGTGGTCGCTTTGGCGAGGTGAATGCCTGACGTCTTAGTAGGTGGAAGTGAGAGGCCGGAGTAGAAGGCTGAGCAACGGTCATGTTGTTCTCGGCGCACAGCTGCAAGAAGCGCTCAATTCTCGCGGAGGAGTGGTCAGGACCCTGACCCTCGTAACCGTGTGGCAAAAGCAGCACTAGCGAGGAGAACTGGTTCCACTTCTGCTCGGCAGAAGAGATGAACTCATCCACCACGGTCTGTGCACCGTTTACGAAGTCACCGAACTGGGCTTCCCAAAGGGTCAAAGTGTTTGGATCTTCAACCGAGTAGCCGTACTCAAAGCCCATAACCGCATACTCGCTTAGTAGCGAGTTGTAGACCTGGAAGCGAGCCTGCTGCTCAGAGATGTACTGCAGTGGCATCCACTCCTGGCCGGTTACGCGGTCGTGGAAGGTGGCGTGACGCTGCACGAAGGTTCCGCGACGGGCATCCTGACCTGAGAGGCGAACGTTTACACCTTCAACCAGAAGCGATCCGAAAGCAAGTAGCTCTCCAAAGCCCCAGTCGATTCCGCCCTCGCGGCTCATCTCGACGCGCTTTTGCAATAGCTGAGCAAGCTTTGGGTGAACCGAGAAGCCCTCAGGCTGGTTGGCGTGAGCATTACCAATTGCCTCAACCATTTCCCTAGCGATTGCGGTTGGGCGAACCAACTGCTGCTTCTCGCTTGCGGTGGTTCCGATGCCTGCTGGGCGCTCGCGCAGCTCAACCGGCTGGCTCATGGCTTCGTGGACATCAATAAAGGCCTGCTCCAAGCTCTGCTGGAACGCAAGGTTGGCTGCTTCAAACTCTTCCTGAGTGATGTCGCCACGACCGATTAGGTTCTCCATGTAGAGAGTGCGGACGCTGCGCTTGTGCTCAATCAGGTTGTACATCAGCGGCTGGGTCATCGAAGGGTCATCACCTTCGTTGTGACCGCGGCGACGGTAGCAAACGATGTCGATTACTACGTCCTTCTTAAACTCCTGGCGGTAGTCAAAAGCCAGCTTCGATACTCGAACCACTGCCTCTGGGTCATCGCCGTTGACGTGGAAGATCGGTGCCTGAATGGACTTTGCAACATCGGTTGCGTAAACCGAGGTTCTGGAGTCCTTTGGCAAGGTAGTAAATCCAACCTGGTTGTTCACCACGATGTGGATGGTTCCACCGACCTTGTAGCCCTCGAGCTGACTCATCTGCATGGTCTCAGGAACGACACCCTGACCAATGAACGCAGCGTCACCGTGGATAAGCACCGGTAGCACTGGGAAGTTATCTGGGTTACCTAGGGCATCCTGCTTGGCGCGCACGATTCCCTCAAGAACCGGGTTCACTGCCTCTAGGTGAGATGGGTTAGCGGCAAGTGAGACCTTGACCGATGAGCCATCGCTGAAGGATGCGACACCTTCGGTGCCCATGTGGTACTTAACGTCACCAGAACCCTGAACGCTCTTGATATCGGTTGAGCCCTCGAACTCACGGAATACCTGACCGTAGGTTTTGCCTGCGATGTTGGTGAGTACGTTTAGGCGACCGCGGTGAGCCATACCAATGGCAACCTCACTCATGCCGGCGTGAGCTGCTTGCTGCAGGATCTCGTCCAGTGATGGGATTAGTGATTCGCCACCCTCGAGTGAGAAGCGCTTCTGGCCAACGAACTTGGTCTGTAGGAAGGTCTCGAATGCCTCAGCCTCGTTGAGCTTGTTTAGAACTCGGAACTGCTCTTCCTTGGTTGGCTTCTGGTATGGGCGCTCAAGCTTCTCCTGGAACCAGCTGCGCTCAGTTGGGTCCTGGATGTGCATGTACTCCACACCAATGGTGCGGCAGTAGCTATCACGCAGGATTCCAAGCATGTTGCGGAACTTCGCCTTGGTGCGGCCACCAAAACCACCGGTCTTGAAGGTGCGGTCCAGATCCCAAAGGCTCAGGCCGTAGGAGCGGATGTCTAGGTCTGGGTGCCAGCGCTGCTGGTACTCAAGTGGGTCGATATCTGCAATCAGGTGACCGCGGACTCGGAAGGCGTTGATGTACTCCTGGATTCGGGTGTTCTTGCCGTTCTCATCGGCAAGGTCCCAGTGGAAGTCGTTTGCCCAAACCACCGGAGTGTAAGGAACACGTAGGTCAGCAAAGATTTGGTCGTAGAAGCCACGCTCTCCCATTAGGAGCTCGTTGATGATCTTTAGGAACTCTCCGCTACCTGCACCCTGAATCACACGGTGGTCGTAGGTGGAGGTGAGGGTAAGGATCTTGCCAATGCCCTGCTCGGCAAGCATTTCCTCTGCCATGCCCTGGAACTGGGCTGGGTAGTCCAGTGCTCCAACACCAACGATGCAGCCCTGGCCACGAGTTAGACGTGGAACCGAGTGAACGGTTCCGATGCCACCTGGGTTGGTTAGCGAGATGGTAGTGCCGGCAAAATCCTCTGCGGTGAGCTTGTTGTCCCTGGCCTTCTTCACTAGCTCTTCGTAGGCAACTAGGAACTCGGCAAAGTTCAAGCGCTGAGCGCGCTTGATGTTTGGAACCAAAAGTGCACGGGTGCCATCTGGCTTCGGGATGTCAATTGCAAGGCCGAAATTGATGTTCGCAGGCGCTACCGCAGCTGGCTTGCCATCCACCTCGTCATAGAAGACATTCTGGCTTGGGAACTCTTTGAGGGCCTGAACCACGGCGTAACCGATTAGGTGGGTGAAGGAAACCTTGCCACCTCGGGTGCGCTTTAGATGAGAGTTGATCACAATGCGGTTGTCGATTAAAAGCTTGGCTGCAACCTGGCGAACGCTGGTTGCGGTTGGGATTGAAAGTGAAGCGTCCATGTTGGAGGCCAAAGTCTTGGCCATACCGCGCAGCACGTTTACTTCAGGCTGCTCATCGTCCTCTGCCTCAACCACTGAGATGGTGCCGGTGGCGGCTGGAAGGTTAGCTGGCACTGGAGCATTGATGGCACCGGTCTCGCTTGCCCTGGCAATCGGAACGGTAATCGCCTCGGTTACTGGCGCTGCCGAGCTGTCATAGCTTGGCACCACAGTGGAATCAGCTACCGGAGCTGCCACTGGTGCTGCAGCAGGCGCGACTGGGGCATCGCCTGGCTGCTGGGTGAGTTGATAGCGCTCAAGAATTGGCCACCAGGATCGGTCTACCGAATCCGGGTTTTGAAGCCATTGGCCGTACATTTCTGCAACTAGCCATTCGTTTGCGCCGAAATCTGCGTCGGAATTGTGATTGTCGTTTGACGACAAGGGTGCCCCTTTGAACGAATCCTTTAAAACCGCTCTCTAGTCTACCCGTGAAGCAAGCTATAGTGTTTTATGAATATGGAGCCCAGTAAACATAGCCCCACACAGGATCGGTAGATGTCCGATTACCTGTTGCTTGCCGTTGGCATCCTTCTGACAATCGGCACCGGCCTTTTTGTGGCCAGTGAGTTTTCCCTGATTAATGTTGAGCGCATTGAGCTTGAAGCCATGCGTGATTCAGGCAAAAAAGGCCTAGATCTTCCAATCAAGGCCGTCATCAAGACTTCCACTCACCTATCTGCAGCGCAGCTGGGCATCACCCTCACCACCCTGCTCACTGGATATGTTGCGGAGCCGGCGCTAACTAGGTTGCTGGGACCTGGGCTATTGAACCTTGGCGTCCCAGAAGATTTGCTTCAGCCGGTTGGTATTGCAATCGCAATGGTTATCGCGACCATGTTTAGCTTCCTGATTGGCGAGCTGGTTCCAAAGAACATGGCGCTGAGCGAGCCTCTGAGAATCCTCAAGCTTGTGGTTGGATTCCAGGTCGCCTTCACGTGGCTGTTTGGCCCGCTGATTCACTTGTTGAACTCAAACGGTAACTGGCTGGTTCGCCGCTTTGGCATTGAACCCAAAGAAGAGCTTTCCTCGGCTAGAAGCCCAGAAGAGCTTTCATCACTGGTTAGACGAAGTGCACATCTTGGATCCCTAGAGCAAGACACCGCGCAGCTTTTGGAAAAGACAATTTCACTGTCATCGCTAAACGCCAATGACGTAATGACTCCAAGGCCAAAGATGTATTCGCTCTCCAGGGAGGAAAGTGCTGCAGATCTAATCGAGCTAGCTCGCTCCACCGGCCACTCGCGCTTCCCGGTATCGGGAGAGGACGAGGACGACATTGTTGGAGTAGTTCACCTCAAGCGGGCCATCACCATTCCTCTTGAGCGCAGGGCCTCGGTTCCGGTTAGCGCACTCATGGTTGAGCCACTCAGAGTCCCAGAGACCATGCCGCTGGATGCGCTAATCCTGCAGCTAAGAGGCAAGGGTTTGCAGTTTGGCATCGTGATTGACGAGTACGGCGGCACCGCAGGCATTGTGACCCTAGAGGACGCTATCGAAGAGCTCGTGGGTGACCTGGATGATGAGCACGACAAGGCCCGTCGCTCGGTAACCAAGTTCTCCGATGGATCCTTGGCTTTCTCCGGTTTGCTGAGGCCGGCAGAACTCAAAGAGCACGGCCTAGTTATCGCCGAGGATGAGGATTACGACACCGTATCCGGCTTCATCATGAGTGAGCTGGAAAAGATTCCTGAGACCGGAGATCAGGTAAAGATTCCTGCCGGTTTCCTAACCGTGACCCGCATGGATGGCAGGCGCGTGGACCGCGTCCGCTTTGAGCCAATCGAGGTGGAAGATGAATAACGATCTTCTGGGACTTGTCTGGCTGGTTGTGCTACTGGCATCTAACGCCTTCTTTGTTGGTAGCGAATTTGCTGTGATTTCAGCTCGTCGCGCTCAGATTGAACCAAAGGCCGAAGCTGGTAACCGAGCTGCGAAAATAACCCTGAAGGCGATGGAGAGTGTTTCCCTCATGCTCGCCACCGCGCAGCTGGGAATTACCGTTTCCTCACTACTTATTCTGGTGATTGCAGAGCCTTCGATTCACCACTTGCTTGAGGTCCCGCTAAAGGCAATGGGCATTCCGTATGACCTGACTTATGGCATCTCTTTTGGAATTGCACTTCTTCTGGTCACCTATCTGCACGTAGTACTTGGCGAGATGCTGCCAAAGAATATTGCGATTTCCATCCCTGACCGTGCCGCCTTGGTCTTGGCTCCAATGCTTTACTTTGTGGCCAAGCTAGTGAGCCCAATCGTTTGGACCATGAACGCGGTTTCGAATGGAATCTTGAGACTCTTTAGGTTCACCCCGAGAAATGAGGCGGACAATGCCTACACCCTCGAAGAGGTGGAGGGCATTGTCAATGAGTCCGCTCGTCACGGCACCTTGGAAGATGACTCCGGCACCATTTTGAAGGCCTTTGAGTTCACCGAGAAGAAGGTGCACGATGTTGCAGTGCCGGTGGAGCAGCTGATTTCTTTAAGAACCGATTCCACCGCAAAGGACCTGCAGCTAGCAGTTGGCGAGCACGGATTCTCTCGCTACCCGGTGCTGAGTGCCTCCGGTGACATCGTTGGCTACTGGCACATCAAGGATGCCTTGGCTGCCAACGAAGAGGACATGTCCCAGAAACTTCCCGCGAAGCGTTTGCGCCCGATGATTTCGATACCACAGACTGCAGAGCTGGAAGATGCTTTGGCTCAGATGAGACGGTCTGGCGCTCACATCGCCAGAAGTTTCTCCGCTGATGGAACGATTGTTGGCTGCCTGTTCCTCGAGGACATCATCGAAGAACTCGTTGGTGAGATTGAGGACGCTACTAGGCGTTAGGCCACTTGCCGCGTTCGTACTGAACCGGCCAGCTGATCTCTTCACCAAGCTCGTGCGCTGCACGCAGACCCATAAATGGATCTCGCAAGAATTCGCGACCAACCATGATCACATCCACATCTCCACGCTCAAGAATTTCCTCGGCTTGTGCGGCGTTGGTAATTTGCCCAACCGCGGCGACATCGGTCCCGGTTGCAACTCTCACTGACTCCGCGAGATTCACCTGGTAGCCAGGGCCGATTGGAATCTTGACTCCGGCCACAATTCCACCGGAGGAAATGTCAAACAGATCCGCACCTAATTCTTGAGCCCAAGAAGCGACCTGATTGGTCTGTTGCTGATCCCAACCGCCTTCGACATAGTCGGTGGCGCTAAAGCGGACCATCAGTGGAACGCTCTCACCAATCGCCGAGCGAACTTTCTCAACGACTTCAAGCAGCAATCGAGCACGATTCTCCAAGCTGCCACCGTATTGATCTTGGCGCTGGTTGCTCAGCGGACTGAGGAACTGGTGCATGAGATAGCCGTGAGCGGCGTGAATCTCGACGGCATCAAAGCCGGCGTCAACTGCCTTGATGGCTGCCGATGCAAAGTCATCCACCAACCCAGGGATCTCAGCAGTCTCGAGCATTCTTGGAGCTGCATATCCGGTGAAAGCTTCATCGGTTGAGGAGTAGGTTTGCCACCCACCTTGATCGATTGGAATCGACCCGGAGCCGGATTGCATGCGGTAGGTGCTGGCTTTTCTGCCGGCGTGAGCAAGCTGAATCGCTGTTGCCGCACCCTGCTCGTGAATAAAGTTATTGACCCTAGCCCAGGCCCTAGCCTGCTCATCGGACCAGATTCCAGGGCACCAAGGTGTGATGCGACCCTCGGCATTTACTCCGGAGGCCTCTGCCATAACCAGTCCTGCGCCACCAAGTGCTCTAGCACCAAGGTGAACCAGATGAAAATCGCCAACCACGCCATCTTGGTTCTCGCAGGAATACATGCACATCGGCGAGACCCACAACCTGTTCTTGACAGTTAGGTTGCGGATCGTGATGGGGCTAAAGAGTTTGCTCATTTAGGTAGTTTCTGCAGTTGCGAGTAGGAAAGAACAATAAAGAGACCTAGAACCGAACCCCAGCCAATCGCCACATCCAGTGGCAGTGAGTGGGTTAGTAGGCCGATGATCGAAGGACCAGCAAGTCCTCCGATGTAGGTGATGCCGACCACCTTTGCCATGTTTCTACCGGAGTGGGTAGCCTCGCCAATTTCACCAGCCTCGGCGAATAGCTGCGGCACCACACCCGAGATTCCAAGACCGAGCAGGAACCAGAAGAACAGTGAAACCTCAAAGCTAGGAGCGATTGCCTGCAATCCAATTGCGATCGCACTAAACAGCGATCCCCAGCGAATCACAAAGCCGCGACCGCGCTGCTCCACGATTCGATCGATAAAGATTCGACCCAGAATCATTCCGATGTTGAAGGCCGCTAGACCCCAGGCTGCCATTGCGACAGAAGCATTTTGAATGTCCTTCAAATAAAGCGCTGACCAGTCTTGGGCAACGCCCTCGATGATTGCACCGGAGGCTGCCATCAATCCGGCCAGAATGACAAATCCCAAAACTCTGCGGTTGGATTTGCTGGCAACCTTATTGGCAACCTTGTCCGTCGTGGTGGCTACGGGCTCATCGGGCAGTAGCCAGCTGGCCATAAAAAATCCAATTACAGACAGCAGAGCTCCGTAAACCGGAAGGGTCTGAGACTGCACAAAGCCCGCGGCAATGGTGGCAAAGCCAACACCTGCACCCAAGAGTCCACCCACCGACCAGAACAGGTGGAAGAAGGTAAAGATTGCCTTTTTGTTGGCCTTCTCTACCTGGAGTGCGGCGGCATTCATTGGCACGTCAATACCGGCCAAACCAAAACCAATGCCCATGATCGAAAGCCCCAGCATCCATGGGGAGGTTGAGAAAGCTGGTCCCAACAGTGAGAGTCCAACCACCACGCCACCGATGCGGGTCGAGGTCTTTGCTCCCACGTGGTCAATCATCCAGCCCGAGAATTGCATCGCGGCATAGCCACCGATTCCCGAGAGCATCAAAAGTAGGCCCAGTGTCGAGTATTCAACACCAACGGTTTCTTGAATCAGCGGGATGTGGACTGCCCAGAGCGCAAGAGCTGAGCCACCAGATAGGAAGAAGAAGGAAACTGCAATCTTTGAGCGAAGTAGGTTCACGCCAATAGCCTAGAGGGCTAATAGACCCGCAAGCCTTTGGCCAACTTCCTCAATTTCAATTAGGAAGCCATCGTGACCAAATTCACTTTGGATCACCTGCAGCTCGCCACCATAAAGTTCACCA
>CAZLKR010000035.1:0-11591 GCA_964560155.1 uncultured Aquiluna sp.
CTTATGAGTCTGCTCAAGCCTGGCTGGATTCACTGCGCGGATAAATTGCCGGCAGGATGGCGTTGAAGTTCACGCCACCCTTGTCCTGGGTAATCGACCACTCCATAGTCAGGTCATTGAACAAAGCCGAACCAAGACCACTCTCGGGATTGCTCAGCCCAGAACCATCGTTACTCGCGCTGAGAGTTAGATCGCCATTGGCATTTGTGCCAAAGGCAACAACCAAGCGCTTAGCTTTCCCGTGACGATAGGCATTGCCAGCCAGCTCCTTGACGATCTCAGAAACACACCGTGCCGTAATTGGGCTCTCAAGAAGCGGTTTGCTCTTCTTGTTAATCGAAACCTCAATGGACAAAACCCCATCCCAAGTTTCCTGAGTTTCCTTGATAAAGGCGTCGAAGCCCTGCTCCTGGCTCCAGTCACCCTTGAGGGCCGCAACTGCTTTGTCTAGGTCTTTAAGAATCTGCGCGGTGTCAGCTGGGTTCTTCTCATCAGCCAGCTGCAGCCTTGAAGCAGCAACTGTCAGTGCTCCCTGAACCGCTCCGTGAACCAGGTATGCCCACTTTTTCTGAGCAATCCAAATCTGCTGCTCCACAATTGCCGTGCTGCGCAGCACATCTAGGTTCATTTCGCTCAGTTCAAGCTCAATGTCCGCTCGGCTTCGTTCGATGGCTCGCCAGAGAGCTATTGATATTCCAATAAAGAGATAAACCCCGATACCGGTCTGCCTTAGGTTCGCAAGCTCTGGGTGGTCAGGAAGGAATGAAACAGTCAGAAGCTGAAGTGGGAGATAGCTCAAAATCAAAATGCTGATAATGCCGGTCCAGTTCAGGTAACGGTTTTTCAGCTTCAGCATCGAAATCAATTGCCGCAAGGCAAGACCAATGGGAACGATCAAAAGGCTCACCGCAAGGCATGCCAGGGTTACCTCAAGGTCAGAGAGTCCATTGATGGTTAGCAAGATGTTTGGCATGGCGAGCAAGTACAGTCCAACGATCCTGGTGTCCTGAGCCGCAGAGACATTCTTGGGGCGACCAAAGCGCAGTGGCTTAATTACCCGGGCTAACTCTTTGGTTGAGCTGAAATCCTCCAGCTTGTTGCGAAGCTTGTGACTCAGTGGCCGCACCTCATTGGTGATTAGATCACTGATTTCACCGGCAACCGCGCGGACTTCTTTCCACTTGGCAGCGGCTGTCAGTAGCGACTTGATTCGATTTAGCTCACCAAGGAGAGCCTGCTCAGCCATTTCGCGAAGCCGAGACTCGGTTTCCACCGCTCTGCCCGAGGTTTGCTTTCTGTTTTCAAGAAGCAGTGTCTGCGCGTCGTAAAGCTTTCGAATCGCACCAACGTGTCGGTCAGAGGAGTAAATCAGCTCCGATAGCGCAACCACAATGATGAAACCGATCGTTATGTCACCAGGCAAGCGAGCCAGAAAGCTAGCTAACGCCTCGGCCTCAGAGGTCTCATATAGATGCTCGAGCAGGTACCCACGAGATACGCCCAGAACAAGTAGCCCAGATACGACCCACAACCATTTGGTTTTCTCAGCTGCGCGCGACACGAGCCAAGCCAAGACCGGATACAAAAGCCAGTAGCCCACGAACGAAATAGCAATGAGAAGTCCCGCTTGGGGGCTAACTATCTCGCGACGGCCAAAATCAAATGCAAAGAGACTAGATACCTGTGTGTAAAAAACCGGAACCCAAAACCATGGGTTTTGAAACTTGAGGCTGCCAGTGTGAAGCAGAGCTGAGAAAAGCGAATCTCGCATTTGCGATAGCCAAGAGCGCGGTGCCTCTGACACCTCTTTGGTCATCGTGGGAATCCAGTGGCTTTCAAGTATTGAATAGCTGCCTGAACTCTGCGCTCCGGACCACCTTGCTCAGAGATTCCCATCACCTTGAATGCCCTCACCAGAATTAGGCGCACCGCACGAATAGTGGTGTTGCGAATCTGAGCGATTTCTTCGTTTGATTTGCCCATGGCCAATAGCTGCACTACCTGTAGCTGGGATCTACTCAGCTTGCCAAGTGCGTGCCCGGAATCAATGTTCTCGCGGAACTCTTTGCCGGCACCGCGCGCTACACCAACGATGGCCGCATTTAAGAGCTTGCTGTCGCCAAGTTTTGACTTGAGCAAATAGCCGTAACCGGCTGGCAGGTTCTTTACCGACTTACCGGCCAGGCGTGGCTCGGCGACGTTGGTCAGAAAAATGATGGCGAGGGTTGGACTGGAGTGGCGAAGCGAGGTCGCAAGATCAAAACCGTCTGGGCCACTGCCAAGATCGACGTCCAGGATTGCAAGATCCGGGTCGAAGTTTGTGCACGCTCGCTTGGCGCTTGCGGCATCCGTCGCAGTGGTCACCTCATAGCCGTGAGCCTTGAGGGTTTCGGATAGCAAAGTAAGTACCAGTGGCTCATCGTCCACCGCGAGAATCTTTAGTCCAAAAGTCACAGGTTAACAATGCCACCTTGGGTTTTGGAGTTCGGTTATCCACATTCCCCTGGAGGAACATTAGAGCTTGAGTGTGAGCCCTTTTATCTTCAGGCTAAAGTCCGCTTCAAGCACATCGCCGATCACATCGCCATCCAACTGCAGCGGACTTGGGTGATGTGGCTTTACGCGTATGCGAGATCCGCCAAGGTTTTCAATGGTCTTTAGGTTGGCGGTTTGGTCCATCCACTTTCGACCCAAGGCCAATGGCCTAACCACCTTGTTTTGCCAGGTGACTCGCGAAACGAAATCCACCCAGTTCCAAATCTTTCTTGGACCAATTGCTGCAACATCTAACTTGCCGTCATCCAAGCGAGCATCCGGCATCATCGAGATCTGCCCGGGCAACCAACCGGCATTGCCAATTAAAATCGAGTAGCTCTTGAGGCTTTTGACTGCCAAGTCATCGACCAGAACCTCAAACTTTTCAAACTTCAACGGCAGTGAGCGAAAGCCACCTTCTATATAGGCAATCCAACCAACCCGCTTCTTCAGGGCCGGCAGGGTGCGCTGCATGATGCGAGCATCCATACCGATACCGGCAATGCCGGTGAAGAAGTAGCGCTGAATCACACCATCGGTGTCAACCGCGGTCGCGATGCCCAGATCAATGCTGTAGAGGCTGCCGGCGACCGCTCGCTTGATGCACTTATCGATGTTTGTGACCGGAAGCTTTAGGTTTCTAGCCAGGATGTTGCCTGTGCCAATTGGCACTAAGCCGACAGAGATTTTGGCATCTTGCTGGGCAATGCCCTGGACACAAGCGCGAATTGTGCCATCGCCGCCGGCTGCAATTAGATGGGTGGCCCCGTTTGCAATTGCGGTTTCAGCGGCGATCACACCACCGGTGGCTTTATCGGTGGGGTAGAACTTTATGGCATCAAAACCAGCCTTGGTGAAGGCAGCCTTTAGTTTGCCCGCAGCAATTTTGGACGGGTTGAAGATGACTGCCATGCTCTGCACTCCACAAGCCTAGGTGCAACCCAAGGTAGTCTTTACTCGTGATTGACCTCAGTTTGCTCAGAGAAAACCCAGATGCCATCAGGGCTTCGCAAGTGTCCCGCGGAGCGGATGTGTCTCTGGTCGACAAGGCGTTGAAGCTTGACCTTGAAAAGCGTGCCGCACTTGGTGAATTTGAGAACCTGCGTGCTCAGCAAAACCAGCACAGCAAGTTGGTTGCCGCCGCTCCGAAAGAGGAGAAGGCTCAGCTGGTTGCACAGGCTCAGGAGCTTGCCGCTTCCGTGAAGGCAGCCGATGCCGCAGCCAATGCTGCCGATGAAGAACTCAACAAGATTCTCTACAAGATCGAGAACGTGGTTTTGGCTGATGTGCCTGCCGGTGGCGAAGAGAACTTTGTGCTGGTGAAAACAGTCGGCACCATTCCTAGCTTTAGCTTTGAGCCTAAGGATCACGCCGAGCTCGGTGAATTGCTAGATGTCATCGACATCGAGCGCGGGGTAAAGATTTCTGGATCTCGCTTCTACTTCCTGAAGGGCTGGGGAGCCAGGCTAGAACTTGCCATGATGCAGCTTGCAATGGATCAGGCTGCCGAGGCGGGCTTCACCGTTTTGATTACCCCCACCTTGGTAAAGCCAGAGGTGATGCAGGGAACCGGATTCTTGGGCGAGCACGCCGATGAGATTTACTACCTACCTGCTGATGACCTTTATCTAACCGGTACCAGCGAGGTAGCACTTGCCGGTTACCACCGCGATGAAATCATCGAGAGCCTTGAGTCACCAATGAGATACGCCGGTTGGTCAACCTGCTACCGCAGGGAAGCTGGCTCTGCCGGCAAGGACAACCGCGGTATTTTGCGTGTTCACCAGTTCAACAAACTAGAGATGTTCAGCTACTGCAAGCCAGAAGAGGCCGAGGCAGAGCACGGTCGCCTTTTGGCTTGGCAAGAGCAGATGCTGCAGAAGTGTGAACTGCCATACCGTGTGATTGATGTTGCCGCCGGTGATCTTGGTTCGTCTGCTGCCAGAAAGTATGACGTTGAGGCTTGGGTCCCAACTCAGGGCACCTATCGCGAGCTGACCTCCACCTCCAACTGCACCACCTTCCAGGCCCGCAGACTAAACACTCGTTACCGCGACGAGGCTGGCAAGCCAAAGACTGCTGCCACGCTAAACGGCACCTTGGCCACCACCAGATGGTTGGTTGCAATCCTGGAGAACCACCAGCAGGAAGATGGTTCGGTGGCAATCCCTAAGGCACTGCGTCCCTACCTTGGCGGCATCGAGAAGATTGTGCCAAAGCACTAACCCATGGCAGCTTTTGAACCCTGGTTGATTGGTATCGACATCGATGGCACCTTGGTGCACGATGACGGTTTCCTGTCCAAGCGGGTTGTCGAGCAGGTCTCTAGAGTCCGGTCCCTTGGCCATGAGGTTGTGATTGCAACTGGTCGAGCCGCGGCAAATGCCTATCCGGTCATCAAGGATCTGGGTGTCACGCTGAACCACTCGGTCTGCTCAAACGGAGCGGTAACCATCCGTTTGGAAGAGGATCACCCTCGCGGCTATGCGATGCACGATGTGAAGACCTTTGATCCATCTGAGGTGTTGACCGAGCTGATCGAGCAACTACCAAACGCTCACTTTGCGGTTGAGCACGCAGACGGCAGTTACCGTTTCCACAAGCCTTTCCCTTCCTATGCGCTGGGGGATGACAACCGAGAGGCACCGCTTTCAGAATTGCTCGAGCACCCGGTGTCCCGAGTGGTAGTGCTCTCACCGGAGCATGATGTTGATGAGTTCTTAGGGCTGATGTCCAAGATTGGACTGCAGTCGGTTTCCTATGCGATTGGCTACACCGCCTGGTTGGACATTGCACCAAAGGGAATCGATAAGGGCCATGCTCTCGAGCAGCTTCGCCAGCAGTATGAGATCCCTGGTGAGCGCACCCTGGTTATGGGCGATGGCCGCAATGACATCGAGATGTTCCGCTGGGCTCGCTCCCTCGGAGGCTATGCCTACGCCATGGGCCAAGCCCCAGAAGAGGTAAAGCTCGAGGCCACTGCCGTCACAGCTGCTGTTGATCAGGATGGCGTTGCTCAGGTGCTAGAGGCACTTGAGGGTCTCAAATTCTTAGATTAACCGCTAAACTTTCCCGCGGAGGTCTGTCCGAGCGGCCGATGGAGCTGGTCTTGAAAACCAGTGGACAGCAATGTCTCGTGGGTTCGAATCCCACGGCCTCCGCCACTTTCCTAGCCCACTATCAGCAATTAATCCCTAGACTTTTCAAGTGACCCAGCCCGAATTCATTTTTCCCGAAGATCAGCGCCGCCCAAGGCGACGCGGCTGGCTAACCAAACTCCTAATTTCTATGGTGGTTGTCGTAGGTCTAGGTGTTGCTGCCGTTGGTGGTGGCTACGTTTACGTGCTTAGCCAACTAAATGCCTCGGGTATCGATGTCTATTCAACCGATGGCGCAACCTATGCCCCGCCAACCGCTGAGGAAATCAACGGCCCAATCAACATTTTGGTTATTGGTTCTGACACTCGCGTTGGACAAGGAAAGACTTCCTACGGACCAGCGGGCAATGCCCTTGCCGACGTGATCATTCTTTTGCACGTTTCCGCGGATCGTAAGAATGCGGTTGCGCTCTCATTCCCGAGAGACCTAATGGTTTCGGTGCCAGAGTGCCCAAACCCTGAGGGCGGCGACAAGTTTGGCGCTAGGGACATGGTGCAGATCAATGCCACCATGAATACCGGTGGCCCAGCCTGCACGCTGCTAACCGTTCAGCAGCTAACCGGCGTCAAGATTCCATACCTTGCGATGATCGACTTCAAGGGCGTTATCGCCATGAGTGAGGCGGTTGGTGGAGTTACGGTTTGTGTGGCAGAGCCAATCAAGGACGACTACACCCAGCTTTACCTAGAGGCCGGCGAGCACACCCTGATCGGTGAGCAGGCGCTTGCCTTCCTCCGCACCCGTCACGGTGTTGGCGACGGCTCTGACCTCTCTCGAATTTCAAACCAGCAGGTGTTTCTAACCTCGCTGGTTCGCAAGCTCAAGGACGAAGGCGCACTAACCAACCCATTCACCATGCTCAAGCTCGGCACCGCTGCCTTGGAGAACATGACCCTCTCCAACAGCCTCACCGAGATTGGTGTGATCCTCGGCATGGCAAGGGAGGTCAACGATGTTGACCTAGACAAGATCACGTTCCTCAAGCTTCCGGTCTACAGCCTCAGCGGTGCTTACGCGGGTCGCGTTGGTGTTATCAAAGACCAGGCTCAAGTTCTTTTTGACCGCATCGCCCAGGATGAGCCACTGGTTCTTGCTGAGGCCAACCCAGGCTCCGGTGCGGTGGTGGCTGAAGAGTCTGCTCCAGCGACGCAGCCGGCTACCGAAACCACCGCAACCGCTAGCGAAGAGGCATTGCCAGATTGGGTGCAGGGCACCAACGCATCCGTCAAGAGCTGCTCTAACTAGTTTTACCTTCACCCAGATTTCCTAGTAGGCTTATGCGGCTACAAGGAGACGTCGCATAGCCCGGTCGAGTGCGCCTCACTGCTAATGAGGTAGGGGTTTTAAAAGCCCCTCGGAGGTTCAAATCCTCTCGTCTCCGCTCTTTGTTTGGACCTGAGTAAAATTTCTCGTTTTTTGCCCAAAACTTATTCCCGTTGAAATGTAACGAATTGGTATACCTGACAACTCTGTAAAGGCTTACCGCTAGTGTGAAACCGCTGAGGGAGTATTCCTAAGCACTGGTTTCGTCATCACGGCTAAACACCCGGAACCAGTGGTCACGCAAGTGGCGGAAGAGACTCAGCCTTCGGTCAACAATGGGGTTGGCAAAGGCTGCCCTCCCATTTGTTCTCCGTTGCGGGGGATCCAAGTCGGATCCTCTTGACTACTAGGAGGAATCTTTGAAGAAATTCGCTGTCGCAGCAACGGCGCTCGCGCTTATTGCTACAACCCTTTCAGCCGCTCCAGCATCTGCTAGCGGAACCCCTGCTCACCAGGCCAAGTACGGTTCGCCTTGTGCAACCCTGAAGCAGGTCGCTCTAAAGAAGGGTGCCGATGGCTCAAACCTTGTTTGCAAGGTTGAGACTGCAGGTACCTACTTGGGCCAGAAGATCTGGGCATACCCAACCTTCCCAACCATCAAGGAAATGGACCTATACATGGCTGGTGGCGCTGGTGGTGGCTATGACACCTTCGGTCGCGAGCTAATGCGCTCCATGAGGGCTGAGGGCACCTTGCTTGCCGATGCAACCTTCCGCAACATCTCTGGCGCCGGTGGTACCACCGGTCTAAGCGCATTCTTGGTAAACGAGAAGGGCAAGTCCGGTAAGGGTCTAGTAACTGGTTTCGCAATGGTTGGTGGAGTTGCATCTACCAAGGTTCCATTTGACACCAGCGACGCAGTTGCTGCCGCCCGAATGATGGGTGAGTGGGAAGTTGTTGTCGTTCCTGCTGACTCGCCATACAAGACTTTGGCTGACCTAGTTGCAGACATCAAGGCAAAGAAGGCTACCCTGCCAATCGCAGGTGGAAACCTTGGTGGTATTGACCACTACACCGCTGTCTTGATCTACGAGGCACTAGGCCTAACCATCAAGGACCTGAACTACGTTGTTTACTCCGGTGGTGCTCAGGTGACTGCAGCTCTACTAAACGGTAGCTCCAAGGCAGGTATCTCTGGTTACGGTGAGTTCAAGGACCAGGTTGCTGCCGGCACCCTGCGCATCCTAGGTATCTCTTCCGCATCCAAGGTGCCAGGCATCACCGCTGAGACCCTAAAGTCTCAGAAGGTTGACGTAGTTGCTGGTAACTGGCGTGGACTAATGCTTCCAAAGGGAACTTCGGAGGCAGCTCGCAACCAGGTCATCCGTGCACTTGACGTAACTCGCCAGGGAACCACCTGGAAGGAAGTTATGAAGAAGAACGTTTGGGCTAACAACTGGCAGGCCGGTGACGCATTCAAGTCATGGCTAACCAGACAAGAGCAGTCAATCCTCACCATCTACCGTGAGCTTGGTCTGTGATCAATAGCAACAAATCTGCAGCAAAGGGGGAGCTGGTTTTCACCAGCTTCCTCTTTGTTGTTGCAGTAACAGTTTTAGTTGACACCTTCAACATCAAGAAGTCCAACGCGGTTGGCTTCGTGGGTCCGGAGGTCTTTGCTTACATCGTTGGCGGTTTGCTGTTTGTTCTCTCGGCAGCTCAGATCATCGCCGTTATCAGAGGTGAGCGCGGCACACCGGAAGGCGTCGAGGGCGGCGTCGCGGTGTCTGATCCAAACTGGAAGGCCTTCGGCCTTCTAGCCGGCGCACTGGTGCTCTATGCATTCTTGATGCCTATCCTTGGATTCCCAATCATGGGAGCCGTACTTTACTTTTTAGTTGCGAAGGCTATTGGTGCCAAGCGCAACCTTCGCACCGCCGTAATCGCGGTGCTTTTATCTATCGCAATTTTCTTTGCATTCAATGAGGGACTACAGCTTCAGCTGCCATCGGGTCTTGACACTGTTGAACAGATCCTCAACCCCGCCACTGACAATGCTCCTGGCGACGAGATTGTGGATGAGAACGGCGTTGTCGTCGAGGAAGACGGAGGTTGGTAATGGACTTCTCTTCATTCCTGGCGGGTTTTGCTAACTCACTAACAATCACCAATTTGGGCTTTGCTCTGTTGGGAACCATTTTGGGAACTTTGGTCGGCGTGCTGCCGGGCATCGGTCCAGCACTGGCGATTTCGCTACTGCTGCCTGTTGCTCTGGCTGTTGACCCAACCGCAGCACTGATTATGTTTGGTGCGATTTACTACGGTGCGATGTATGGCGGATCGACAACCTCGATCCTGCTAAATGCCCCTGGTGAATCTGGTTCGGTAATGACCACCATCGAGGGTAACAAGATGGCTCGCAACGGTAGGGCGAGTGCTGCCCTTGCCACAGCCGCCATCGGTTCGTTCGTTGCCGGTGCAATTGCCACCGGAATCGTGGCCGTGGCGTCACCGACAATCGCCTGGATCGGTATCCGAATGACCCCGGCTGACTTCTTTGCGCTAATGGTTTTGGCGTTTGGAACTGTTGGTGCGGTTTTGGGTCAGTCGATGCGTCGAGGCTTGATAGCACTTACCTTTGGTCTATCCATCGGTCTTATTGGTCTTGACCTTCAAACTGGTTCTTCGCGCCTAACCTTCGGAATCCCTGAGGCATTCGACGGCATCGAAACTGTGGTTTTGGTGGTTTCGCTATTCGCCTTGGGTGAGGCCCTATACGTTTCCCTCTACGGAAAACTGGGCGGCATTGAAAAGAATAAGTTCAAGGGTCTGGCTTGGATGACTAAGTCTGACTTCAAGCGATCCTTCCTGCCTTGGCTACGTGGAACCGCGATTGGTTTCCCAACCGGAGTGATTCCTGCCGGTGGCTCCGAGCTACCAACCTTCTTGAGCTATTCGCTCGAGAAGCGCTTGGCTAAGAAGAAGCACAATGAGTTCGGCAACGGCGCTATCGAGGGTGTTGCCGGTCCTGAAGCTGCTAACAACGCAAATGCTGCCGGAGCCATGGTTCCACTATTGGCCTTGGGTCTTCCTACCTCTGCAACCGCAGCGGTGATGTTGGTCGCGTTCCAGCAATTTGACATTCGTCCTGGACCGCTACTTTTCACCGACCAGCCAGTTTTGGTTTGGACTCTGATCGCTTCGCTGTTCATCGGCAACCTGTTGCTTTTGGTCATCAACCTTCCACTGGTTGGGCTGTGGGCAAAGCTGCTTGAGATCCCAGCCCCGTACCTTTACGGAGGCATTGTGACCTTCTCCATGGTTGGTGCTTACGTGCTCAATAACAGCTCGTTCGACCTTTGGGCGGCGGTAGTAATTGGAATCATCGGATTGCTGTTTAGAAAGTTTGGCTATCCGGTCACACCTTTGATCCTCGGTGTGATTCTTGGGCCAATGGCTGAACAGGAATTCCGAAGGGCGTTGCAGGGTGCTGCTGGTGACTGGAGTGTGTTGGTTAGCACTCCGTTCACGGTTACCATCTACGTGATTTTGGCCTTGGTGATCATTACCCCGCAGGTCCTGAAGATCGTTAGATCTAAACAGCAGGCATAATTGCGAACCACAAGACCGATACCTACTGGGTGGCTGGTTCTTGTCCTCATACACTCCGGTCTGATTCAGGCTGGAGTGTATGTAGTTCGTCCAATGGCCACTTATCAGGCCGTCAACCTCGGTGCCGATGCCACCCTGGTTGGAATCATTGGTGCCACATTTGCCCTAGCGCCATTTCTGTTTGCCATACCGGTGGGCAAGTGGGTTGACTTTGGTTTTGCCGGTAGGGCGACATTCCTCGGGCCAATTCTTACTTTGGTATCCACCGTTGGTCTGGTGTTTTCAGACCAGCTTTGGCAGCTAATGCTTTGGATGCCACTTATGGGAACCGGGCATCTTTTAGCGATGGTCGGCGGGCAGACACTAATTGCCCAATTCTCCGAGGATAAGAAATACGAAACCAACTTTGGCCTACTTACCTTTTACGCATCTCTGGGTCACGCCATAGGACCATTTGTTGGCGGTTACCTAGCCGAGTCCGATGGCCCAGAGATCATCGTGGCACCGGCGTTGTGGTTTGCCGCTGGGCTATTTGTTTTGGGTGCAATTGTGACGATTCCGCTTTTCGCGAAGTTGGCCTCAACTGGCGATGGGTCACCTAAAGGCTCGATCAAAGAAGTCTTTGCAGTCCCCGGCTATAAGCCCGCAATCTTCGTTGCTGGTGCCACCACGGCGGTTGTGGATGTGACGCTGATCTACCTTCCGCTGTTGGGCATTGCGCTTGGATTCTCGGTGACTCAAATCGGAGTTCTGTTAGCCATAAGGGCACTTTTCTCAATGGCGGTTCGATTCGTCCTTGGCCCCCTCAGAGATCGATTTGGCCTAAGGACAATTCTTGTGGTCGGCTCCGCCGTGACCATGCTTGGCGCAATCGGCATCGCAATGAGCACAGAGTTCTATCTAATTGCAGCGCTCTTGGCGGTTACTGGGTTTGCGATGGGGATCGGCCAGCCGGCAACCATGGCATGGGTTTCGAGAATCTCCAGCCCGAGCAATCGCGGTTTGGCAATCTCGATTCGACT
>CAZLKR010000036.1:0-5826 GCA_964560155.1 uncultured Aquiluna sp.
AAGGAACTTCTCATTTCAGAATCGTGGGCAAAGAAGATACTTCAAAGCGCGCTCTCCAAGTCTGGCTTAGCTTCGAGATCTGATTTATTTTCAAGCTCAGAGAGACCTTGACTGCGGGTCGGGCTTCTAGCGGAATAGCTCGTCGCCATCTAGGCACAAGACACTGGATTTCAGGTGTTTTTGCTGGTGCAGATACTGCGCCCAGATTGCAAACGAGAGCCACAGCACCTGCATGACTGCAATTACGCGCTCCGACAGCCCCACAATTGGCTGACCCGGCTCCAACCAGGTCAATAGGAACCACAGGGTGGTCAAGCCCATCGCCACCGTCGCGCTTATTGCTCCGACTGGCCTAAGTGCCCAGTGGTAACGCTTATCGAAACGCATTGCCAAGATTGGCCATGCAGAGAAAAGAATGAACGCGATGGTGGCGTAGAAGCGGTGCTCCTCCGAGTACGAAATCTGCGACGGGGTGGCATAGAAGGTATAGCCAAGGGCGGCAAAACCTGCCATTCCCAAAGCAATGCGACCTGGCAGTGCAAACGCCTTAGCACTCCAAGCACCAATCAGCGTGAGGAGTGCTCCAAAGAGGAAGAAGCTGGATTGGATCCACTTCACCGGAGAGTCATCTGCAGCCAGATCGCTAATGGTTTTTGCAATTGGGTCATAGCCTGGCCAGAGTGCTCCAGAGATGCCCCAGCCCAAGATGTTTTGCAACGGACCTAGCGTTGCTGCAATGACTGCCCAAATTCCGATTAGCTGCATCACTAAAACATACTGCGTGAAAGAAACAATTCTCATTTGATACTTGGGAAGCAGGTATCCTTTCTCTATTGCGCAGGCCTGCGAATCCCAATTCTTTACGGAGTCTTTTTGTATCTGCATGAGTTCAAGAAGGTTGCACTAGCGCCACGCGCTAAAGACCTAATGGACGCACTCGCGACCAGGGTGGTTATTGCCGATGGCGCAATGGGCACCATGCTGCAGGATCAAAAGCCAACCCTGGAGGATTTCCAGGGCCACGAGGGCTGCAATGAGGTTCTAAACGCAACCAGACCAGACATTGTTTCTTCGGTTCACGATGCCTACTTCGAGGCAGGTGTTGATTGCATTGAGACGAATACCTTTGGTGCGAACTGGTCCAACCTCTCGGACTACGGCATCGAAGATCGCATCGAGGAGCTGGCTCAAAAAGGCGCGGAGATTGCTCGCCAGAGTGCCGATCGCTTCACCGCAAAAGATGGCAAGCCACGCTGGGTATTGGGCTCGATGGGACCAGGAACCAAGCTACCAACCTTAGGTCACACCAGCTACGACAACCTCAAGCAGACTTTTGCGCTGCAAGCCAAGGGCCTTATCGCCGGCGGCGCGGATGCCTTCATGGTCGAGACCAGCCAGGACCTGTTACAGACCAAGGCGGCAGTCAATGCCTGTCGCTTGGCGATTGTCGAGTCGGGAGTCAGGCTTCCAATCTTTGTTGAGGTGACGGTAGAAACCACCGGAACCATGTTGCTCGGAAGCGAGATTGGCGCTGCGCTAACTGCACTCGAGCCATTGGGCATCGACATGATCGGTTTGAACTGTGCAACCGGTCCTGCCGAGATGAGCGAACACCTGAGGCAGCTCAGTAAGCACTCTCGCGTGCCAGTGATGGTCATGCCGAATGCTGGCTTGCCGATCCTTTCTGGCGATGGTGCTCTTTACCCACTGAGCCCAAGTGAATTAGCAACTGCGCACGAGCAGTTCGTGAAGGAATTTGGTTTGGCCATGGTCGGTGGTTGCTGCGGCACCACCCCGGCGCACCTAAGGGCAGTGGTTGACCGTCTTGCCGGCACACCGGTTCCTAACCGCAAACTTGAGATTGAACCGGGTGTTTCCAGCCTCTACCAGCACGTGCCACTGAAGCAGGACAACAGCTACCTCGCCATTGGCGAGCGCACTAACGCCAATGGTTCAAAGGCATTCCGTGAGGCAATGCTGGAAGAGCGCTGGGATGACTGTGTTGAGATTGCGAAGAAGCAGGTCCGCGATGGCGCGCACCTTTTGGATGTTTGTATCGACTATGTCGGTCGAGATGGCGTTCGGGATATAACCGAGATAGTTTCTCGCTTCACAACCTCATCGACGCTGCCTTTGGTTATCGACTCCACTGAGCCTGAGGTTATGAAGGCGGGACTTGAGCTAATCGGTGGAAGACCAGTTATCAACTCCGTCAACTTTGAGGATGGCTACCAAGTCGGTTCTAGATTCCAGCGCACCATGCCGCTGGTCAAAGAACACGGCGCTGCGGTAGTTGCCCTGACGATTGATGAGCAGGGCCAAGCCCGAACTCGCGAGGACAAGGTTCGCATCGCATCCAGATTGATCGACACTTTGATTAGCGACTGGGACATGAGGGTCGAAGACATCATCGTGGACTGCCTAACCTTCCCTATTGCAACCGGCCAAGAGGAAACTCGCCGAGATGCCATTGAGACCATCGAGGCGATTCGCGAGGTGAACCGGCTCTACCCAGGTGTCCACACCACCTTGGGTGTATCGAATGTCTCGTTTGGACTAAATCCAGTCTCTAGGGCGGTACTCAACTCGGTGTTCCTACACGAGGCCACTGAGGCAGGTTTGGACACCGGCATCATCGATGCCGCCAAAATCATGCCGCTGGCAAACATCCCAGCCGAGCAGCGCAAGGTTGCGCTTGATTTGATTTACGACCGTCGTGAATACGACGATGCCGGAAACCTCACCTACGACCCGTTGGAAGCCATCCTGCAGATGTTTGATGGTGCAAGCTCGGCAGCCCTAAAGGACGCCAGAGCCGCTGAGCTAGCAGCTCTGCCAGTCACCGAGCGCTTACAGCGCAGAATTATCGATGGCGAGGCCAAGGGTCTGGAGCAAGATCTTGACCTTGCTCGTGCCGACGGTGTTGCACCGCTTGCAATCATCAACGACCATCTGCTTGAGGGCATGAAGGTGGTTGGTGAGCGCTTTGGTAAGGGCGAGATGCAGCTCCCATTCGTGCTGCAATCCGCCGAGGTCATGAAGTCTGCCGTCGCGCTTTTGGAACCTCACATGGAGAAAACCGATGAGGCTGGCAAGGGCACTATCGTGCTGGCAACGGTTCGCGGTGACGTGCACGACATCGGCAAGAACCTGGTCGATATCATCCTCACCAACAACGGCTATCAGGTGATCAACATTGGCATCAAGCAGCCAATCAGCGACATCATCGCTGCCGCCGAAGAGCACAATGCCGATGTGATCGGTATGTCGGGTCTTTTGGTGAAGTCGACCTTGGTCATGAAGGAAAACCTTCAAGAGTTGGCTAGTCGCGGACTGGCGAAAAAGTGGCCGGTGATTCTTGGCGGTGCCGCTTTGACCAGAGCGTTCGTAGAGGATGATTTGGCAGGTCAGTTTGACGGTGTAGTTCGCTATGCCAAGGATGCCTTTGAGGGTCTTGCCTTAATGGAGCCGTTGGTGCAAATTGCCCGCGGGGCAGATCCAGAGAGCGTTGGGCTGCCAGCTCTGAAAAAGCGCATCCATGCCAAAACTACCCTCACTCTCACAGAGCCTGAGGACATGCCAACCCGGTCTGATGTGGCAAGTGATAACCCAGTTCCAACTGCTCCGTTCTGGGGCACCAGGTTGGTGCGAGGTCTCAAACTTGCGGATTACTCATCGTTCTTGGATGAGCGTGCAACGTTCATGGGCCAGTGGGGTCTCAAGCCATCTCGTGGCGAGGATCAGACCAGCTACGAGCAGTTGGTTGAGGCTGAGGGCAGGCCAAGGTTGCGCTACTGGCTGGATCGAATCCTGGCCGAGGGTGTCTTTGATGCCTCGGTTGCCTACGGTTACTTCCCGGTCTACTCAGAGGGAAATGATGTTGTGGTCCTGCACCACGCGGATGACCCAACCGGCGTCTTAGGAAAGCCCGGCCTTTTGGCACCGGATGGGGCATCGGGTGAAATTGGCACTGAGCGCTTGAGGTTCAACTTCCCAAGGCAACGTCGCGACCGTCACCTATGTCTAGCTGACTTTGTAAGAAGTAAAGAGTCTGGCCAGATTGATGTAATGCCGCTGCAGCTTGTGACTGTGGGTGGGAACGTGGATAACTTCACGGCGAAACTCTTCAAAGAAAACGCATATCGTGACTACATGGAACTCAATGGTCTAGCCATGCAGCTCACCGAGGCGTTGGCGGAGTTCTGGCACGGCCGCATTAGGGCGGAACTAGGTTTTGAAAGTGAAGACCCAAGTGACATCGCCGGCTACTTTGACCTTCAATACCGAGGAGCTCGATTCTCGCTTGGCTACCCAGCCTGCCCAGAAATGGAAGATCGTCGCAAGGTGGTCGAACTTTTGCGCCCAGAACGCCTAGGTATTGAACTTAGCGAAGAACTGCAGCTGCACCCAGAGCAGTCAACCGATGCATTTGTCTTCCACCACCCAGAGGCTAAATACTTCTCGGTCTAAAACTTATAGCGGCGCAGAGTCTGTATAAAGGGTTTGCCAATGAGAAGTATCAATACGGCAGAGCTCACGGCCCTGACGGTGTCCCAAGTCAGAGTTGAGCTAACCAAGCTATAAGCCAAGAAACTCGCTAGGTTCTCCCCCATCGATCCCGCTGGATTGAAGGAGACTGAGGTTTGCGGTCCAACGGCAAAAGGCCAGAACCATAGGTTCATAACCAAGCCAAAGACATAGGCTGCTAGAACTGCGTAAATCGCCAACTGCCAGCTCCTGAGCTTCTCGCCCATTCGCTTTCCAAGCAATCCAGCGCCAGCACCAACCCAGCCAACAGCAAAAACCTGGAAAGCGGTCCATGGTCCAATGCCGCCAAAGAACAGCGACGATAGCAGTATCGAAAGCGCTCCAAGTAGGAAGCCAAATCTTGCTCCCAGGGCCGCCGCTCCCAAAATCACAACGACGAAAATCAACTCAAAGCCACCAACACCGCTGGTCGCGATGCGAGTCCCGGCGGCAATCGCCGCCAACAAACCAAGCAATGCTATTTGCCTGGGGCCACTAAGTTTCCCTTGCGCTAACCACAGCGCTGTGATGGCGAGCAGGGGTAGTAGCGCTAGGGCCAACCAGCCAGAGGTTGCGTCTGCACTGCTGACAGCCTGAGGTAGCCAAAGCGGCCAAACAAAGCCCGCCAGACCAACAAGGGAAATCAGAACCAGGCCAATTCGCTGAAAATTCAAGGTCATGCCAGCACCTGGCCAACCGTTATCAACTGAGCATTCGTAATCTGATAGACCGTGGCACCAAGTTGCTCGATTAGGTCATGATCGTGAGTTGCAAAAACCACCGCACAGCCGGTCTCGCGAACACACTCCAGAGTTGCGACAACTTGCGCTTTGGTCTGTGGGTCAAAACCTTTAGCAGGTTCATCAATCAGCAGGATTTTTGGCTTGTGACTCAGCTGCATTGCCATGGCCAGTGCCAACTGCGTGCCTGCGGATAGGTCGCGCGGATGAGTTGCTAGCGCAGGAAGCTCGCCAACAATGGACTCCAAGCTTGCCCCAGTGAAACCAGATTCAACCTTCGCAATACGATCAGCACGAGCCAACTCCGCACCCAAAGATGTGGTCACAAAGAAGTCGCTTACCAGCTCCGGAACCATTGCGACATCTTTGGACCTACTCTCAATGGCGTTGAGTAGTGAAGTCTTTCCAACTGCATTGCGGCCGGTGATTGCAATAACTGCGGATTGCTTGATTTCGAGCTTGGGCTGAGCGATCAGTGTCTTTTCCCCGTAGCCAATCAAAGGTGCCTCAAAGGACAGCACCAAGTCTTGGGTTAGTAGGGCAGGCTTCCTGGCCGCTT
>CAZLKR010000036.1:5836-7879 GCA_964560155.1 uncultured Aquiluna sp.
GAAGGTGTCCAGTTTCCTGAAACCAGCTTGCCACCGACTAGATGTCCAGTTCGGGTTGAAATGCTTGCAAGCAGCTCTGGTCTATGCTCAGCTACCAGCACTGCTCCGCCATCCCTTAGGTAGTTGGTCAAAAGTTCAACAAGTTCGATGGCCGCTTCAGCATCTAGCCCCGCAAATGGCTCATCCAGGATCAGAAGTTGCGGTTGCTTTTGCAGTTCCCGCATAACGCTCACCTGAATCGCCTCGCCCTCACTGAGCAGGTGGACATGCAGATCCATCTTGGAGGAAAGGCCAAAGCTATTGGTCGAGGCAATTTCATCCTTCACCAACGGTCCAAAGAGCTGCTCTCTGGCCTGCTGTGGGACGTATCCGATGACGTGCGGAGTGCGAATCTCACCTGAGAGGGTAAGGCCTAGCTGCCCCGCCATACCGGTGGCGGCTAGCAGCAAGCTGCTCTTGCCACTGCCGGTCGGTCCTGACAAAACCATGCACTCTCCCGATGAGAGGGCAAGATTAAGCTCCTGAAGTCCAGCCTGCTCGATGGCGAAATCGGTGATTTTGAGCCCCGTGTCTTTGGAGCTTTGCGTATTGGCTGCAAGGACCATGCGTTGAGCAATTGCCAGGGACGTCCCGATGGCCGTTTCCAAAATAGGCAGTAGCGCGCGAACTCGCTTTTCTTTTCGCAGCTTGGTTGCTCGATTGATGCGAGCAGTGGCCTGGATTAGCGCAGGTAACTGAACCCAGCCAATCGCTAGAGCTGATAACAGAGCTGAGAATGCCGGCGCTTTTTTAGCTAGCTCAAAGAGGTTTTTAGGTTTGAAGAGTAGGACCGATAAACCAGTTACGAGCATGAAAAGTGCAAATGGCAGCGCAGTTGATAGATTTGCCAATAGCCCATCTAGGTAGACCGGCCCAAGAATTGAGATATGGGCAAAAGGCCCTGCGAGGGCGACGCTTGGCAAGTCCAGAACCAGTATTTCGCCGGCCTTTGCTCCTCCGAAAAGCACTGCGTAAATGACTCGAGCCAGCAAGAATCCAATCGGCAACAAAATTGCCAACTGAACTTGCCGGATTCGACTAAACATCACTCAGAAGGCGTTGGAGCCAGGTCTCCGGAGGCAAATGCCAATCCGACTGACTGACCTTTAGTCAGTTTCAAAGTTGCCGCACCTTCGGTCGCATACTCCCACTGGGCAGCATCGCCATTTTTAACCCAGAGAGCCCAATAGGCGAATGCTGGTGGCATATCGGCACAGGTTTCCAAGTGAGGTTCTTGGCCCTCAACCTCAATTGCCTCGGTTTCGCTCGGCAGGCCATTCACGCGGCAGACGATTTGATCCGGGTAGGTGAGGGTGCCCTCAAGCTCGACTCCAGCCTGTGAAAGTGCGTCCTTGGCCAGAATCTCTTCGCCGTCGAAGTTGATACAGGTATTGATACGCTCGGCGTTGAGAGTGCCGAAGTTGACCTGAACCAAGACGCCATCGCAGTCGGCAGTTGCTGCCTGAGGCGCAGGGGTGCAACCGCTCAGCGCAAGCAATAGTGCGAAGCTTAGGATGGCTTTTCTCAAGTGGATTCCCTCTGTTGTGATTCTTTGTCAAAGTCTACTTTTCGCCTTGCATAAAGAATTCTTTGTTACCTCGAAATAACAATCACTGAAAAGGGGTTGGGTAACGCATGGACTTCTCTGGAAAAAACGTTTTGGTTGTTGGCGCTTCTGGCGGACTGGGGGATGAGTTTGTAAAGCAACTCGTGTCAGCTGGAGCCAATGTTTATGGAACAGCCAAGTCCAACGAATCTGCTAGCAACATTCCAGACCAGGTAGTTCAGAAGCTTTTGCTTGATCTTGAAAGCCCAGAGTCAATCGCGACCTTGGCGACATACTTGAATTCTTCGGTCAAGCTTGACGGTGTGATCATCTCGGCCGGATTGGTTGCCTTCGGTCTGTCGGTTGACACTCCAGCCGCCATCGACTCGAAACTTCTTCAGGTCAACTACCGGGGACCGCGCGATCTGCTGGTGGCGCTACAACCAAATCTCGCTGGC
>CAZLKR010000036.1:7892-11018 GCA_964560155.1 uncultured Aquiluna sp.
AGATGGGGCTTTTGTGCTCAATGTGACAGGCATCGTTGCAGAGATGCCATTGCCGTCGCTCTCGAGCTACTCGGCATCGAAAATGGCCATACACGGATTCCTGACTGCTGCCTCTAGAGAGTGGAGACGCAGCGGCATCAAAGTACTAAGCGAATTACTTGGTCACACCGAGACCGGTCTTGCCGGCCGCGCAATTGCTGGTCAGGCACCGCAATTTCCACCTGGACTTTCCCCAGCAGATGCGGTCACGCAAATGCTTGGAAAGCTAACTGCCTAGGCAGGTAACTCGATAGTCACCTTGGTGCCGCCACGAATAGGCGAAGTCCAAAGGATCTTTCCGCGAAGCTCAGACTCGACCAGGGTTCTGATGATCTGAGTTCCAAGACCAGAACCGACTTTGCCCTCAGGCAATCCCGCTCCATCATCGGTGACGGTGATAATCAAATTCTTCTTCTCGCGAGCAGCTTCAACCTGAACGGTTCCGCTTCGATTTGCCAACCCATGCTCTACTGCGTTCGCTACAACCTCAGTTAGCACCAAGGCCAGCGGTGTTGAGCGCTCAGCGGTGAGTTCTCCGAAGCTTCCGAGAAACTCGGTTTTCACGGTGGTGTGGTAGCCGGCAATCTCAGGAACAAGTAGCAGAATTCGCTTGAAAATCTGATCAAACGAAACTTCTTGTTCGATGCCTTCCGAAAGCACATCGTGCACAACTGCGATAGCGCTAACTCGGCGCATGGCCTGAGCAAGGGACTCTTTCACCTCTTCCGAGTCGCTCTGTCTCGACTGGATTCGAAGCAGAGATGCCACGGTCTGCAGATTGTTCTTCACGCGATGATGAATCTCACGGATGGTCATGTCTTTGGTGATGAGAGCTCGTTCACGCACGCGAAGTTCGGTCACGTCGCGACATAAGACAACGCCACCCACACGCTTAGGTCCATCGTAGAGCGGGATTGACCTAACGGCAATGGTCACATCTTCAAACTCAAGATCGGTTCGCCATGCTCCCTTGGCGGTGAGAATCAGCGGGAGGCCTTCATCCAACTGATCCTGGCGGAGGTCAAGTCCGGTGATGCTTTCTGCAAACAATCTGCCTTCTAGGTCGCCATCAACACCCGCGCGATTGAACATTGACAGAGCGTTTGGGCTTGCAAACATAACTCGGCCACTCTGATCTAGTCGAACCAAGCCGTCATTTGCACGCGGTGCTCCGCGCTTCGAGTCGGTGCCCGCCTCCGGAATTGGAAATGCACCGCGGCTAACCATCTGGAGAAGATTGTTTCCAATCGCCACAAAGTTGAGCTGCAACTTATTTGGAACGCGGGACTCACCAAGGTTTGTGTGTCGAGTAATGACGGCTATTGGGGTCGAGTCGGGCTGCTTGTCTGGAGCAAATACTGGGTATGCATCGATCTTTGTTCGAACGCCCTCAAAGTTCGTGGGCTCGTCGGACAACACAGGCTCACCTGTGGTCCAAGCGGTATTGATGACTTGGTCCCAGTCAAATCTTGATGGCGTTCCCGTGATGTCGCGGTAGAAAAGAGTTGCAGCTGCTGCAGGCCTGGCGTGGGCAGTTGCGTGAAGCTTGCCGCTTTTCGGTGCCCAAAGCACCAAGTCTCCAAAAGCTAAATCGGCGATAAGCTGCCAGTCAGCGAGCAGCGAGCGGAGCCACTGCTGTGAATTGGAATCAAGTTTCGCCACCGTCTGATTTTAGTTTGGACAATCCCGTCACGCCCTCGACAATGAAGCATAAAATTCAAACACTCAAAGATATTTCCTTGGACCTTGAAAGGATGTGCAGATTTGACTTTCTACTCGGTGCAAGTCTCAAGCCCAGCCCTAAAGGGTGAGGCTGTGCAAATGTCGGCGCTAATCAAAGCAGTAGAGCTAATTGAGTCGCATTTCGAGAATGGTCTTGTCGTCAATGCCGCTTGGTGTGACGAATGCAAACAAACACGTTTTACGGGCAACAGCTCCGCTTTGTTTCACACTTTCTTGGTAAGAGAGAGTCTTTTGCTTCAAATAGTTCGCACAGAGTCATACAAATGGACCAAACGGCGAGGTTTCGGCCGCATATCCACCGAGGATTATCTTCAGAACTTGATTTCAAATGGCCAGGAAGTCTGGTTCCAAGTTGACTTGTCAGAGATTTGACCGTCACGAAAAAGAGATTTCCCCTCTGTCTTAGCAAGGAATCCTGAGATTCTAGAAAGTGTTCAATTCGAAGTGGTCACGATTGAGCGGCCCAAGCAACTCATTGTGCATGTCTGCTGATACCTTTGCACGATATCAATAGAGAATAAAGAGTAGTTCAAGCCGATTTGGGGAAAAATGCCTGACCTAGATGTAACAAAATTCCAACAAGCAAGGCTTATACCTGTTACTGGGATTAAAGGCGCTATCGAACAGGAGCGGAGAGCGGCAAGCGCATTCTTGGCAGTGCTGCAGGGTGTGCCTGAATTGACTGTCGAGTTACTCAAGGCTCATGGCGCTTTCAACGGCATTGTGCAAACTTTCATAGAGCCCGAGTTCAAGTTCAACGGCAAAAAAATTCGCCCAGATGGCTTGATTCAAATTTCCAAAGGTAAGCGCACCTGGAGAGCCCTCGTAGAGTTCAAGACGGGCCCCAATGACCTCGAGCTTGACCAACTAAACCAGTATCTCGACATTGCCAAGCAAGAAAATTTTCAAGCGCTCATCACTATTAGCAACCAGGTACTGAACGCCACTGGCGCACATCCAACAGATGGCATCGACAATCGTCGCCTACGAAGCACTGCTCTCGTGCATCTTTCTTGGCTAAAAGTTATTACAGAATGCCTAATTTTGAGCGAACACAAAACGGTTAATGATGCTGATCGTGCATGGGTGCTCAAAGAGTTAATTCGCTTCCTGCAATCGGATGCATCTGGAGCTTCTGAATTCAACGACATGGGGCCAAATTGGGTCGGAGTTAGAGAGAGTCTAAAGACTGGGTCGATCAAAAAGGCTGATCAAACGGTGATCGATGTGGTTAGCAGGTTTCAGAGCTTGGTCCGTTACTGCGCCTTTACCTTGGCAGCAAAAACAGGTGTCGATCGCATTGAGTTTTATACTGGTCCTTATGCTCATAATTATTCTAATGAT
>CAZLKR010000036.1:11028-11386 GCA_964560155.1 uncultured Aquiluna sp.
CTGACGGCAAGAAATTCTTAGTGACAGAAGCGTCGCGATTGATTTCCGAAAAGTCCATTTCTGGAGCTATCAAGATTCCAGGAGCGGCTGCAGAACTTACCGTCAATGCCGATCTCGGCGCTGGTGTTCTTCATTGCGGCTTCGAAATAGCTGCTCCAGCTGAAGGCAAAAACAAGACAAAACTCAACTGGCTCTTGAAACAGTACAAGAATGTGCCAAAGGATGCTCGCTTATCGATTGGGTATAAGCGCGCAAGAAATTTAGAGACTTCCGTTAGCCTCGCTGGCCTGAAGAACGGTGAAGTTGAGATTGAACTAGACTCCTCACGCGAGCTTGCAATATTCAGGGTCGAAACTGT
>CAZLKR010000037.1:0-11042 GCA_964560155.1 uncultured Aquiluna sp.
CCCTTCTATGTACTAGATGAGGTTGAGGCTGCGCTCGATGATGCAAACCTTGGGCGTTTGCTTGAGGTAATTGAGTCGCTTCGCAAGTCCTCACAGCTGATCATCGTTACCCACCAGAAGCGCACCATGGAGATCGCAGATGCCCTCTACGGTGTTTCGATGCGCCAGGACGGCATGAGTGCCGTGGTTGGGCAGAAGCTTGAGAAGGCCCGCTGATGTTTAAGTTTCTAAAGCGTCTTCGTGGCGATAAGCCAATCGAAACCCCGGTGGTTGTCGAAGAGACAGTCGTTGCCGAGCCGGTAATTGACGCAACTCCTGAACCTATTGTTGAGGCCGCAAAGGTCGAGACTCCAAAGCCAGAGGTTCCAGAGGTTGAAAAGCCAAAGGTTGAAAAGCCAAAGCCTGAGGTGGCGGTCCAAGAGGTCGAACTTCCAAAGCGCTCATTGGGCGATGGAGTGCGTTCGCTATTCTCCTCCAATGTCGACCTGGATGAACTAGAAGACATTTTGATCAGGGCTGATTTTGGCGTTGATGCCTCACTGGAGATCTCTGACGAACTAAAGCGTGAAGCGAACCGAGTTGGAGCATCTTCTGATGCGGAGCTAAGGCTTTTGCTAAAGGACCTGCTGGCCAAGAAACTAACCCGCAAGGATGCCGCACTGAATCTCTCGGACGGCAAGCTGCCATATGTGATTTTGGTAGTTGGCGTGAACGGTGCCGGTAAGACCACCACGATTGGCAAGCTATCCCGCTGGCTAAGAGATGGTGACTGGAGCGTTGTTTTAGGGGCTGCCGACACCTTTAGGGCTGCCGCGGTTGAGCAACTGGCCACCTGGGCCAAGCGAGCCGATGCACAGTTAGTTGGACCCGAAAAAGAAGGTCAGGACCCAGCCTCGGTTGCCTACCAAACCGTTGAACTCGCGCTTTCAACCGATGCCGATATCGCAATCATCGATACCGCCGGAAGACTGCAAAACAAAAAAGACCTGATGGATGAATTGGGCAAGATTCGAAGGGCTGTTGAGAAGCAGGCGAGCATCGCTGAGGTGCTGTTGGTGATCGACTCGACCATGGGTCAAAATGCGATGGCTCAGGCAAAGGCTTTTGCTGAGGTGGCCGATGTCACCGGTATTGTGATGACGAAACTAGACGGCACAGCAAAGGGCGGCATTCTCTACTCACTGCAGGAGCAGCTCGATCTACCAGTTAAGCTCGTCGGTGTTGGTGAGGGTATAAATGACTTCGCATTTTTCTCACCGGAAGAATTTGCTAAAGGTTTAGTCGCCTACAAACAGGAGCGCTAGTTGTTCGGAAATCTCTCTGACAGACTCTCAGATACCTTCAAAAACCTTCGCGGTAAGGGAAGGTTGTCGGCTGCCGACATCGATGGCACGCTTCGCGACATCCGCCGTGCACTGCTTGAAGCTGACGTATCGCTCGAGGTCGTAAAGGACTTCACCGGCAAGATCCGTGAGCGTGCTCTTGGCGATGAGGTCTCAAAGGCCCTAAATCCAGCTCAGCAGGTTGTGCAGATCGTCAATGACGAACTAAAGGCCATTTTGGGCGGCGAGGCAAGAAAGCTATCCTTCGCCAAGAACCCACCAACCGTGATCATGCTTGCGGGTCTGCAGGGTTCGGGTAAGACGACTCTGGCTGGAAAGCTAGCCAAGTGGCTGAAAGAGCAAAACCACACCCCTTTGTTGGTGGCAGCAGACCTGCAGCGTCCTAATGCGGTAACCCAGCTACACGTGCTGGGGGAGAAGACCGGTGTCCCAGTCTTTGCCCCTGAGGCCGGCAATGGCGTTGGTAACCCGGTAAAGGTTTCCAAGGACGCGATTGCCTTTGCCAAGAAGTCGCAGTACTCGGTTGTGATTGTCGACACCGCGGGTCGCCTGGGTGTTGATGAAGAGATGATGAAGCAGGCGCGAGACATTCGCGATGCTGTCGAGCCAGATGAGATTTTGTTTGTTGTTGACTCGATGCTCGGTCAGGATGCCGTAAACGTCGCCAAGGCCTTCCACGAAGGTGTTGGAGTCTCCGGTGTCGTTTTAACCAAGCTTGATGGTGATTCCCGCGGTGGTGCTGCTTTGTCGGTGGCCACCATTACCGGTGCACCGATTCTGTTTAGCTCAACCGGTGAAGGACTAGATGCCTTCGAGCCGTTCTATCCAGACCGCATGGCCAGCCGCATTTTGGACATGGGTGACATTGTCAGCCTTATCGAGCAGGCGCAGAAGAACTTCGATGAAGAAGAGACCAAGCGTCTGGCCGAGAAGATGGCCAAGGATCAGTTCACGCTGCAGGACTTCTTGGAGCAGATGCAGCAGATCAAGAAGATGGGCAACATGAAGAGCCTTCTGGGCATGCTTCCTGGTGTTGGTCAGATGAAGAAGCAGCTTGAGGAATTTGATGAGAAGGAAATCACTCGCACCGAGGCGATCATCTACTCCATGACTCCACTGGAGCGCACTCAGCCTAAGGTGCTGAACGGCGCTCGCAGAATGCGGATTGCCAGGGGGTCTGGAACCTCGGTCACCGAGGTGAACCAGCTGATTGCCCGCTTTGAGCAGGCAGCCAAGATGATGAAGACCGTTGCCAAGGGTGGAATGCCAAATATCCCAGGCACTAACCCAGCGCTTATGGGTGCCGGCGGATTCTCGGCTGGCAAAAAGAAAAATGACAAGAAGAAAAAGGGATCCAAGAGTGGAAACCCTGCCAAGCGCGCTGCCGAAAACTCTGGTTTGGACTTCGGATCCGAGAAATCTTCGGGACCCGGAAGCGCATTTGGGCTTTAGAGCTAGCTAATCGCCAGATTTTCTGGCAGACTATCCGAGTTCGAAAAGTCTCGACCCTCTATCCAGACTTATTCGAAACCATTTGAGACCTGACGAGTGTGCCCCCACGCTCACGGCAGAATCTCGCCAAAGACACCTATAACAGGAGCATTGTGGCTGTAAAGATCCGCCTAAAGCGCATTGGCAAGACGCGCACCCCGCACTACCGCATCGTGGTAGCCGACTCTCGCACTCACCGCGACGGTCGTGTAATTGAAGAAATCGGTCGTTACGTTCCGACCAATGACCCATCGATCATCGAGGTCAACTCCGAGCGTGCTCAGTACTGGCTATCTGTTGGCGCTCAGCCAACCGAGCAGGCAGCTGTGCTACTAAAGCTAACCGGTGACCTAGCTAACGCTAAGGGCGAGAAGAAGAACACCGTGAAGCCTCAGAAGTCAAAGGAAGGCTTCGTGGTTGACACCGCGAAGAAGTCCGTTGTTCTTCCAAAGGTTGAGAAGAAGGCTCCAGTTGTAGAAGAGGCTCCAGTTGCTGAGGCAGCTGTCGAGGCTCCTGCAGCAGAAGAGGCCGTTGTTGATGCAGTTGTCGAAGAGGCAGCAGTTGAGGCAGTGGCTGAGGAAGTTGTAGCCGAGGCACCAGCTGAAGAAGCAGTGGCAGAAGAGGTAGTTGCTGAAGCTGCTGCTGAAGAGGCACCTGCTGCTGAGGCAGAAGAGCCAAAGGCCGAGTAATACAAATGTTGCAAGCAAGCCTCCAGCACATCGTTCGCGCCATCGTGGATAACCCAGATGACGCAACCGTTGCCGCCAGAAATGGTGGCAAGGGTGATTTGCTGGAGGTGCGCGTGCACCCAGACGACCTCGGTCGTGTGATCGGCAAGGGCGGCCGCACCGCAACAGCCCTAAGAACCGTTGTCAACGCCCTTGCGGATGGCAAGCGCGTTCGAGTTGACGTGGTGGATACAGATTTCTAGTAGCACCAAGCTCCGCGTTGGCAGGCTCCTAAAAGCCCACGGCCTAAAGGGAGCAATCAAGTTAGAGCTTTACACCGACAGCCCAAATGAACGTTTCGTTCCTGGCGCGGTATTAGAACTTCAAGTCCCTGAAGAATCGCCATGGTTTGGCAAGTCCGTGACCGTGACCGAACTCAAGTGGTTCAACAGCTCCCCAGTTTTGTTCCTCAAGGACGTTTCCGACCGCACCCAGGCTGAGACTTTGATCAAGGCAATTTTGCTGGTCGAGCAGCCACTGGATGTTTCTCCTCAGGAGCCAGATGCTTGGTATGACCACCAGCTTGCCGGCCTAAAGGTGATGCGCGATGGCGTTGAAATTGGAACCTTGTTGCGAGTTGAGCACATGCCGGCCCAGGATCTGTTGGTCATCAAAACCGAAGAGGCTGAAGTGCTGCTTCCGTTTGTGAAGGCGTTTGTGCCAAAGGTTGACGTTCAGGCTGGTGTAATTGCGATAACCCCGCCGGGTGGACTGTTCGAGCAGATCGAGGAAGCTGATGCGAATTGATGCAGTTTCAATCTTCCCTGACTACTTCAACGTTCTAGAGATTTCCCTCTTAGGTAAGGCCCAGAAGCAGGGCTTGATCAGCTTTCAAGCCCATGACCTTCGCACCTGGACCCACGATATCCACAAGACGGTAGACGATTCCCCATACGGTGGCGGAGCTGGCATGGTCATGAAGCCAGAGCCTTGGGGCGAAGCATTTGATCAGCTACTTGGCGAGAATCAGCCAACCGTTATTTTCACCACCCCAGCAGGCAGGCCATTCAATCAGGCACTTGCCAAAGAGCTCTCGCAAAAAGAGCACATTGTCTTTGCCTGCGGTCGCTACGAAGGTATTGATCAGCGGGTGGTCGAGCACGCCAAGACCAAGGCTGAGGTTCTTGAGGTTTCTCTTGGTGACTATGTTCTAAATGGTGGCGAGGTTGCCGCTCTGGCAATGATCGAAGCCATTACCCGCCTGATTCCTGGGTTTATGGGTAATGCCGAGTCGATTGTTGAGGAGTCACATTCGGATGGTCTTTTGGAGTATCCGAGCTATACCAAGCCACAGTCCTGGCGCGGTTTGGAGGTTCCAGATGTTTTGCTCTCTGGCCACCACGCCGAGATTGCTAAGTGGCGCAAGGCTCAATCGGTTGAGCGCACCAAGGCTGTTCGCCCAGATCTACTAGGCGAATAGTTGCCTTTGCCGCTTTGATGTGGCAGGATTATCCCTTGTGTCCGGCCGTCTCTGCCGCAGGGGAGCATAGGACACAAACCAAAGTAACTACTAGCCGTTTTGACCTGCGCGCAAAAGGAAAGATAAGAAATGCACATTCTTGACGTCGTAGACGCAGCGAACCTAAAGAGCGACATCCCAGACTTCCGCGCTGGAGACAACGTGAAGGTTCACGTAAACATTGTTGAAGGTAACCGCAGCCGTGTTCAGGTTTTCCAGGGTGTTGTGATCCGCAAGTCCGGTCACGGTATCCGCGAGACCTTCACCGTTCGCAAGGTTTCCTTCCAGGTGGGCGTAGAGCGTACCTTCCCTGTACACAGCCCAGTGATCGACAAGATCGAGCTAGTGTCCAAGGGTGCTGTTCGCAGAGCGAAGCTTTACTACTTGCGCGATCTTCGCGGTAAGGCTGCAAAGATTCGCGAAAAGCGCGAGAACGTTTAAGTAAACTTTCTCCTATGCAGGATTCCGGGGAACTAAGACCCCGCAACGCCACGATCATCGCTTCCATTCGCCGCTTCACCAAGCGGTCGAGGAAGAACTGGTTCGTGGCGTTGCTATTTGACTTTGTAGTTATTGTTGGCACCGCCCTGGTGCTATCGGTTGCCATCAAGGCTTTCTTGATTCGCTCTTTCTACATTCCATCCGGCTCGATGCTGGAGACCCTGCAAATCAACGACCGCATCATCGTGAACGTCTCTGCGCCTGAGATCTTTGCACTGGAGCGCGGTGATGTTGTGGTCTTCCGTGATCCTGGCGGCTGGTTAGGCGCCATTCCGACCGAAGAGAAGCCTTTTATTCAAGAGGCAACAGACTTTGTGCTGGGAACCTTTGGCATCACCGCACCAGATTCTGCTGAACACCTTGTAAAGCGCGTGATTGGCCTACCGGGTGACACCGTTGAGTGCCGTGAGGGCGATGATCGCATCTGGGTAAATGGTGTTGCTTTGAATGAGCCCTATCTTGCCCCAGGTTCAATTCCTTCGGAGATGACCTTCAAGGTGACAGTGCCAAAGGACTCCTACTGGGTAATGGGCGATAACCGCCAGAATTCAACTGACTCCAGGTATCACCAAGATCTGCCATCTGGTGGTTTTGTGAACAAGGACTACGTTGTAGGTCGGGCGATCTTGGTTTCCTGGCCGGTTGAGAACTGGATCTTCTTGGAGAACTTCTCAGAGACCTTCAAAGATGTACCCAAGCCTTGACGTTGAAAAACTCCTTCTAGAGCGTTACGACACCGTAATCGGTGTTGATGAAGTTGGTCGTGGCGCACTAGCCGGGCCAGTGGCGGTTGGAGCTGCAGCCTTCACTCGAGCCACCAGCCTAGAAATTCCAGAAAAACTTCGCGACAGCAAAGCAATTGCCGAGTCAAAACGTGATGGTATTGCAGAGTTATCTCGGGATTGGGTAAAGCACGCGGTTGGCTACAGCGCAGTTTTTGAAATTGAGCAAAACGGCATAACCAAGTCCCTGGCGGATGCCGCCACCGGAGCGATTGCGCAGTTGATATCAGGCAAGACCATTGTGCTTTTGGATGGCAGTCACAACTGGCTGCAGGACTCTGGCTTGGATGTGGATTACCACGTTCAGATCAAAGCAGATAGAGACTGCGCCATCGTCTCCGCCGCGGCACTCATCGCCAAGGTGGATAGAGATAACCACATGCGCGAATTGCACGTGGAATTTCCCGACTATGGCTGGGATGGCAATAAGGGTTACGCCTCGGAATCACACATCACGGCAATCCAAAATCTTGGACCCACCAGACACCACAGGCTGAGCTGGCTCAGCAAAATTCTTGCCGATGCCAATTCACTTTTCTAGAGGCATAGACTTACAGCACCATGGATGAGAACGAATTCGAAGACTACGACAGAGATGCGGAACTAGCGCTCTATCGCGAGTATCGCGATGTCGTGAAGATGTTCCGCTTTGTGGTTGAGACCGAGCGCCGCTTCTACCTAGCCAATGATGTTGAGCTAAAGCGAGTAGACACCGCTACCGATTTCTACTTCGAACTCAACATGCAGGATGTTTGGGTTTGGGATATCTACCGCACCGACCGCTTTGTGAAGCAGGTCAAGGTGATGACCTTCAAAGACGTAAACGTTGAAGAAATCGGCAATGCCGAACTTGAGATTCCAAAGGAATTCGCAGTAGGCGAATAAGCCCTAATTCTCCACAGAATCTGCTCCAAACCAAATCAAAAGCACTCATTTTGCAACGCTCGCTGCATGCAACTTACTCATGAGCAAGAAGCCACCATCGCCTACTCAGCGCTCTCAGAGCCCGGTGATGCCTTGGCGCAACTGTTGTTTCAACAAAACGGGCCTTCTGTCATTGAGCAGTTTCGATCGGGTGCCGCCAAAAGAATTTGGCCAGAACAAATCCACCAGATTGCCCCGGAGTATGTCGCAGGGCTACCGCTTCTTTTTGAGAGATTCGCGCTTCGATTGCCGAAAGTTCATGTCCCAACCTTGGTCGAACGAGCAATCCGCTGGAACGCTGCTCCAGTTTTCCCTGACCAACTGCCAAAGCTCTGGGCGCAATTCGGTGACCTTGGTCTGCATCAGCCATACCTACTTTGGGTGGCGGGATCTACTTCCGTATTTGAGTCTGATGCCAACGCGATTGTCGGTACTCGTAACCCAACCTTGAGAGGCATCAACAACACCCGCAAGCTGGTCAAGCAACTTGAAGCTGTTGTGATTTCAGGGGGTGCCACCGGGATAGATTTTGCTGCCCACCGAGCCGCCTTGGACTTTGGATTGCCAACTGCTGCCTTCATGGCGGGTGGAATCGATCGCGCCTACCCCACGCAAAACTGGCCACTTTTTCACGAGATGGTCAGGCGCGGGGGAGCACTGGTTAGCGAGACCGTGCCATTTACAGCACCGAGCAGGTTTAGATTCCTAAATCGCAATCGGCTGATCGCCGCGAGCACCACCTCGACCTTTGTAATTGAAGCTGGCTACCGCTCTGGTTCCAGGAACACCGCCAACCACGCCAGAGCCTGCGGAAGAGACGTTTTTGCGTTAGCCGGAGGCTGGTCCGATCGGGCATCGCAGGGCTGCAACGCCATGATTAAAGAGGGACTTGCTCAGCCCTGGCACTTGGACCAACATCGCACAATCGAGCCAACCTCCTCGCAGAAACGAGTGTTGGATGCTGTGCGCGAAGGTGCTTCAGACTTTCCCTCGATTGCTCGGGAATCGGGTCTAAGCATTGGTGAAGTTAGACGCGAATTGCATCGCCTTCAGCTAGATGGCTGAGCACCTAATGCGATTTGCACCGAATTGGACCTAATCTGGCTGGGTGGATCGGTTTGAATCAGAGCGTGAGGCCTTTATCAAGGCTCTATCTGCCCGTGGCAATTCCCCGCACACTCAAAAGGCCTACGGCACTGACATCGCGGAGTTTTTGGGCTTTCTAGCCGACTCTAAGTCGAACTTGGACCTCAATGCGCTCAGACAGTGGCTGTGGGTTCTCACCGATGCAGGTGCAACTAAATCCACCATCGCAAGAAAGTCATCCTCGGTTAGGGCCTTCACGGCCTGGCTTTTGGAGCGCGAGGTAATTGATGTTGATCCAGGGCTTCGGCTGCGGTCGCCAAAGTTAGAGCGAACCTTGCCCAAGGTTGCCACCGAGGATTCGGTTTCCAAGGTCCTGGAGCGCCTAAAGAACTTGGCAACCACCGATAAGCCAGATGCCCTTCGAGATTGGTGCGCATTTGAGCTGCTTTATGCCACCGGCATGCGCGTAAGCGAACTTGCGGCTCTAGATGTCGATGATTTTGATTTCTCGAGACAGCTGGTGAGGGTCACCGGTAAGGGTGATAAGCAGCGAATGCTGCCATACGGAGACGCCGCAGCTGACTCCATCGCCCGATGGATGCGAAGCGGAAGAAACTCTTACGCACTCCCTGAATCGCCGAATGCTTTACTGCTGACCTCTCGGGGCAAAAGAGTCGGAGTTCGACAGATTTACTCATTGGTTGCAAAGCAATTGGAGGAGACTCCAACCGGTGCCGCTGGACCCCACACCCTTCGGCACTCGGCTGCAACGCATCTACTGGATCACGGGGCGGATCTGAGGGCGGTGCAAGAGATTCTTGGTCACGCATCCTTGGGAACTACTCAGATCTACACACATGTGTCGGTTGAGCGCCTGAAGAAGTCCTTCGAACAGTCTCACCCAAGGGCTTAGCCACGCAAGACACTGGGCTCTAGCCCTCCAAGAAAATACTCGGGGGATAGGTATCCCCACTGGCTTCTGATTGAAAAGTGCACGCAGTTTTGGCAGTGATATTCGTAGGTTTGAAGCGGCTCGCAGTGCCAGGCGAAAAGGTCACCCCGGCTAACGCTGTCTCCGACTTCAAGATCGCTGCAAGCCGGTTCGAGGCTTGCCAGATAGCCATTTTTGTCACTGATGGTTATGACGTTTCTGTCAACAACCAAGCCTTGAAAAGTGATTTCGCCATAAACCGGTGATTTGATGGCGGAGCCGGTGGTGAGTTTCAAATCCACACCTCTGTGGCCAGGGCCATATTCGGTTGATGGAGCCTGATAAACAGCCTCCCATTTGGAGGATTCTTTGCTTGCCGGGTAGTCCCAGTCGGACGTCGAGGATTGAATTGCAAAAAGGGCTGGAAAAAGTAAAAAAGTGATGGCGAATCGGGTCATCCACCAAGCCTGATTTGCACCTTGGCGATGGGCACTTTCGCCCAGAAAGTAGTGGATAACTTGGCTGCAAGCTGGTATGGTTGTCCACGGTCTAGAGCAATTTAGATCGAATTCGCGTGTTCCAACAAACTCCGCCACCTCGGTACAAGCCTTGGCTTGGTCGTGTCGGAAGGAATGCCAGGGATTTGACCAAACGGTCAAGTCAAAAACTGAGGGACGCACCCGTGCGTCCAAAAAGGAGTGCCTCATGGCAACTATCACTATGCGTCAGCTACTTGACGCGGGTGTCCACTTCGGTCACCAGACCCGTCGCTGGAACCCAAAGATGAAGCGATTCATTCTTACCGACCGCTCCGGCATCTACATCATCGACCTACAGCAGTCGGTGGACCACATTGACAAGGCATACCACTTCGTTCGCGACATCGTCGCAAACGGTGGATCCATCATGTTTGTTGGCACCAAGAAGCAGGCTCAGGGCGTTGTCGCCGATGAGGCTAAGCGCGTTGGCCAGCCATTCATCAACGAGCGCTGGTTGGGTGGTCTATTGACCAACTTCGGCACCGTAAACAAGCGTATTCAGCGCCTAAAGGAGCTGGAGACCATGGACTTCACTAACGCCGCTAAGGCTGGCATCACCAAGAAGGAGCTTTTGATCCTTCGCCGTGAGAAGGACAAGTTGGAGAAGACCCTGGGCGGTATCCGCACCATGGCAAAGACCCCAAGCGCACTATGGGTTGTTGACACCAACAAGGAGCACCTAGCCATCACTGAGGCTAAGAAGCTTGGAATTCCTGTTATCGCAATCTTGGACACCAACTGTGACCCAGACGACGTAACCATCGGTATCCCTGGAAACGACGACGCAATCCGCTCAATCGAGCTGCTAACCCGCGTTATCGCAGATGCAGCGGCAGACGGCATGATCGCTCGCCACAACAAGGGCGGCGAAGAGGCAGAGCCACTAGCTGAGTGGGAGCGCGAGCTTCTAGAGGCTGGCGAGGCAAAGGCAGCAGAGGTTGTTGCTGAGGTTGCAGCACCTGCAGCAGAAGAGACCCCAGCAGAGAAGGACGCATAAGCATGGCTAACTACACCGCAGCAGACGTAAAGGCACTTCGCGAGAAGTCCGGCGCCGGCATGATGGACTGCAAGTCCGCTCTGGATGAGGCTGATGGCGACATCGAAAAGGCTTTTGAGCTTCTAAGACTCAAGGGTCTAAAGGGTGTTTCCAAGCGCGAAGGTCGCACCACAAGCAACGGTCTAATCGTTGCTCGTGTTTCTGGTGGAACCGGAACTCTCATTGAGCTTGCCTGCGAGACCGACTTTGTTGCTAAAGCTG
>CAZLKR010000038.1:0-9911 GCA_964560155.1 uncultured Aquiluna sp.
GACCACCGAGCTCGGTCACGAAGTCATTATCAAGCCAAGGCTTGTAGATCTTTAGGTTTGGGTTTGCCAAAAGTCCGTAGCGGTAGAAGCGCTCAATGTCGTTGCCCTTGTAGGTTGAGCCATCGCCCCAAATCTCAACGCCGTCTTCGCGCATGGCACGAACCAGCAGGGTTCCAGTCACCACGCGACCAAGCGGAGTGGTGTTGAAGTAAACCTTGCCACCGGTTCTGATGTGGAAAGCACCGCAGGCAATCGCGGCTAGACCCTCTTCAGCAAGGGATTCGCGGCAGTCAACCAGGCGACCAGCCTCAGCTCCATACTCGTTTGCGCGAGCGGGAATCGAGTCAATGTCATCCTCGTCATACTGACCGAGGTTGGCGGTGTAGGCGAATGGGATTGCACCCTTTTCGCGCATCCACGCGACCGCGACGGAAGTATCGAGACCGCCAGAAAACGCGATGCCGACCTTTTGACCAACTGGTAGAGAAGCTAGAACCTTAGACACAGGCTCAAGGGTAACGGAATTTGACCCGTTATGCCCTAGCCATCGCACTTCTTAGAGTGTCCAAACCTAGACCACCGAGGTTCAGTGCGGTCTTGTGGAACTCCTTGATGTCGAAGTTAGCTCCCTTGCGAGCTGCGTAGTCGTCGCGAATCTGCTCCCAAATACGCTGTCCAACCTTGTAGCTCGGTGCCTGTGCTGGCCAACCGAAGTAGCGGGTAACTTCAAAGCGAACGAACTCTGGGCTCATGTTGACGTTTGACTTCATGAAGGCGAGTGCGTAGTCAAAGTCCCAAACTGAAGTGCCCTCAAGGTTCTGCTTTCCAAGGTGAACACCGATGTCTAGCACCACGCGAGCAGCGCGCATGCGCTGACCATCAAGCATGCCTAGGCGATCTGCAGGGTTTGAAAGGAAGCCAAGCTCCTGCATCAAACGCTCGGCATAGAGTGCCCAACCCTCACCGTGACCTGAGGTCCAGGAGGAGAGTCTGCGCCAAGCATTTAGCGTGTCGCGGATGTAGGTTGCCTGAGCTACCTGCAGGTGGTGACCTGGAACACCCTCGTGGTAAACGGTGGTGGTTTCGCGCCAGGTGTCGAACTCTTCAACACCGACCGGTACCGACCACCACATTCTTCCCGGACGGGAGAAGTCATCGGAAGGTCCGGTGTAGTAGATGCCACCGTGCTGAGTTGGAGCGATCATGCACTCCAGTTTCCTGATCGGTTCGGCAATCTCAAAGTGAGTGCCGGATAGCTTCTCGATAGCCTCATCGCTTAGCTTCTGCATCCACTTCTGAAGAGCTTCGGTGCCATGCAACTTGGTGCTTGGATCGTTCTCGAGGTGCTTTACAGCCTCAGCAACGCTTGCACCTGGCTTGATCTCATTCGCTACCGCGGTCTGCTCCGCAATAACTCTGGCAAGTTCTTCCTTGCCCCACTCGTAGGTCTCATCCAGATCAACAGTTGCCCCTAGGAAGCGACGGCTCAGAATCTGGTAGCGCTCTCTGCCGATGGCATCTGGTGAAGTGGTTCTAGGTAGCAAGCCCTTTAGGTAGTCGCCAAACTCCGCGTAGCCTTCAGTCGCAGAATTTGCAGCCTCGGCAAGCTCCTTCTTGAGTGAATCGGAAAGCTCGCCCTGCTCTGGCTTGGCGTGCTTTGCGAAGCTGTGGAAAAAGCCCTCGGCAGTGGTGATCTGCTCAACCTGAGCGATTACCTCAGAGATTTGTCGAGGAGCTGGTGCGTCGCCGCGCTTGGCTCCTTCTTCCAAGCTGCGTGCGTAGCCGCGAAGTGATTCGCCAACCTTGTGCATCCTGGAGGCTAGGTTTTCCCAGTCCTGAACGGTTGCGGTTGGGGAGATGTCAAATATTCCTCTAACGCCCTGTGCGGCAGAAGCAATGTTGTTAAGGCTTCGGAAAGCTAGTCCGGAGTCGTAGGTCTCGACCTCGCCCTTTAGCGAGAAGATCATCGCCTCTTTGGTAACCAGGTCAACATCGTCCTGCGGAGTCATTTGCTCGAGCTTGCCGAGCAGGGACTTGATGTCCTTTTGCTCTTGAGCCATGGCCTCTGGAGAGTAGTCATCCATGTCGGCTTCGCCACCTGGGTAGCCAATAGAGGTTGCGAATGATGGATATGTGGCCGCTTGATCCTTAACCCACTGGTTGGCAAGCTGGTCGATCTGAGTTTCTGCACGCTTCATTGCGGAGGTCCTTTCAACCCCACAATGTTTGCACACTTTTTAGTCCTTTAAGACCTTGAATGTTGCAAGAGATCGATCCGATACAAAGGCAATTCGAGTGCCACTATCACGGGCATCAATCAAGGCGTTCATCGCACCCTGGGTGATGCGCTCACCGGGGGAGAGCACCGGCACGCCCGGAGGATATGGGCAGATTAGTTCTACGCTGACTCGCCCGACTGCATCTTTGGCATCGACGATTTCGTAGGGTGCGAAGAAGGCCTCACGAGGTGTGATGACAACCTCTGGCTCAATTGCAAAAGCGGCTGCAATCTTGATTGGCCTTGGTTCAGCACGGTATTTGTTTACCAGCTCGATGATTCGCTTGACCAGGCTCTCAATGCGCTGAGGCGTGTCAGCCAAGGTAATCATCGGAATGATGACGTCTTGGTTGGCCATCTCCAAATCGATGTTGGCGGCAAGCAGGTCTGCTTCAACCAGGTTGCCATCGGCACCGGTTTCGCTCAGCAAAATAACCAGCTTCAGCGGGTCAATGTATTGGCCATCGATTACCCCAATGCCAGCGTCACGAAGCGCCTGTCTGCCCTTGGCAGTCGCCTCAATCACCGGAGCCAATAGTTCGCTACCGTGACGCTGCATCAGGGCTCGAGCTGCGTCGATGGATGCCAAAATGCGGCCGGACATTGAGGTGGTCTGAGTGGAGTCGAAGGTTTTGTTTAAGCGAGGCAGATCGACATAGTCACCCTTGGCGAGCACAAACGAGGCCTGCGAGTAGCTGGGGAGGGTCTTGTGTGCGCTGGTGACAACAATATCGGCACCCTCATCAAGCGGGTTCTTTGGAAGATCTGGGTGAAAACCAAAGTGCGCAGCCCACGCGGCATCCACGACCAGAGGAATGCCATATTCGTGGCAGACCGCTGAAAGCCTTGGGATGTTCGACATGGTGCCCACGTAGCTTGGTTCGCCGATAAGAACTGCCTTGGCATCAGGGTGCTCAGCAAGCGTTTCACGCAGCCTGGTAGAAGGCAGATACTCGGGCAGTCCGGTTGCGGGATTGATCTCTGGCCTCACCCAAACTGGGACAACCCCGGCATAAACCATGCCTACAAGAACCGATTTGTGAAGCGTCCTAGAAACAATTACCTTCTCGCCAGGACCAGCCACAGCCATCACAGCGGCGTGATTGGACCCAGTTGAGCCATTGACGCCAAAACGACAAAGATCTGCACCCCAGAGCTTGGCGGCCAGTGCCTCTGCCTCCAAAATCAAAGACGGGCTAATTCGGTTTGGGTGATTACCTGGCAACACGGGAATATCGCCGTCAACAACGGGACCGGTTAGGTCCGTGCGGCCTTTATGGCCTGGGATTTGGAATGGATACCGTTCGGATGTGATGTCTCTAATCCACGCATCTAGCAATGGTGCGGAGCTTCTAAGCCCCATCGGGTCATTTGGATCTAGCAGTGTGGCTGCGCCAAAAGCGTGCTCGGACAATCACTCTCACTTTCAAAAATCAATCAAAGGCAAAAGATTACGGCAAATAGGAAAAACAGGACACCAAGTTGATGTGAATTTTTAGCGAGCTTTCCAAAGCTGCGGCGCAAAGCGCTTTAGAACATAGCCCTCTAATAGCTCAACGAGGTTGTAGAGCAAGATCGAGACCACCGTGATTACAACCACGTAGGCCCAAACCTCGTTGGTCTTTGCTCGCCCAACGGCGGAGATAATGCCGTATCCGATTCCAGATCCAGTGGCCAGCCACTCGACCAGCAGGGCTCCAGTGATTGCACCCGGCACCGAGATCTTTACCGCGGCAAAGAACGATGGCAGCGAAGACGGGAATGCTACGTATCTCAAAGCGGCAAGCTTGTTTGCTCCGTAGACGGTTGCCACATCCACCATCGCACTAGATGCGCTTCTAAGGCCAAAGACAATGTTCACCAGAGCCGGGAACAGCACCACAATCGCACCCATGACCGCAACCGTTGCCTGTTCGCGACCAAAAATCAAAATCAAGATCGGTGCCATTGCGATTAGCGGAACGCTTCTAAGCAGCATGGCGATCGGCATCAAAGCCTGCTCCAGAGACTTTGACATGGTGAACAGGGCCGACACCAGGGTCGCAAAGAACAATCCGAATGAGAAGCCTATGGTTGCGTCATAGAGGGTCTGGCCAAGCGCGGTCCAAACCAAAGTCTGGTTCTCGGCCGAATCTTCCTCGATGAACATCCAATTCAAAACTTCTAGCGGGCCCTTGCCGATGTATGGGGTGACATCAAGTGCCCAGAGCGCAAGAACCCATAGCAGAACAACTACGCCAAGTGAGACGCCGGTGTTGATTACCGATGAGTAAACAACCTTGAGAGTCTCTTTGGTAGCGTCACGCTTTACCTTGGAGCGAAGCGCAATCAGGGATTTGTCTGAAGTGTCTTCTAGCTTGAAGTTCATCGGACACCCGCCTTAGCCCAAGGCGTTAGCCACTTGCCGATTAGTCCAAACATTGCATAGCCTGCACCTGCAATCAAGCCAGACACTAGGGCAACGCCCCAAACTCTCGCGATCTCAAGGCTCTGCTGAGCATTCACCATGGCAGGACCAAAACCAAGATCCGGGCCACCAACATACTCACCCAGAATCGCTCCCAAAAATGCCGCTGGAGCTGCAATCTTGAAGGCTGCAAAGATAGAAGGCAGTGCCGATAGCAACTGCACCTTTACCAAGCGCTGCCAAGCGCCACCACCGTAGGCAGAAACCACATCCAGCATGCGCTTATCGGTTTGCTTGACTCCGGTGAGCGCGCCGACCATGGTGGTGAAGAAGACTGAGAGAGCAGCAAGGACAATTGCGGCACCGGCTGGTTCTCCAGAATCCGGAGCTCCAACCACCAGTCGCACAATTGGACCAATTGCAACGATTGGGATGCAGTAGGTGATTACCGCAATCTGGGTGGTGAGGTTCTCCAGCTTTGGAACAATCAGAGCGATTGCCGCAAAAGCAAGAGCTAGCAGGTTCCCCCACAAAAAGCCAATCGATGCCTCGGTAAGCGTCACCGCGGCATTGCGCCAGTAAAACTCAAACCCATCTTCAAGCAGTTGAGTGAGCACGGCGAGCGGGGTGGGGATTGCACCACCCGAGCCATCCGGACGTCTACCAACGGAAGCAAAGACTGTTATTGCAGAAAGCCACCAAATTCCAATGGTGATGCTGATTCCAATGGTGGCGGTGGCCCATGAAGGTAGGCGCTTACTGGCCTTACTTACCAACAGCTCAGTCATCTTGCGGAACGACTCCACCGGAACCGAATAGCAAATCAGACGCGCGGTCATGCAGAGCGTGGAATTCAGGAGTGCGCATCATCTCTGGAGTACGAGGGCGCGGCAGGTCAACATCGATGATTTCTTTGATGCGTCCAGGTCTTGGACTCATGACAGCAACCTGGTCACTCAGGAAGATGGCTTCTGAGATGCCGTGGGTAACCATCAAGGTGGTTGCCGGCTTCTCGGTCCAGATTCTCAGGAGTTCAAGATTCAGGCGCTGTCTGGTCATATCGTCCAGAGCACCAAAAGGCTCGTCCAATAGTAAGACCGAAGGCTGAACTACCAGAGCGCGAGCGATCGAAACTCGCTGGCGCATACCGCCGGAGAGCTGAGCAGGCTTGGCATCTTCGAATCCCTGAAGGCCAACCAGTTTGATTAGGTCTTTGATCAGCTCCTCGTCGGGAGCAACACGAGCGAGCTCAAAGGGAAGTCTGATGTTCTGGGTCACTGAGCGCCAAGGCATCAGTGCGGAGTCCTGGAAGGCGATTCCCAGTCTGTGGTCGCGACGCAGCTCCTGCGGGTCCATGCCATCAACGGTCACGGTGCCGGAGGTTGGAGTTTCCAGTCCTGCAAGAATGCGCAAGATCGTCGACTTACCGCAGCCAGAAGGCCCAAGCAGTGACAGGAAGCTTCCCTTGTCTGAGTGCAGGGTGGTGTCCTGAAGCGCGGTGATGGATTGGTTACCAAGCTTGAAAGTCTTGGATAGCCCGGAAATGGTAATGCCGCTGCCCAGAACGGAATCGTCCTGGGCAGCGGCGCTAATTGAACTCATAAGGTACGAGATTAGTCCAGAAGTTCTGGGTGCTCTGCGTAAACCTCTGCAAGAAGCGACATGTCGAACAACTGAGCGGCGGTGATGGTGTAACCAGCCTTCGCCAAGGTGTCGATGTTCTGCTGCTGTAGCTTCTCGGAGATGGTCAATAGACCATTGGCACGAGTCTCATCAGTGACAACCAAAAGCTCGTTCTGAGCTAGGGACTGCTGCTGCTCCTTGCCGATGTCTAGGCCCAGGTCCTTACCGTAGATCTCAACTGCTAGGCGTGCACCCTCGTTAGGGTCAGCGATAGCGTCCTTCCAACCCTTGATGGTTGCGTAAAGGAATGCCTTTAGCGCTTCGCGGTTGTTGTCGATTGAGTCCTGAGTAACAACAAATGCCTCCGCAACAAACGGAAGACCGTTGTCAGCGAATAGCAAGTTGGTGACCTCATAGCCCTGGTTTGCAACGGTGATGGACTCGTTGGTCACGTATGCCAAGAAGCCGTCAACCTCACCGTTTACAAGTGGTGATGGGTCGTACTCAACTGGAACCTTGGTGACCTGAGATGCATCGATACCGTTTGCAGCAAGCAGTGCGTCAAACAAAGTCTCGTTTCCACCAGCCTGAACACCAATGCGCTTACCGATTAGGTCCTGCGCGGTCTGGATGTTAGCGCCGTCCTTTAGAGAAAGAATGGTGAATGGGTTCTTCTGGTAGGTAGCACCGATGATCTTTAGCGGCGCACCCTCTTCAAGAATTACTGGGGTTACGGCGATTGCATCGCTTAGACCAACCAGCGCGTCACCCGCAAGCACAACTGCGGTGGTAGCGGTAGGACCGGCGATGAAGTTGACCTCAGAGAAGCCAGCCTCGGTGTAGTAGCCCTTGCTGTCAGCGAAGTACTCGCCAGCAAATTCGGCATTCTTGATCCAGCTGAACTGAACGTCTAGCTTGCCGAAGTCAGACTCAGAAGCACTCTCGGTTGCTGCGCAACCAGATAGTGCCACAGATGCAACCGCAGCGGTTGCGATTAGCGCCAAAAAGCGCTTGCGTAGTGAGTTAAATGCCATTGGGTGTTGTTGCCTCTCGGGGTAGGGGAAATCAGTCGAAGAACATCCGACCACAACTTTGTTTCCGTTGTATTAAACCAAAGAAATTTCAAAAAGCCGGTTGCTGCTGCGTAATACAGTGAATTCCACCACCACGTTTAAATAACTCTTTGGCATCAACCAGCACAATTTCTCTACCCGGATAGACCTCGCGCAGGATTGCCTTGGCTTCTTTATCCCTTGGATCATCGAAAGAGCACAGCAAAACACCGTTGTTGAGCACGTAGTGATTTATGTAGCTGTAGTCCACATAACCCTCGTGATCAGTTAGCGTGTCTGGAGCTGCAACCGAAACAACTTCTAGTCCGGCACGGATAAAGGTCTCGCGAACCTCTGAGGAAACTTGGTAGTCGGGGTGGTTTGGATTTTTCTGGTCGTGATACAAAACCCGTCCGTCGGGAGCAAAGCAAGCCACGATATCAACGTGACCCTGGGTGCCAAACTCTTCGTAGTCGCGAGTCAGGCCGCGCTTGAGCCAGATTGCTTTTGAAGTGCCTAGCTTTTCGTGAATTTCCTGCTCAACCTGTTGCTTGGACCAGCTTGGGTTTCTACCTTTACCGAGTTGAACTGTTTCCGTTAGCAGCACGGTGCCATCTTGGGAGATGTGAATGCCGCCACCTTCATTCACCATCTCAGAGTCGATTTGAGTGGCTGAGACGAGATTTGCAATTTCGGATGCAAGCTTCGCGTCCCTGCCAAACTCTGCCCAGCCTTGCGCCCCCCAGCCATTGAAGACCCAGTTCACCGCACCAAGTTTGCCGTCATCGACAACAAAGGTCGGACCTGAGTCTCGGATCCAGGCGTCATCCAGCGGGATTGGGATTAGTTCTATTTGGCCAGAGAGGTATTTCTTGGCAATGCTTTCATCGCCGGGATTTACGACGACGCTTACCTTTTCGAATTCACTGGCCTGGTTGGCAACATTGGCCCAGGTCGATCTAGCAGCCTCGTGTTCGCTGGCAGTGTCGCCGAGGGTGTAGCCGGCGGTTGGGAAAGCTACCCAGGTGCGTTCGTGCTTGTGCCACTCCGGCGGCATCTTCCAAGTCATTTGTTCAGTCCCGGAATCCCGCCGTTGAGGCCCTTACCGCCTTCGGTGCGCTCATTGACGCGTGCATGGGTAAGTGAACCATAGGTGTCTGGACGTCTGGTTCCAAAAAATGGAAACAGTTCTAGCCAGTCGCGACGCTGGTCTAGATCAAGATCTGCAACCAAGACTTCGTCGCCTTCTTTTGCAGCCTGAGCCAGGATGCGGCCGTATGGATCAACGATGAAGCTTGAACCATAGAAGTTGATGATGCCCTCATTGCCCCAACGGTTTGGGACCACGATGAATAGACCATTCGTAATGGCGTGACCCACGATGGTCTGGCGCCAAAGTGGCTCGGTGTCAAACTCCGGGTGATCTGGCTCGGACCCGATAGCGGTCGGGTAGCAAAGAATATCTGCTCCCGCTAGGCCATAGGCCCTGGCAACCTCAGGGAACCACTCATCCCAGCAAGTCGGCAGTCCAAGCTCGGGGGAGCCTGGTAGCTCAAGCTGGTAGGTCGGATAGGGGTCTTTGTTGGGTCCCTCTTGGAAGTACTTGTCTTCGAAGTATCCTTCGGTCACCGGGATGTGCAGCTTTGGGGTTTTGCCGACAAGTTGGCCGTCATTGCCAATCAGGATGGCGGTGTTGAGGCCTCGGCCATCATCAAATCCAGTCGCCTCGTAGAGCGAAGCGTGAATAAAGATTCCCAACTCCCTGGCCAAAGTCGACACAAATCTGAAGGTTTCGCCACCGAGCAGTGGTTCTGCAGTGTCGCTAGGAATGCCAGTTGGGCAAACATCGGCGGGATATCTGGAAAGCGTTAGTTCTGGGAGAAACACAACCTGAGCGCCCGCTTCGTGAGCGGTGCGGATGCCTAGTTCTAAATTGGCGCGATGTTCGTTCTCATCATCCCGCCAGCTAACCTGCACGGCAGCGACTCGAACAACTGCACGCTCTGGTTCGCGCTTGCGAGCTGGAGACTCAAGGGCCTTTGCAATTGTGAGTTTCATGGTTACTCCATCGAATCGAGGATCGATACCAAATCCTCATACTTAGTTAGTGGATTGACGATTGCGAAACGCGTGTTCGGCTTGCCCTGGTGGCTAGATGGCACCACAAAGGCGAACTGATCGGTTAGCAGTTTCTCGGACCAAGCTTCGTAGTCGGCCAACTCCCAACCCACTCGCTCAAAGACCACGACCGAAAGCTGAGGGTCGCGCACCAGCTTCAGATAGCTTCGGTTGGAGATCTCTTTGGCAATTTGGTGGGTGAGATTTACATTCGCCGAAATCGCCTGACGATAGAGAGCTGCTCCGTGGCTTGCCATCGAGAACCACAGTGGTAGACCTCGGACTCGGCGGGTCAGGTTGAAGCCGTAGTCACTCGGGTTGAATTCGCCCGAGTGAGTAAGAACATCCAAGTACTCACCGTGCTGGGTGTGAGCGATGCGTGCATATTCCGGCTCCCGATAGACCAGAGCGCAGGCATCAAATGGAGCAAAGA
>CAZLKR010000039.1:0-7912 GCA_964560155.1 uncultured Aquiluna sp.
TGGGTCTTCGAGGCAGCGCAGTGGGAACTGAGTTCCAACAAATTGACGATTCCGGTGATTGAGAGAAAACGACTAACGCTCTTGGTGGGATGATTGTGCCTTGGGGAATTCAGAATTTACTCAGGTTGAGTTCATAGAATCCCCAGTCTTGCCCGAGAGAATTTGGGCAACTCGAAAGGAATCAAATGTCTGAGTGGAATCGTTCTGGAGATAGCCAATTCAACTTCGGCACTACCTATTCAGCTCCGGTGGTTTTAGCCCCAAAGCGCAAGCGTCGCCCGATTCGTGCCCTCGGCATTGCATTGTTCGCTCTGACTGCAGCGCTCATTGGTGGAGTGGTTGGTTCGACCGCATTCACGCTTTCTTATCTTTCAATCTCTCAGCCGGCTCCGGTTGTTGTGAACAACACCGAGCAGGTGAACTGGGTCACCGGTGCTGCCGCTAATGCAGCCCCGTCGGTTGTCACTCTGGCAGTTGAGTCGGCAGACGGATCTGGATCTGGTTCTGGAGTAGCGCTGACTGAGGATGGCTATGTTCTTACAAACGCTCACGTTGTGACGCTTGGTGGCCTCACTGAAAACCCAAGCATCACCGTTCAGCTTTGGGATGGTTCGGTCTTCCCAGCCAAGTTGATTGGTTATGACTCGGTCTACGACCTAGCGGTAGTAAAGGTGCAGGTGAGTGGCCTGAAGCCAATTACCTTTGCGGATTCCGACAAGCTAAACGTCGGTGAGAATGTGGTTGCAATTGGAGCACCACTGGGTCTTGCCTCCACCGTTACCGAGGGAATCATTTCCGCTCTCAATCGCACCATTCAGGTGGCAAGCGCTGAGGTGAGCGAGAATCCAGGTTTGCAGTTCTGGAACGGAACCGGCAATGCTCCAATTTCCCTGCAGGTGATTCAGACCGATGCCGCCATCAACCCCGGTAACTCCGGTGGTGCACTGGTCAATAGCCAAGGTGACCTGATCGGCATCAACGTTGCAATCGCCACCGCTGGCAACGGCGAAAGCGGAAGCATTGGTGTTGGCTTTGCAATCCCATCCAACACCGCATTCCGCATCTCTCAGGAGATCATCAACACCGGTTCTGCCACCCACGGATTACTCGGGGCAATGGTCACCGACAACAATGTTGAAGACTCGACTTTCTCAACCGGTGCCTATGTTGAGAAGCTCACCGAAGGCGGAGCTGCCGAGAAGGCCGGCATCAGACCTGGGGACGTGGTTATCACCTTTGCCGGGCAGACCGTGGCCTCTGCTTCAGATTTGACCGCGATGGTTAGGGCAGAGCCTGCCGGCGCAAAGGTTGAGGTTGAAGTGCTGCGCGACGGTGCCCGCAAGTCCTTCCAGGTAACCCTCGGCGATGCCGCGGATTTGAGGCAGTAACTATGACAGATCAAGATTTCGGCACGCAGTTAGAGGAGAAAGTCCTCCTCGACCAAGGTGACCACGAACGTTTTTCTCACTACGTGCAGAAGAACAAGATTGTGGAATCAGCTGTGATGGGAAGTGCAGTGGTTGCGCTTTGCGGCAAGGTCTGGATTCCATCCAGGGACCCGCAAAAGTTCCCGGTTTGCCCAACCTGCAAAGAGATTTATGAGGGACTAAAGCCCGGAGACGACGAGTCTAGATAAACTCCACCGCAATTGCGGGTTCGCCTCTTGAAAGCCTGAGTGACCCAGCTGGCAGTTCAGAAATTGCAAGCATGTGATGTTCCCGCGCGCTAGCAACACCAGCTGTTCCCGTGAAGCTCTCGTCAATTTGACCATCAACGATCATGGACACCTGAAGCGGTCGTCCTTTTTGAAGTTCGCTCGAAATCAGCTCGCTCTTTGCGACACCGCTGTCAATTACTCGGCTGGCATACTTTTTGCCACCGCGATTGGTTTTTAGTTTCGAGGTCTTTGCAACATCAACCCAGTCACCGTGATCTGAGTGAGCAACCAGCTTGTAAACAAACCCAGCGGTTGGAAAACCTGATCCGGTAACCAGACTGGTTCCAACTCCGTAGCTATCAATCGGCGCGATGGCTAGGCCGGCGATGGTGTATTCATCCAGGTCGCTGGTGACTGTGATTTTGGTTTTGGTTGCCCCAAGTGAATCCAGTAGTTTTCTAACCTCAACCGCTGATGTCGCAAGGTCACCTGAATCCAGCCTGACCGCACGGACTTTGCCGTCTGTAAGACGCACCGCGGTCTCAACCGCATTCTTCACGTCGTAGGTATCAACCAGCAAGGTGGTTTCATTACCCATGGAAGCCAGCTGGGCCGCAAATGCCTGCTCCTCATTGTCGTGCAACAAAGTGAAGGCATGGGCGCTGGTTCCGGTGGTTTCAATCCCGTAGGCCGCTCCAGCGGCTAGGTTGCTGGTCGCATCAAAGCCTGCAATGAAGGCAGCGCGGGCGGCAGCAACCGCTGCTGATTCGTGGGCACGACGAGATCCCATCTCGATAAGCCTGCGACCTGCTGCGACCGATTTCATTCGGGCGGCAGCTGCTGCCACGGCGGAGTCGTAATTCAGGATCGAGAGAATCACGGTCTCTAGAATCACTGCCTCGGCAAAGCTGCCCTCAACAGTGAGAATAGGGGAGTGGCCGAAGTAGAGCTCGCCTTCGCGATAGCCGGAAACGTTGCCCTGGAATCGGTAGTTTGCAAGCCAATCCAAAGTCTGCTGGTCGACAACGGAGTTCACCTTTAGATAGGCGAGTTCTTCGTCCCCGAATCGAAAGTCTTGAATGGCTTGGAGCACGCGACCGATGCCGGCTACCACTCCATAGCGTCGACCAGCAGGGAGTTGACGGGTGAATACCTCAAACACGCACCTGCGGTTGGCTTTTCCAGAGCGCAAGGATGCCTGGAGCATGGTCAGCTCATAGCGGTCAGTATTCAAAGCAGTAGACACGCCTTAAGCCTACCCACCCAATGAGCTTTAGACTTAGCGAGTGGATTCCAGACCAATTGGCGTATTCGACTCAGGTGTCGGTGGCTTGACGGTAGCTCGAGCAATCATCGACCAGTTGCCTAACGAATCAATCCACTACGTGGGTGACACCCTCAACTCTCCATACGGGCCAAAGCCGATCTCAGAGGTTCGCCGGCTTGCCCTTGAGGTAATGGATGAACTGGTGTCCTCGGGAGTAAAGCTTTTGGTGATTGCCTGCAACTCTGCCTCTGCCGCGGTGTTGCGTGATGCTCGAGAACGCTACACCGAAGGTCTTGGTGTTCCGGTCATCGAGGTGATTCAGCCAGCGGTACGCAAGGCTGTTGGCACTTCTAGAAACCGCAAGGTTGGCGTTATCGGTACTAGCGCGACCATCAACTCAAAGGCTTATGAAGATGCTTTTGCCGCAGCTGTGGACTTCGAGATCACAACCGCAGCCTGCCCATCCTTTGTTGACTTTGTAGAGCGCGGTGTAACTTCAGGCCCTGAGCTTCTCAAGGCAGCGGAAGAGTATCTTGCTCCAATCAAGAGCGCGAATGTCGACACTCTGGTTTTGGGATGCACGCACTATCCGCTTCTAAACGCAGCGCTTTCTTACGTAATGGGCGACAGCGTGAACCTGGTTTCCTCAGCCGATGAAACCGCGAAGGACGTCTTTAGGGTGCTTACCGAGCATGACCTACTGGCTCCAGCAAGTGCCAAGCCAAGCTACAAGTTTTACGCAACTGGCAATGCCAAAGAATTCGAAAGCCTGGCCAAACGCTTTTTGGGCCCAGAGGTTAGCGATGTAACCCACCTCGAGCGAAAGGCATCGAATGACTAGGCCACAGGGCAGAGCAGAGCACGAACTTCGTGAAGTAAAGATTGAGCGAAACTTCACCATCCACGCTGAAGGGTCAGTCCTGGTCTCCTTTGGAAACACCAAGGTTTTGTGCAACGCATCTTTTACTCCGGGAGTCCCACGCTTCAAGAAAGACTCCGGAGAGGGCTGGGTAACAGCTGAATACGCAATGCTCCCAAGGGCTACCCACGACCGCTCGGACCGGGAGGCAGTAAAGGGGAAAATCGGTGGCCGCACCCACGAGATTTCCAGGCTGATTGGCCGCTCACTTCGAGCGATTATTGACGTCAAGGCACTGGGGGAGAACACCATCGTGCTGGACTGCGACGTCCTGCAGGCCGATGGCGGCACCAGAACCGCGGCAATTACAGGCGCATTCGTCGCGCTAGCCGATGCGGTTGCTTGGGCTAAGCAGCAGGGTCACATCGCAAAGAGCGCCAAGCCGTTGATCGATACGGTTTCAGCAGTTTCAGTGGGCATCATCGACGGCGTTGCTGTTACTGACCTGGAGTATGTCGAGGATGTCCGAGCTGACACAGATATGAATGTTGTGGTCACCGGTAGGGGGCTGTTTGTGGAGGTGCAGGGAACCGCAGAGGCCGAGCCATTTGATCGTGACGAACTAAACCGATTGCTGGAGATGGCGCTGGCTGCAAACCAAGAGCTATCAAAGATTCAGCGTGAGGCACTCGGCGATACTTTGGAGCTTCGCTAGTGGAGATTGTTTTCGCAACCGGAAACAAGCACAAAGCGGCTGAGGCTGAGGCCATTCTCAGGCTTGCGAATCAAGACATCGCCGTCCTCACCTACGGCGGTCCAGAGCCGATTGAAAGTGGAACCACGTTTCTAGAAAACGCCATGATCAAGGCCAGGGCGGCCTATGAGGCAACCGGGAAACTTTCCTTTGCGGATGATTCGGGAATCGCATGCGAAGTAATGGGCGGGGCACCGGGAATCTTCTCCGCCATCTGGTCTGGCACCCGTGATGATGCTACAAACCGCAATTTGCTTCTCAAGCAGCTAGAAGACATCCCACAGCAGCACCGTGCTGCCTCATTCGTTTGCACTATTGCCCTGGTTGGTCCTGATGAGGAGATTTCATTCACCGGGATCTGGACTGGCTCGATTGCCATGGAAGTTGCCGGTAACGGTGGCTTTGGGTACGACCCGGTTTTCATTCCGGCAGGGCTAAATGTAACGGCGGCCGAATTAGAGCCAGAGGTAAAGAATTCGATGTCTCATCGCTCGATGGCGCTTCAGCAAATGGCGGATTATCTAGCCCAGCGTTGAGTTTTCAGGCGCATACAGTTCCAATTGTAAAAATTGTAAAGGCAATCGGTATCGGTCTGATACCGCATTGTTATCGGAATGTAATCGCTTGCAGTCGAAACTTGTCCACCCCGTGTTTTATCCTTGGGACACCCTCCTAATGTGTGAGGTTCGGCCAATGAAGGCCGATTTCGAAAGGAAAAATATGTCAACACTACGTCGTCGCGTGGTTGCTCTTGGAGCAACTGCAGTAGCGGCTACCTTGGTTATGGCTGGTTGCGCAAGCACCGAGCCAGCAGCCGAGGAGACCACTGCGACCGGATCTGACGCTTGTGCTGCTTACGAGGCCTACCTAGGCAACGAGGGCACCGAGGTTGAGATCTACACCACCATCATCGACCCAGAGGCATCACTCTTCATCGACTCATTCGCTGAGTTCGAGGAGTGCACCGGCATCACCATCAACTGGAACGGAACTCAGGAGTTTGAGGCTCAGATTTCTGTTCGCGTTGAGGGTGGAACTGCACCTGACATGGCGATCTTCCCACAGCCTGGCCTATTGGCTAAGTTCGCTGGCAACGGTCTAGTACCTGCAAACGAGGCAACCACTGCTTCGGTTGACGAGAACTACACCGCTGACTGGAAGACCTACGGCACCGTCGACGGCACCTTCTACGGCACCCCACTAGGTGCAAACGTGAAGTCCTTCGTTTGGTACTCTCCAAAGACCTTCGCAGACAAGGGTTGGACCATTCCAACCACTTGGGACGAGCTTCTAGCTCTATCTGACACCATCGCAGCTGAGGGCTCTGTTCAGCCTTGGTGTGTTGGTTTCGGCTCCGGTGACGCTACCGGTTGGGTTGGAACTGACTGGATGGAAGACCTAATGCTTCGCTTCCAGGACGCTGCTACCTACGACCAGTGGGTATCTGGCGAGCTTCCATTCAACGACCCTAAGGTTGCTGAAGTTCTAGCTGAGGCTGGCAAGATCCTAAAGAACCCTGCTTACGTGGGCGACGTTGCTTCTATCGCTACCACCACCTTCCAGGAGGGTGGCGCTGGCCTAGTTGACGGCAGCTGTGCAATGCACCGTCAGGCATCGTTCATCGGTGGCATTCTTGCTGCTGACTACGGCGCAACCATCGTGTCACCAGAGGACACCACCACTGAGGGTGGAATCACCACCTTCTACTTCCCAGGTGTTTCGGCTGACAACAAGCCTGCACTTGGTGGTGGCGAGTTCGTTGGTATCTTCGCTGACCGTCCAGAGGTACACGCTGTACAGCACTACCTAACCACCCCACTGTGGAACAACAAGAAGGCCGCTCTTGGTGGCTGGTTCTCTGCAAACCTCGGTCTAGACACCGCTAACGTTGCAGACCCAGTAAACAAGGTTGCAGTTGAGATCCTTCAGAACGCATCAACCTTCCGCTTCGATGGCTCCGACGTGATGCCAGCTGAAGTTGGAGCTGGTTCATTCTGGAAGGAAATGACTGCATGGGTAGCCGAGAACAAGTCTGACAAGGCTGTTCTAGACGCTATCTACGCAACCTGGCCTTACTAATAAGCCACACAGTTACAAATAGTTAAACGAGGCTGTGGGGCCTGCGCAAGCAGGCCCCACAGCTATCTCTAAATGGTTGTTAGGATTCGGTAATGTTCACTTTGGCACTTCACGCGGCGAGGAAAACCCCCGCGGATATCATTGCTGAGAACTTCACTCTTCTGGCCCTGGCTCTGTTGAGCTTTGGAGCCGCTATCTTTCTAGTTTTTCTGATTGCATCTCGCACCTCGGTAAAAGTCCAAGAGTGGTTGAAGTACCTGGTTTTTCTAGTGCCATCAGTTTTGCTTTTGGTGGTCGGATTGATTTATCCGGCTATTCGCACTTTGATTCTGTCCTTCATGGACAAGCAATCTGAAGCTTTTGTCGGCTTTGACAACTATGTTTGGGCCTTCACCATCCCGGAAATCACAGTGGTGCTTACCAACACCGCAATCTGGGTGGTCACCGTACCTATTCTTTCCACCGTGATTGGTCTTGCTATTGCCTACATGACCGATCGCATGAAGCGACCAGCCGCAATCAAGTCGCTTATTTTTATGCCGATGGCCATCTCGTTTGTTGGTGCCGGCGTTATTTGGAAGTTCGTTTACAACTACCAGCCGAATCTAGATAAGCCGGACATCGGTTTACTCTCGGCCGTTTTCAAGGCCCTGGGACTGACTCCACCTAACTGGCTGCTTGAAGCTCCACTAAATACTTTCTTGCTGATTGTCGTAATGATCTGGATCCAGACCGGATTCTCGATGGTTGTGCTTTCGGCTGCGCTGAAGAACATCCCGGATGAGGTGGTTGAGGCAGCAATGTTGGACGGAGCCTCGCCTTGGCGCCGCTTCTACCTGGTATCGGTGCCGATGATTCGTGCCACCATCGTTGTGGTGCTAACAACTATCACCATCGGAACCCTGAAGGTCTTTGACATTGTTCGCACCATGACAGGTGGAAACTTCCAGACCAACGTGATCGCGAATGAGATGTATTCGCAGGCCTTTAGGCAGATGAACTATGGCCAGGGTTCCGCCTTGGCAATCATCCTGTTTGTGGCAATCATTCCGATCATCATTTACAACATTCGACAACTGCGCCTCGAGAGGACGGAAAGATAATGGCCTCTCTAATCAACAAGTCACTTGTGAAAAACAAGGCAAAGAATGTTTTCTCTTCACCATGGGCAGCGTTTGCTGCCTGGGTAATCGCAATCTTGTGGACCATCCCAACCTTTGGACTCTTGGTCACATCGATTCGACCAGAGCAGGACATCAACAATTCGGGTTGGTGGACATTCTTTGCGAATCCAAA
>CAZLKR010000039.1:7922-8507 GCA_964560155.1 uncultured Aquiluna sp.
AACTACCGACAGGTGCTGTTTGAGGGATCAACCACAAACCCTCCGCTGTACCAGTTCTTCTTCAACTCACTTGCGGTAACTCTGCCAGCGGTGATTTTCCCGATTACTTTGGCCGTGTTTGCTGCTTACGCGCTTGCATGGTTTGAGTTCAAGGGAAGAGACTTCATCTTCTTCTCGATCTTCGCCCTACAAGTGATTCCGCTACAGCTGGCCCTGGTGCCATTGCTGCAGTTGTTTGCAAAGGGCTTGGTTATTGGTGACGTCACAATCATTCCGGACTTCGATATCACCGGTACCTATATTCCAATTTGGATTGCACACACCATCTTTGGTTTGCCGATGGCAATCTTCCTGCTGCACAACTTCTTGCGTCAGATTCCGCGCGAATTGATTGAGGCTGCTCGCGTTGATGGTGCCGGTTGGTTCACTTTGTTCTCGAAGATCGTGTTGCCACTTTCGGTGCCAGCAATCGCATCCTTCGCAATCTTCCAGTTCCTTTGGGTATGGAACGACCTCCTGGTCGGTCTTACCTTCGGTGGCGGTAGAAAAGGAGTGGCTCCAATGACGATCCGTCTTGCCGAAATG
>CAZLKR010000040.1:0-6007 GCA_964560155.1 uncultured Aquiluna sp.
CACCTACCTGCCTAAGTGAAGTTGTGACCATCGGGTCCATCGACCCACAGAGCAGGGTGGCAATGTATTCAACCATGAATGCCAAGGTTGAACTGCTGGGCACCGACTATGCCAAGAGCGCGAACACCGTTGGTTACGTGACTGCCGGTGGCACCAGTGCCGCCACCCCAGTGGTGGCGGCAAGTTATGCGCTTTTACGTCAAGCTTTCCCAACCGCATCGGCGCAGCTTGTCTTAGATTCCATGAAGCAGTCCGGACGCTTGGTTGACGATATCTTGAGAAAGCAGATCCCGGTTGTGGACCTAGTGGCTGCCTACAACATGCTCGGTGGCGGCACTGTCGTGCCATCACCGACTCAGTCCCCAACAATCTCACCTGTGGTGACACCGAAGGTCACCTTCACTTCGACAACTGGCAACCTAGTCATATCCATCAAGGGTTACGAGGGTAAAAAGTTCACTGCCAAGATCGGTAGCACTTGGATTAACGTGGCCAGGTTGACGAACAACCCAGGGCTTAGCTACACCAAGATTGTGCGCAAGGCAGCATCGAAGTCAACAGTCATATTCCAGGCATACATCGACGGGAAGATCGTTGCCAGCGGTAGCGTTCGAATTCGCTAGCGGCCCAGCACAAAAAGTAAAAGGTTCTTGAAAGACCCGAGTTCGCGCCTGCGGCGAATCCCAAAAGGCAATCTCACAAATGGCGCAAGCGCTCCAAAAACTCTTGTAAAGATAACTGCCCTTGCCCTGCGGTCTTGGGCACTGCCCCATCTCGAGCCAGAAGACTCGGTTGGATGTTGAGCCAGGGTGATCGGCGCAAAGACTGCTTTGCCACCGGCCCTGATCAGGTCAACAACAAAGATGTATTCATCACCGAGGTAGTTCTTCGCCCCAGCACCAAAGTCCTCATCGAAGCGAATGCCCAGCCTGCGAACCTCGTTCACCCGAATGATCATTTCGTAGGTGGCGGCTCTCGCTGAGTTCAAGCTGCCAAGTTTGCTGACGGTTGCCGGATAGCGCTTTCTCAGCACCCCTGATTCATCGGTTGCTTGACCAAGCAGCAGTGAGACATCGGGGTTTGCATCCAGGTAATCGATCGCCTCTTGCAGCCCTTGCTCTCTGAATGTGATGTCGTCATCACTAAAGATCAAATACTCGGCTTGAGCTAGATCAATAGCCCGGTTGCGACTTTTGGCAACGCCCTTGCTGCTCAGCTCTTCGACGCGGAAGTCTTTTCGAGCGCTCAGTGCTTGAAAGCGCGAACCCTGCCAATCAATTTGATTGGGGTTTTGGACGACCAGAACAGTTTCCCAGTTTGGATTGACTGGCGGTTCAACCAGGGTTGCGACTCGCTCCGCGAGGGTCGAGTAACCCAGGGTTAGCTTGAGGTTCATTAGAAGCTGTTGGCCTTGGCTCTGGCAAAGCGCATCAATGAAGAAGAGACCGAACTGAAGGTGGTGTTCTGAATTCTCAGTGCTAGGAACAGAACGATCGCATTTGATAGCGAGACCCAGCCCTCAAGGCTGAACCAAATCAAAACTCCAAGCAGGATGACAACACCAAAGCTGGCCATCAAGGTTGCAAACTCAGCCTGCTGAATTCTGGAGCCAAGGCGTTCTGCCGGGGTGACTGTTTTCTTGGCGCGCTTTTTCTCAACAAAGCCGCGCTGCTTTTTGAGCTGCCTCTTAAACAGCACGCCCATCAACTGCAATACCAGGGCAATTAACACCAAGTTGAGAAGGCCAAAGTTAGGCGAGAGGAAAGTCAGGAAGGTTGCGATTACCAAAATCTGAGTGATGAAGGAGAGGGCATTGACCAACTCCAGACCCATTGCCCACTCCCAAGATTCCTTGGTCGAGCTTTTCTCCCTGGTGTCAGCGCCAAAAGCTTTGTCAAAGAACTTAACTCGGTAGGTCTTCTGCAAGTAGTTGATGGTTCTGGTTGAAACAAACAAGAATGCAAACAGCACCAGCTGCAGAATAATCTCGGAGATCGGCCTTTGACTGCCGTTGATCACCAAGTCGGTGAACAACTTGGCGACAAGCAGTTCGGATACCGGGATCGATGCTGCAATCAACACCAACAGCATCAATTGCCAGCGATAACGCTTGGTTGGAACCAAGAGCTTGGTCGCTGCATAGAGCTGGGTGAAGATTGAGCGCAAGGCTACTTCTTTCCAAACTTAGACAGGGCCTTGCGAATGTGGTCTTCGACCTCATCCTTCTTTGCCTCTGACACTGAGATGTCCCTGATTAGGGCATCTAGGTTTACGTTTCTTAGGTCAAGGCCAACCACCTGAGGGTTCATAACCTCAACGCCAGCACCCAGTGCGTAGTCCTCGTACTTGATACCGGAACCGTGCACGTTCTCCTCGTAACCCTCGAAGGTAACCAAACCACATGGAATGCCATAGGACTGACAGGTGATCATCACGTGCATTGCGGAGGTGAGCACCTTGTCATACTTTGCAAGCTCTGCCACAAACTCGGCAATTGCATCGGGCTTAGACATCAAGACCGATAGCTCATCCATGTTCGCTGGCAACTGCATCGGGATTGAGGTGTGAGAGAAGTGACGGATGAAAGCGATGCGGCCATTCGTCGCACCTCTTTGAACCGGAATGATTCTGCTTATCGCAATTCCTGGGTCACCGAATGCGGTGACGTTCGGGCCACCAGATTCCTTTAGAACTCTTGCAGTAATTGGACCGCGAACCGAAACGTAGTCAGCCTTCGGGTTTAGCTGGATGTCATCGGTGGAAATACCGGTGCCCAGCACCACGGAGTTTGACTTGATAAAGCGACCAATCGAACCCAGCGCAATGATGTGCTTTTTTGGAGCAGGCGTCACCGGCGACTGCAGCGTAAGCGCTGCATCGGTGTAGTGCGAGACAATCAGCGGGCTTAGCCAGTCACCAAAGTTTCCTGGGAATGGCTTTGACCACCAAGCCAGCTTGATCTTGGTGTCCGATTTCTTAGCCGAGTAGCTCATGAAGGCTTCGGCTGCGTGAATCATCGACTCTTCGCCATATTGGGCGATGTACTTGTTATCGAACTCGGCCTTGGCCTTGGCAAACATCTGCGGGTCACCCTTGATGCCACCGCCGAGCATCTCGCCAATCATGCGAGAACGCTCTGGGTCGATGCTCTTGGCCCTGCCCTGAGTGAGAATGCCGGTGATGCCGGTGGAGTCTGCAATTCTGCGAAGCGGCTTCTTGATCGAATCCGGCAGGGCCTTCTCCAACTTCTTGGCCTGCTTTAGCAAACTCTTCTTTGGAGATTTTTTGCTTCCAGATCCGTGCTGAACAACCTTGTCCTTGAAATCCGCCACGTTGCCAGAAGATCCGAACTGGAAAAATGGCTCGCGAGCTCCAGGCTCCAAAACACTGCGCTCTCGGACGATGTCGGTCGAAGGAATCATCTGGAAGGTGATTTTGCGGGCGTTTGCTCGCCATGCCTCTTCTAGGAAGTAGTCGTCGGTTGCCTTGATCACCGCACGCTTTTCAAGGTCATAGGCATCTTCCACAATCTTGCGACCCTGCTCGGTGGCGTTGACGCCCCAGAAGCTTGGCTCCCAGAAGCGGGTGCGGTTGTGATAGCCGATTTGCAGTGGTGATCCAAAACTGCGCTGGAAGCCAATGAAGTCTGCGGTGGTGTTGGAGATGTAATCCGGCAGGTGTGTGATTCGGCAGTCAACATCGATCCAGAACACCATCTTGTCCGGGTGCTTGTGGCAGATATCGCGGATAAAGCCAATCTTGCGACGGGTGACATCAGCCCAGTCCTCACCGGGACGCTTTTGGATCTCGAGAAGCTCGTGCCCAATACCTAAGGACTCGAGTTGCTCCCGAAGCTCTCGGGCGTGGCCCCCGTAATACTCATCCGGGGTATAGAAGCTACAAATCACTACGTCGCGGTTACTCACGCCCAAAATCTACCAGCTAGGAGGTTTTATTGCCCCGAAATAGCCCCCACCAAAAACCTGTGCCCCAGGCGTAGTGCATGGTTGGTAGCACGACCATGAGCCAAAGCTTCTGGCTATCGGTGATGCCCTTGGCCAAACCGGCCAGGATCGCAATACCGATTAGGTAGATCCAAGCCGGAAACCAGAACAAAGTCCCCAACACAAGTAGCGGCGGTATCCAGTAGCGCACCGATGAACCTGCTGGGTTCTCTCGAGTCAGCGCTCCGCGCCAAACTCCGGTCTTGAAAAACTGCTTTGCCAGCGACTCCCAGTCGCTTCTTGGGTAGTAGCTCACCTGGAGTCTTGGATCAAACCAAACCACAAGACCGGCTTGCCTCAGTCTCTGATTTAGCTCCCAGTCTTGACCGCGAACCCAGGCCTCCGAAAATCCACCAACCTGCTCAACCGCAGACTTTCTAAAGACTCCCAAGTAAACAGTCTCGGCAGGGCCAGCTTCTCCACCAACGTGGAAGGAGCCACCGCCTAAGCCAACTCGGTTGTTGTAGCCATAGGCAACTGCCGACTGGAAATCGTTCTTGCCTTTGGCAACCATCATGCCGCCGACATTGGCGGCATTGGTTTCATTGAGCAGCTTCACCGCGAGAGTCGCATAACCCTCAGAGAGCTCGGAGTGTGCATCTACTCGAAGCACCACCTCGTACTTGGATTTCGCGATTGCAAGATTCAATGATGTGGAGGTAAGACCAGGGGAGCGCACCAGTTGCAATTTTGCGCCGTACTTCTTTTTTAACTTCTGCGCGACCTCATCGGTCTTGTCTTTGGATGGGCCAAGGGCAACCACCAATTCCATCTCACCTGGGACTGCTTGGCTAAAGACTGACTCGACTGCAGCCTGCAGGTATGCCTCTTCATTGAGTACCGGCATGACAAAAGATATGTTCTTGAGCACCTTAGGCATTGTGAACGTTTCTACCCATCGCGATTACTCTCCAGCCAGCTGCTTGCCAGGTGGCAACATCCAAAACATTGCGACCATCGATGATGGTCTTAGTACCCACAACTTTTCCAAACTCGACCGGATCGATCTCGCGGTACTGCTTCCACTCGGTGCCGAGGATGACTAGGTCCGCACCCTTTGCTGCCGCAAGCAGATTCTCCTCGCGCAATAGTTCAGGGGAGCGAGTGGCTAATGGGGTAAGCGACACTGGATCGTGCACGGTGACCTTGGCACCCAGTGCGGTCAGGCGCTGAGAAATCTCTAGGGCAGGCGAGTCACGCAGGTCATCACTGTCAGGCTTAAAGGAAATGCCGAGCATGGTCACTGCCTTGCCGGCAAGTGATCCGAGTTCTTGCATGGCAAGTTCAACCACTTTGTCTCGCCTGCGCAGGTTCACCGCATCCACGTCTTTTAGAAACTCAACGGCAGATCCAACACCGAGCTCTTCAGCCCTTGCCACAAAACCACGAATGTCCTTTGGCAGGCAACCGCCACCAAACCCAATACCGGTTCTAAGGAACTTGTTTCCAATGCGATCGTCATAGCCAATTGCCTTGGCAAGCGAAACGGCATCCGCACCAGAGACCTCAGCCACCTCGGCCATGGCGTTGATGAAACTGATCTTGGTTGCCAAGAAAGCGTTGGCCGCAACCTTCACCAACTCTGCGGTTGGGACATCAAGTTCCAAGAAAGGTGTGCCGGTAGCAATGATTGACGCGTAGACCTCGCGAAGCACCTTGACCGAGTGCTGGTTCCAGGTTCCAACCACAATGCGATCTGGTTTGAGGGAATCTTCTAGAGCGGTGCCCTCTCTGAGGAACTCTGGGTTCCAGGCGAGGTTGACCTCAAATCCTGCGATTTCGGACATCGCAGTGCGAAGGGCGGCTGCAGTTCCAACCGGGACTGTGGACTTACCCGCCACAACAGCGGTTGGCTTGATCCAAGCCGCCAGTTCTTTGGCAGCATCTCCAGAATTAGGAAAAATGCGGGTGGGAGTCTTCTCGTAGGCTTCAGAGGCGGGGCGGCGGATCGTGGACATGGTTGGGGGCTGGAGATTACGCCCATCTTGAACCAAATCACGCAG
>CAZLKR010000040.1:6017-8046 GCA_964560155.1 uncultured Aquiluna sp.
CACATAAGAGGTATCAGCAGCATCGCTGCCCTTGGTCTGTGGAGTACCTACGCAGATGAAGTGGAGGTCGGCGCTCGCAGAATGGTCATTGTGCTCAGACTGAAACCTAAGTCGACCACTGGAAATTGCTTTGGGCAGAGCCGCATCTAGGCCGGGTTCGTGAAAGGGTAATTTGCCTGCAGAAAGTGAAGCTAGCTTCTGGGGATCTGGCTCGATGCCAATAACTTCGTGACCAAGTTCGGCCATTGCAACGGCGTGCGTTGCACCCAGATAGCCAAGACCGATAACAGTTACCTTCACAAGCCTTGAGTTTATCTGGCAATAACAATCTCTTCGGGACCGTAACGCCTATTGACAGCGTGCGTATATTGATACTGATGGCAAAAGACCCAAGCGAAGATCTTTATAAAGAAGATCCACTCGAGCAGCTCCTTGATCAGGAGACTGACGAGGAGTTTGGCCTGCCTGAATTTAAAGAGCACTTTGCCGACTCTTTGACTCCAGCCGTTCTAAAGGACTGGACCGCAAAAGACTTCGCGAGCATCTACGTTCGCTTCCGCCCTCACCTTGAGCGTCACGCTCGTCGCTTCCTCTCGAACCGCTCTCAGGTTGAAGAGGTTGTGCAGGATGCATTCCTATATCTAATGACCACACTGCCGGAGCTTGACTCCGAGGTTGGCGTGCTGCGCTTTCTGAAGTGGAAGACCAGACTGTTGGCGCTCGATGTAATTCGCGCCAACTCCAGAGCCAGCTTTGCACCGATCGATGACCAGCCAGAATTTGCAGCAAACCTTCCTGAGATGAGCGACTCTCTAGAGCAGGCCGATGACGCGGCGATTGTTAGCTTGGCGCTTGCCAAGTTGCAGCCTCGTCAGCGTGAAGCTCTAATCGCCACCTTGTATGAGGAGAAGAGCGCTGAGGTTGTAGCTGCTCAGATGAACCTCTCCGACAACGCTTTCCGTCAGCTGCTGTTCCGCGCGCGCTCTGCCTTCAAGAAGGCCCTGGTTGGAGAAGCCGAGACCGCAGGCAAGACCGTTTCAGAAATTCTTTCCATGGCAGCCCGCAAGGCAGCAGCCGAGAGCGGCAAGTACATCTCAGCCGCCGGAGCATTCCTATTGGTATTGGCGATCGCAATTGGCGTGGTGCCAAACCTTTCCAGCAATGTAATTGACGAGCAGGTGGCAGCACCGGAGCCGACCATTACCTCGCCTGAGAACCCAGTTGCTGTTCCTGAGCAAGAGGTTGCCCCAACCGAAGACCCAGGTCCAGGCGCTGACATTGCAGCTGTGGATGAACTTGCAACTACTGAGATTGTGATTCGCCCGGCCAGCGTGGTGACTCCAAAGCCAGCTCCAACTGCTGCAGCCATCGCGCAGCAGCAGAGCGAGACCGCAATGCGTAACGCCCTAAGCGTCACCACCGTGAAGATGCTGAGCAAGAATTCGGTGGCTAGCGCGAACGCTGTCGCGTCAAACGGCTCGGTTGGAACTGTAAACATTTCAGGTAGCAGCGGTCTAAACGCCATCCTGTCCTACGACCTGGCTACCAATCAGGGAGTCACCGGAGCATGGATCTCGTTCCAGGTTTCTGGCACAACTTTTGTTGCCGGCACCAAGGTGGAGCACTCAGATAAGACTTTGAACGCGGATGGTTCGACCACCCTCAACTACCTAGCGACAGATCTGCTGGTCGGTGACACCACCGGAACCTACGGATACCTTGCTATCAACGACACCTATGTTTCAAATTCGGCCGTCAAGATCGTAATTACCATCTCGGCTGAGGGACAGATTCTTTCCTCCAGCTTGAATTTCATTCCACGCGGCTAAAACCTTCAAGTTCTTATTTAAAGAAACTTGCGTTTTGAGCGTAATGTCCGGACAACAAGTCCGTTACCCTTAACTAGAGAGTTTGTATCCTCCTGCTTGGTTGGTGGTTGCACGCTCTCAAACCAGGCGCTCCATATGGGTTCCTGGAAACCAAGAAGAAAGAGAACGAATGTTCAAGAACACGACTCGTAGGGGTCTTG
>CAZLKR010000041.1:0-7792 GCA_964560155.1 uncultured Aquiluna sp.
TACATTGCCACCTTGCTCTGTGGGTCGATGGACCCGATGGTCACAACTTCACTTAGGCAGGTAGGTGCCGTGCCTGTCACCTCATTGAGAATGAAACCATTGCCTGAGGCGGCAAATGGCATGATTCCCACCCCACGCAACTTGGCCAGGGTGGCCTTGAGCTGGGCATAATCCGGATTTGAATTGCAATCCAAAATGTATTCACGCGAAGAGCCGCCGGTGACTCCAAAGCTCATTGAAACCGCAACGATGTTGTATTTCTCGCGGTTGTCGTAGATGTAGTTCAATGCCGAAACCAGTGAGGGAAGAGCCAGATCGGTATTGGCCATTAGTACTTTGGCATTTGGGGCGATGCCGCCCGGTGCTTGGTCATTTGGCTTTCCGGCGATCAAGCCGGCAACCATGTTGCCATGGTTCTCGCTTGAAACAATTACACCTTTGTCAAAGCGCTGCGATGCTGCCTGAATACCTGTTTGGTACTTGGTGCCGTTTGGGCAAAGATTTTGGGAGCTGGATTGGTAGACGCAAAAGCCATCTATAACCTGCCCTGTGAAGTATTCGTGGGTGAGATTTAGGCCCTGGTCAATCACCGCAACGGTGACGCCTTCGCCTTTATATCCCTTGGCCCAGATCTCTTGGATTTTGTGAGCGGTGTAGGCAGGCTCGTTTGGCACAGCAAAGGCCGCAGTGGAAAGGGAGCTGATAAGTACAACGGTGGCAAGAAGCGCGGATGAAAGTCTCTTTAGCATCTCTGCCTCCCCAAATCTTTAACCCTCTGAGTCTACGCCCTAGCCCTAAGTGACACCTTTGACTTATCCCCCTAGGCTTGTCCTATGTCTAATTCGCGCTTCCATGTCAGCAAGGCAGTGATCCCGGTAGCAGGTTTGGGAACTCGTTTTCTGCCAGCTACCAAGGCGATGCCTAAAGAGATGCTCCCAATCGTTGATAAGCCAGTAATTCAATATGTGGTTGAGGAAGCGGTAGAGGCAGGACTTATTGACCTATTGATGATCACCGGTCGCAACAAGAACGCACTCGAGAATCACTTTGACCGAGTAGCTGAACTTGAGCAGGTGCTATCTAAAAAGGGTGACGAGAAAAAGCTTTTCGCAGTTCAAGAGTCATCTCACCTAGCCGATATTCACTACACCCGCCAGGGTGACCCACGGGGCCTAGGTCACGCAGTATTGCGTGCCAAGTCTCACGTTGGAGCAAACAGCTTTGCCGTGCTGTTGGGTGACGACGTTATCGATACCCGCGACCCAATCCTGCCTCGCATGCTGGAGGTTCACCAGCAGACCGGTGACAACGTAATCGCGCTGATGGTTGTGCCAAAGGATCAGATCCACCTCTACGGCTGTGCCTCGGTAACTGAGACTTCCGACGGCGATGTTGTGGTCGTAAACGGCTTGGTAGAAAAGCCAAACAACGATGAGGCTCCTTCCAATCTTGCGGTAATTGGTCGCTATGTACTTCGCCCAGAAATTTTTGACATCCTAGAAAAAACCGACCCGGGTCGCGGTGGCGAGATTCAGCTGACCGATGCCTTGGAGTATGCGGTTGGACACCCTGAGATTGCTGGTGGAGTTAGAGGCGTTGTCTTCACCGGAAGACGCTACGACACCGGCGACAAGTTGGACTTCATCAAGGCAACGCTAAAGATTGGTATTGACCGCGATGACATCGGCAAGGACCTGCGGTCCTGGCTAAAAGAGTTTGCTACTGATCTTTAGTTCGTCGGCACTTTTCTGAGCAGAACTTAACTTCGTCCCAAGTCTTTTCCCACTTTTTGCGCCAAACCATGGGCTTGCCGCATCGTTGGCAAAGCTTCTCGGGAAGGTTTTCCTTTTTTACTCCGCGCAATTACTGATCAGACTCAGTTGAAACCGGCGGCTTTGTGATGGTGAGCTTCGACTTTGGAAGATCCATCATTTCCACCCAGGTGTTACCAATAGCCAACTTGACTGGCTCGCCAGTCTCGAGTGTGTAGCGAATTGGCTGGTCATTGCCAGCCTTGGTCCAAACTGCCTTTAGGTAGTAGCCGTCGCTGAAGATATGAGCGACTCCAGTGTTGTCGTTGATCTTGGCTTTTGGAATCGCTCCGTACTTAGGATCGATAAAGCTCAGGTCGTGCTCGACCTCGATGACGATCACGTTCTTGGCCATCACTTGAGCGCCATCTGCTTGCAGGTGCTCGGTCTTGTCCATCCAGCGCAGCCAAACCGGCTCGCTGTTTGCAGACCAAGGGAAGCTTCCGGTGCCTGGCTTCCAGGTTGAGCGAAGCGAGGTGTACTTGACGTCGATTTCTGTAACTAGCTCACCCAGCGCCACTGCACTTGGAACTGCATCAAAAACTAGAGACTGGGTTGGCGCTGGCTGCTCAGGGTGCAAAGCCTGCAACTTCTGGGCCAAAAAGAACAGGTTCCAAGGAGCCTTTCGAGTTGGCTCTCGGAAATAGGTGTCTTTGTGGTTCTCGGTGTCCTCATCACTCATCACCAATCCAGTGTCACGAGCTGCCTTCTTGAAAGGCGCCTGTCCACCTGAGTAGACAAAGATGCCGTCGTACTGGTCGATGATGCTGGCGTCAACCGGACGAACTGAGCGAACTGGGCCAACCTCTTCTGGCATGCGGGAGTGCCAGACGGGGAGCAGTCTGGTCATGCCGCCTTCAACTCGGGTGACGTAAACGATGTCGGCATCATTCAATGCCAGCTGTGGTCTACCCGAGTAGGTGTTGTCGATCTTTGCCGAAACTGCTGGAAGCAATAGGTAAGGATTGCTGCCCTCAAGATACTCAACTCCGGTCAGTGGCGCGGTGAGGTAAACCGGTTCAGGGGTTGGCTCTTCGGTTGGGGTTTGGGTGCTCGGAGCTGGCTCAGGGGCTGCGGCGCAACCGGTTAGCACTAGGGCAGAGAGCAAAAGCAGGGATGAAAATTTCTTACCAATACGCATTTGGCTAAGTTTATAAGCCCGATTGCTCGGTTCGGGGCATTGCGGTCAAGCGGGTAAACTTGTCGAGTGAATCCAATTGCAATCCGAGCCTCTGTTACTGACGACATCGTTGGCTGGTTCGATGTAATTGGTCCGGTTCTTTTCTATGTTGCAGTTTTCGGCTTGGTCTTTGCCGGAACTGGATTGTTTGTTGGCGCTTTTATCCCATTCATCACCGGTGACTCACTGGTGTTTGCAGCCGGCCTTATCTCCGCAGCGCACTCAGACTCGATAAACATTTTTGTGATGGCGATCGGTGTCGGTATTGCGGCATGGCTCGGTGACCAGGTTGGCTACACCCTTGGCCGGCACTTTGGCAGACCCTACCTAGATAAACGAAAGGGCAGCTGGCTCAAAAAAGCAATCGCTCGCTCGGAGCAGTTCTACCTGCGCTATGGCTGGTGGTCGGTAGTTGTGGCCCGTTTTATTCCGTGGGCCAGAGTCATCATCCCTGCGCTTGCCGGCATCGGCAAGATGAACTACTACAAGTTCTTCACCGCAAACTTTGTTGGTGCCGTGCTGTGGGGCGTGGGTCTTACAGTCGCGGGTTACTTCACCTACACAATTGATTGGGTTAGATCTTTCGTCTACATCATCGCGATTGTGGTGATTGGCCTTAGCGTGATCGCCGGTATTAGAACCTGGCGAGCAAATCGCGACAGCTAGTTCTGTAGAACCAAGTCAGCAAGCTGACTGGATTGTTGCTGCTGATAAAACTCGTCTTCTTGGGCGGCCCAGATATGCCAAAAGTCATTGAACTTTTCGCCATCGCGTTCTAGCCAACGCTTGTGGCGCTCAGCTTGATCGGCCTCAATCCAAATTCGATAGTGCGCCAGCTCACTTGCGGTGCGGGACAGAGAACCGCAGCCCTCCACAATGAGCGGAGTCCCTCCGGAAAACTCTCTCCAGCCATTGCCTGGCTCTTCGCTGTTACCCCTCTGGCCGGTTGCCCAATCAAAGATTTGCCAGTGAGCGGTCTTGCCAAGACTGAGTGGCTGCAGAATCTGCTGATTGAGATAGAAGGATCCGAGCTGCAATCCCTCCCAGCCTGGATATAGGTCATCCATATGGATAAGTCTTGGGGCTTGTTCGAGCTCTTTGAACAATGCATTTTTTAGGCCGGCCGCCAGCGATGATTTACCGCTGGCCGCCCTGCCGTCGATCAAAATGATTGGGGTTGGAGTTTTATCCACCAGGCTCACCACCTGCTTGGTTATGGCGGTTATCGCCTGGTGGAAATCTTGCATTAGCTCAGTCTAGAGCTCCTCGATAAGCACATCTGGGTGCTTGTCGAAGCGGTAGCCCTGGCCTCGTGCGGTGCGCACGATGTCCTCGTAGCCGGCAATCTTGCCGCGCAGTCTGCGAACGTGAACATCGATGGTTCTGGCGTTAGGGGTTGGCTCACCGCAACGGTCAGAGATTGAGGCAATCTCGTCACGGGTTACGGTCTTGCCGGTGTTCTCGATTAGGAAGGCAAGTAGCTCAAACTCCTTGCAGGTCAGGTTTGCGTTCTGACCGTCAACAAACAGGCGACGACGAGTTAGGTCAACCACGATTCCCTTGGCGGCCTTCACCTCCTCCTTGATGCCCTGCTTGGTCTGGGTGGCCTTTGGCTCCTTTAGAGCGATGCGAGTGATGTCGAGGTTGCGGCCCGATGCGGTAACCGGAGCGATTGCCAAGGTGGCGTAGGTTTCACTTGCCTTTTCTGGCAGTAGCTCTGCGATGGTTTCGCGAAGCTTGGTTGCGATCTGCGCGAGCGAAAGACCTGCGGCCTGCGCTTCTGATTCTGAGATTCCAACGTAAAGTGCAAAGCCCTTGGCTTCGGTCTGCTGGTTTGTTAGTAGCTGAGTCATTTGTTCTAATCCTTCGTCGATGTATGTGGTTGAAAGTGCACGAATCACGTGCGTTTGTTGGGGTGCTGGTGCCGAAGGCTAAATCGAAATAGCTGTTTCGATTAGCGGCACGAAAGCATGCACATACACATCGAGCAGCACATCATTGCGTTGGTAGAAACCAACGCTGTGGAAGCTGATCGAGTAGACATTAGAAGAATTTTGCAATGGTTAGTCGCAAATGTCAAATCAGATGCCCTGAATTTTGCTGCGGGTTTTGCGCTTTCTGGAGATTCGATCGCGCACGTACTCAATTGGGATCAGCATCGTGGTGAAGACGATAATCACCAAGACCGTAGTTTCTAGGTTGTCGTGGATAAAAGGCAACTGGCCCAGCCAGTAGCCACCAAACATAAACACCCCGACCCAAAGCGTTGCTCCCCAAAAATTTAGCTTGGTGAACTTTTTGATGTCCATCTTTGAGATGCCGGCCAGCATCGGAATCAGGGCTCGAAGGATTGGGATAAATCTGGCGAGCAAGATTGCCCTGGTGCCATAGCGCTCAAAGAAGTCGTGGGTCTTCTCTAAGACGTGTCGGTTGAGAATGAAGCCATTCTTTCTCTCAAAAAGCGGTGGCCCAATCTTGTGGCCGACCCAGTAGGCAGTTTGGGTGCCAATAAACGCGGCCAACCAGATCAATACGAATCCAAGCCAGTCCGGCAACCAGCCACTGGTCGTGCCTAAGAAAAGTCCAACCAGAAACAGCAGCGAATCGCCAGGCAAAAAAGAGGTCAGGATAAAAGCTGTTTCCAAGAAAATCACGATGGTGACCGCGATGGCGGCCCAGTCACCGAAAGAGTCGATGATGTGCTGGGCATCAAGCCAATTCATAAATTCACTAACTTCGGGGAAACTTGACCCAGAGGGCCCAAGGAAAGAGCCTACCTAACTATTGCCAGGCCAAGAAACTAAGGGCGGTGACCCCACTCGTTAGCCGGCGTGCTTGGCATCAATCTGAGCGATCAGATCCTCGACCATGCCACGGATCTCGTCTCGAATCGGGCGAACAAAGTCAACGCCCTGACCGGCCGGATCTGCCAGCTTCCAGTCCAGGTAGGTCTTGCCAGGGTAGAACGGGCACTTATCCCCGCATCCCATGGTGATCACGTAATCGGAGGCTAGAACTGCCTCATCGGTGAGAATCTTTGGGGTATTGCCTGAGATATCGATGCCCTCTTCCAGCATGGCCGCTACCACAGCAGGGTTCACGGTGTCGGCAGGGGCGGTGCCCGAGGAGCGCACCTCAACTCGATCTCCGGCTAGGTGCTGCAAGTAGGAGGCCGCCATCTGGCTGCGGCCAGCGTTGTGAACGCAGACGAACATAACTGAGGCAATTGGAGTGGACATGAATCTACCTTTCGGCTTTGGGTTTCAGAAGGGAGGCGGTTGCCAAGGCCAGCACGGCGCCTAAGAACTGCATGAGTATAAACATCGGAACCGAGCTCCAAGCAATTGAGCTTCCGGTGTCAGAAAATGCGCGACCCAAAGTAACCGCTGGGTTGGCAAAAGAAGTCGAGGCGGTAAAGAAGTAGCCGGCAATAATCCAGGCTGGAACCGCAACCGGGATCAGGCTCGACTTTTGGTTCTGAATCAAGACCAGGATCACGAGCACTAAACCGAAGCTGGCGACTACCTCACCTAGGTGAATCCCTAGGCCAGCTCGCTGATTCGAGCTAACTGCCAATGCTGAATCTGTGAACATCAGGTTTGCCAACACCGCACCAGCAATTCCTCCAAGCACCTGAGCAATCACAAAAGCTAAAGCCTCACCAAAACCGATTGCCTTCTTTACCAAGAGCACAAAGGTGACGATTGGGTTGAAATGAGCTCCAGATACCGGTGCAAAAAGCGAAATCAAGACAAAAAGCACGGCTCCAGTAGCCATAGCATTCATTAGCAATCCGACCGTTGCATCGGCGGCCAGCGCATCTGCCATGTGGGAGGTGCCAAGCACCACCGTGACGATTCCGGCGACGCCGAGAAACTCGGCCAGAGTCCGCTGGAATAAACTAAAGTTCAATTGATACCCATCTATTTATGGTGTTGAGACAGATTATAGATAAGTATCTATACAGACAGGTTAACTAACGGTGAAATCAATTCCTCTGCAGCTGAAGGACTGTCTTCCGACATCCGGCAAAGAGCCTTTGGCACGCGATAGCGCCGAGGCCATGGCGAAGGCTCTAAAGGCGGTTGCGGATCCAACCAGGCTGCAGATTCTTGCGATGATTGCCGCTAGCGAAAACCAAGAGTCCTGCGTGTGCAACCTCACCGAGCCGCTGAACCTCACCCAGCCCACCATTAGCCACCACCTCAAAACTTTGGCCGACGTTGGACTTATTGAAGGCGAGCGCCGAGGTACCTGGGTTTGGTACTCGCTAAATCGTGAGCGTTGGAGCCAGATCGCAAACCTGTTTAAGGGTTAGCAGCAGAGAAATTTCTAGGACCATCCCTGGGTTGATTTACTTAGGATTCGGCTCAATAAAAGGAGAACCAATGAGCAAAGTAGAGATCAAAATCGAAGGCATGACCTGCGGTCACTGCGCCATGACGGTCACCAAGGAACTCTCCGGACTGGCCGGTGTCAGCGATGTAAAGGTTGACCACGCCAATGGCTCAGCAGTTGTTGAGCTAGAAGGCGTTAGCAACCAGCAGCTCTCTGATGCGGTTGCAGAGGCTGGCTACACCGCCAAGGGATTCGCCACTCTAGATGCCTAAATCTGCTCTTCAAGAGCTAGACATCGAGGGCATGACCTGCACGGCTTGCGCCAGGCGGGTTGAGAAGAATCTAAACAAGGTTCCTGGAGTAACCGCCTACGTTGACTTTGCAACCGAGAAGGCACACCTGCAGCTCTCGACTGAGGTTTCACAAGAACAACTAAGCACCGCGGTGGAGTCAGCCGGCTACA
>CAZLKR010000042.1:0-367 GCA_964560155.1 uncultured Aquiluna sp.
ATCGTCGAACCAAATGAGCCTGTTCCGCCAGTAATAACTACTGTGGAGCCTTTGACTTTACGAACCATCTGTCACCTCTAACTGCACTAGTTTGGCAGGTCTGCGCATAATTCGTCGACCATCTGGCTGATTGTCGGAAGTGCTGAATATCCAGCTGCAGCGAACAATTCTTTGTTGAATTCAGGATTCTCCGTGCTCAGGGTGCGATCGACCGCCTTTTGTGAAGTGGTGCTTGTCACAATCACGTCATTCCGCCCAAGTGCCCTAAGTTCTAGCCGGACCAATTCATCCTTGGTGACTTGATCGGCTGGTACCAGATGTTGAACGCCAGGCCTGAAAAGATCGCGTTTCAATATCCCAAGAACGA
>CAZLKR010000042.1:385-6812 GCA_964560155.1 uncultured Aquiluna sp.
CTGATACCCAGCCCGCTTAGCGGGAGCGATGAGTTGCTGGCGAACCCATTCGAAGAACAGTGAGTTTCGGCCAAGTTCCGGGCCAATCAGTGAGCAGCGCAGGTGCATCACGCTGGCTGAAGAGATCTCTCCAAGGCTCTTGGTCTTTCCGTAGAGATCTTCAGGGTCGTGCAGCGAGGACTCGCTGTATCTCCCCTCCTTACCGCTGAAAACGCAGTCAGTTGCGACTTGTATGACCTTGACCTCCCGTAAAGTAGCCACTCTCGCCAGTTCGGCGGGGAAATAAACATTCAAACGGGCCGCTTTTGCTCGACTCGCAGCTGATGACTCATCTATTCGAGACTTAGTGAGACCAACGCAATTGATTACGCAGTCCCCTGATTCCAAACCTGCTGAGCTGAACAGACTTATGACATCGAGACTTTCAGCATCGAATCGAATGCCCGAAGTTCTTGATGCAATTAGAAGTTCAAATTCGGAGGTTTGCAATACATCTACAACTGCTGAACCCAACATCCCAGTGGCGCCAAGGACCAAAACCTTAGTCATTTTGCTCAACCACCTTTCGAAGTCGCGCCTCGAATGCCTTCACAGCTTCAACTTTAGAAAACTTTCCCGCCACTAGTGTCTGGTTTGTTTTACCAAGCGCTGCCAGGTTTAGATTCTTGGTCAATCCCAGTGCGTCCTGCATAACCTGCTCAGGAGTATCTGAATAACGCACCCCGGGGACTTCTCCGAAGGTAAGCCATAACCCCTTTAGCTTGGTCGTTGCAACAGCAAGACCGGTTGCGAGGTATTGAATCACCTTGTTTGGGAAAGCTGCATTTGAAACTAGTGAAGACTGCATCGGGTTCACAGCGACATCCGCTGCTGCTAAATAGCTCGGCAGCTCATCAAAGCTCACGAAGCCCGTAAACAAGACCTTCTCCGTGAGCCCTAATTTCGCAACTTGGTTTCTAAGTTCCTGATCTTGCTCTCCGCCGCCGACCAAAACCAAGTAGGTGTCGCCTTCCGCTGCTTTTGCAAACTCATCCACCAATTGCGGGAGGCCGGAAAAGTAGAAGAAGCTACCCATGTAGAGGATCACCTTCGCCTCAGATGGGAGCCCTAGCTTGGAGCGAATTAGCTCTCTCCCGGATGCTCCTTTCGCAAAATGAGATAAATCAATGGGAGGGAGGTCAACAAAAGTTTTTGTAGCTAATGCCCCCATGCTTAGGCAGTAATCAGCCATCGCCGGATTATTCGCAGAGACTGCCGAGGAGTTGCGATAGATGTAGTGCTCAGCTCTCCGGATCAAGGGCGAGAAGATGCTCTTTCTGATTAGGTGAGACACATCCAAGGCTCGAAAAACGAAAGGAACATCCAATTTCTTGCATGCGGCGAGAGCTTGCCAGCCCGAGGTTGGCACTGAGAAACAAACGACCACATCCGGCTTAAAATCGGCGACTATTGCAGAAAAGCTCTTCTGGAAAGTCATTGCCGTCTTCAACCGACCAGCCAGACTGCCCTCCGCATTTTGCGGCGTGTAAAGAGTTATCTCCTGCTCTGCCAATACTCGACCCGAGATCTTGGTCTTCCAACCCAGTGTTTTGATCTTGTCCATGGAGAGCCCCTCGGGAAACTGGACAAAGCCCACCACGTGGCCTAACGCTGCGAGATGCTCCGGAAACTCATGCATCTCGAAAATCGGCTTCTCGAGGTAGTTGACTTCGTGCAGAAAGAGAATTCTCACAAGCCCCACTTACTTGATTCGATGAAGCGTGTAGCCCTCACCTGGGATCGACTCTAGAACCGGACCGGTGTAGGTCAAATCGCCAGTTACTAAGACAAACTGGCTGCCTTCCGGCACCAAAGTGGCATCAAGGGCAGATCCAGCGCCGTATAGGTCGAAACGCATGGTTGCAGAGTCGGCCCAGATTGCTACGTTCGTCGCCTCAAATCGAGATGTCGCAGCCACCCAGGTTGCGTCAACCTGCTCAGGAGTCAAGTTCGCCCGCAGATACTGGCCGGCTTTGTCTTGAGCGTTCAATTCGCCTCGGAAACCTTGGTACTGGTCCTGGATTTGGTAACCAGTTCCGACCATGGTCACTGGCAATAGGCCAATAAGAACCAACGGTGTGTACTTGGGGAAGAATGCAAAAACAATCAGCGAAGCGAATCCAAACAAGGCCGCAGCGTTAAAGACCTCCTGGTTTACGACCAGCCCGGCAAGATTCGGTGCATCAGCAATCTGAATTGTCAACGTCCCGAAGAAACCAGAAAAGGCAGGTGTGATGAAAATTAGCATTACTACCGCTAGTGGGAGGCGTATCCAAATTTTCGTCGTCGACATGAACTTGGACGTCAAAGCTGCGAGGCCTGCAAGCGGCACGATTATGAACATGAAGTCGTAGTAGCGCTCCAGAACACGTGTGGTGTGGTCATCCCCGGCCCCCGTAATCCAGCCAGTGAAAAGAACAATCTGAATAACGATAGTGAACAGCCAGATTACGGACAAAAGGCTTAGCGCGTTCACTTTCGTGAGCTCCTTGGTCTTGAACAATTCCGCGACTCCGACAAGCGTCCCAAGAATAAAGACACCCATCAAGGCAGACACAGTGAGAACGTGGATGTTGAGTTGCACCCCGAAAAGCGAAATCGCTCCGCTCAGCGGCGTCGATCCCTCTGAAGGAGCGGCGTTGCCAGTCAGATCCGTTACCGTACTAGCCCCGACGTACTGCCCGAAGAAGCTCAAGGCCTTAGGTCCTGCGACCAGGAAGCCAATTACAATTCGGCCGAGGATAGCTCCGAGTGAAAGTGCACCAATTGCCTTCAATAACGGACCGAAGCGGTGCTTTGCACTGGTCAGGCCGAGTACAACTAAGAAAATTCCGATAGCGATTGCAGAGAGCCATGCGTGTGGCTTTACCAGAGAGGTAACTCCAATCAAAACTCCGACAACGGCCCAATCTTTCCAGTGATAGGTGTCTGCTGCCTTTAACACGAAAGCCAAGACCAAGCTCAGGAAGAAGAAGTACATCGACTCCGGCAGAAACATCGAGGTGTAAACGCTAAGGGGCGACAATCCAGACAAAACGGTGAATGAAAAAGCAATCCAATAGTTCATGTACCGCTTGGCGATTATGAAGATTACGGTCAAGAAGCCTACAAAAAAGACAAGATTCAGGAGCTTGCCGCAGGTGTAGAAAGCATCTCCACAAAGATTCGTCGACGAGTAGACAATGTTAAACAGGTAATTGGAGAAGTCGCCAGCCGGGGAAAGGTCCCAGGGGGCCACCTTTCGGGCATTGATGGAGTAGAGGTACTCGTCACCCAAGATGGCTGGGTTCACCATGGCTACTCGTGAGTAAACCCAGGCTGCAACGGCAAGCATTGAGCCAGCAAATGCCAAGTTCTTCCAGTCTTTTACAGCAGCAAGTAGGTTTTTCAAACCAATCCCCGTTTATCTCTTTTGTCTTGGAACCCTTGGTTCCGATTGAACGTCATACGACAAGAACGAAAGTAGCAGCTGAACGCCAAGAATCAGGGCAACCGCTGAGAGAGTCACCTGACCGGCGGTAGTGGCGCGACCAGCCTCAGAGGCCTCCAGGTACCTTGCAATACCAAACCAAGCACCAAAGATAGTAAAGCCAAGACCGAGCGGCAATTCAAAGCTGGCAACCGACCACTCTCGCAAGTAGTACTTATAGAAGACTCTCTTCCAGAGATTGACGGTGTGACGCCAGGGAAACTCGATTAACACCTTGCTGATTTTGAGATTGCTTTTCTCATCGCCATAAACGGCATCCATCGGCACATCGACAACAACGGCGTTTGTGATGCTTAGTCTGAATAGCAGATCGGATTCAAAGAAGTAGGTCTTTCGAAGCTTGTCTAAGTGAATTGCACTGAGCGCTTTGCGGTGAATTGCAGTAAACCCGTTAGTCGGATCGGTTATGGACCAGTAGCCAGAGGAAATCTTTGACCATAGGCTGTCAAAACGGTTTCCCTTGGCGTAGTCCGCTTCGCCCTTGAGCACTGGACGAGCAATGGTTTCAATCAAGCCTGGATCCATTTGGCCATCGCCGTCCACCTTGACGATGACATCCATGCCCGCGGCTAAGGCTGCGCGGTATCCGGAAACTACGGCACCGCCAACGCCTTGATTTGATTCATGGTGGATGACAGTGACACGTTTGTCTTTGCACTTCTTTGCCACTAGGTCGCCAGACTTGTCAGGGCAAGCATCGTCCACAACAAAAATCTGCTCAACTTCAGGCCCAATACCCGCAATTACATCGAGAATGTGTCCAGCAACTCGGTATGACGGAATAACTACTGCAAGACGCACAATAATCTCCCTAAATCGACGATGTCTAACTCTACCGAGCCAATGAATACAGACAAACCTCAAACAAACACTAATGTCTGGCTTGGGTCACCATAGGCTTGTAATAATGAGCAAAACAAACGCAATGTCACTTCGCTCCTTGAGTGAGGTTCTGCCGAAGCCCGCGGCCCGAAAGATTTACCTGTTCGCGGTTGCAAGAGTTTTGGCAAACCTATTGGACATCATCGGCCTCGCGGGCATAGCCCTCTTAGCAACCTCTTTCGGGGCATTTGCCTCGGGCGGAGGTTCGGCGGCGCCCCTGAATCTTCCAGTTGTGGGCACTTTGGTTATAACCGAAATTCAAGCCGTGTTTATTGCGATGTCCATCGCGGCTACTTTTGTCATCAAATCAGTGTTTTCAATTTGGGTGAATCTCAGGACTGCCCTCTTTGTCGCCTCGATTGAGGCAGAATTTTCAAACCTTCTTGCAAGAGACTATTTTCTCGGTGGCAGTGAGGGTGAGAGCGGATTCGGAGACAGCCTCAGCGAGTTCCAGAATATCTCGACTTACTCAACATCGGCACTCACTAACTTCATCAACGCCCGCATTTCCATGATTGCCGAGGTCTCATTGCTTATCGCAATGGTCATAACTTTCATGTTCGTAAACCCGTTTGCCACCGTTGCAATGTTTGTTTATTTGTCTGCGGTCCTTTTCGCGCTAAGTCGAGTAGTAACCCAGCGCATAAAAAGAAATGGACGGAATCAACTTGAAGGGTCGGAGATCGCCCTGCAATCCAGTCGCGACCTATTTGGAATTCGGCGGGAAGCTCGGGCCTCTGGCGTGTCAACGTCGTGGATTGGAAAATTCACAGTTGGTCGGGCCCAATGGGCTAGCAGTTCTGCAGTTATCTACACGCTATCGAGTCTTCCTCGCTATGTCATAGAAACATCTTTAATTCTCGGCATCTTTGGCTTTCTGGCAGGAATTGTGGTTTTCAGCGACCTGCCATCCCAAGCAGTGACCATCGGAGTCTTCATGGCTGGCGGACTGCGTCTCGTAGCTTCTCTGCTTCCTCTGCAGGCCGCCCTGAACGCGATGATCGACGGTGCGAACCGAGGCAAGCCAGCGCTGGAGCGCTTGAAGGTTATTGCCGCCCGCTCTGGGGAGCGCGACCGGATTGAACTAAAAATCGAGCATGGCAAGCCTCTTGCTCTGCGACTTGATGAAATAACTTTTGGCTTCAATAAAGAAACTGCTGTCATCCAAAACATCAACTTCGAGGTAAAAGCCGGCACCAAGGTCGCCATCGTTGGACCTTCTGGAGCTGGAAAGACAACATGCTTCGAGATTGCGACCGGGTTTAGATTGCCTGATTCAGGTAAGGCTTCAATCGATGGCCACGATCCTCGCGTGCTGCTTGAGCATGGAAGAGGACTGATTGGCATCGTGCCACAACGTCCTCACCTGGTATCGGGAACTTTGGCTGAAAACGTCTCACTAGCCAGTGCTGACCAGACCGACCTGAGCAAAGCTGCCGAGGTTCTAAAGCTCGCAGGCCTGCAGGCATATGCCAACCCTGGAGCGCTTGAGATGAATGTCGAGCCAGATGCTGGTCAGCTATCGGGTGGTGAGATCCAACGTCTGGGTATTGCCAGGGCTCTATACCGTGACCCAGGCATCTTGTTTCTGGATGAGGCCACCAGCGCGCTGGACGCCGAGACTGAGGCACAGATTTCTAAGGTGCTGGACCAGCTGCGGGGCAAGATGACTGTTGTTCTCATTGCACACAGGCTCTCAACCGTTATGAACTCAGACAAGATCATCTACTTGGATAAGGGTCGAGTCGTTGCCGAGGGAACCTTCTCAGAGCTTCAGAGCAAGGTCTCTGACTTTGCCAAGGCTGTTGAGCTAATGGGAATTGCTAAGGGCTAATTAGCCCTTGCGTGCAAGTCTTCTTCTAGTCTGCTCAGCTGGGTCTGGAACTGGAACCGCAGAGATTAGCTTCTTGGTGTATTCCTCTTGTGGGTTCTTGAGGATCTGGTCACGATCACCAATCTCAACTAGCTTTCCACGCTCCATAACTGCGATGCGGTGAGCCAGCATGTCCACAACCG
>CAZLKR010000043.1:0-5712 GCA_964560155.1 uncultured Aquiluna sp.
CAAGTCTCACGCCGATGAGGTTCTGGCTGAGCTCGGGGTATCTGACCCACTACTGGACATCGCCAAGGAACTAGAAGCAGCAGCTCTTGCTGATTCCTACTTTGTGGAGCGAAAGCTTTACCCAAACGTGGACTTCTACACCGGTGTTATCTACAAGGCGATGGGATTCCCATCCAGGATGTTCACTCCGCTATTTGCTGTTGGTCGACTTCCAGGTTGGATTGCTCACTGGCGTGAGCAGAACCTTGACCCAGCAAACCGAATTGGTCGCCCGCAGCAGGTATACACCGGCCCTACCGAGCGCTCAATCTAACTTTTCTGGTAAATCCAAACGGCAGTATCGCCATCGGACTTCTCGCTCAAAAGCTCAACACCCTCAAGGCTTAGCTTCTCTGATCGACTTGACCGCTCAACAACCACTAACGCATCGCTTTTTAGGTTCTTGGTCAAAAGCTGGATTAGCTCCGTCAAATCCGAGTTTGCAAATTCGTAGGGCGGATCGATAAAGACCAGGTTAAAAAAGCCAGTCGCGTTCTTGAGAAATTTCTTGGCATCCAAATTTTGAGCATCCAGGTGTGCCTCCACGCTCTGCTTGCTAAATGACTGGGTTGCTGAGGCAATGTTTTGAGTCAGCAAGCCATAGGCCGTGCGATCCTGCTCGATGAACTTGACTCGTTTTGCCCCTCTTGAGGCTGCCTCGATGCCCAAGGCACCTGTGCCGGCAAAAAGATCTAAAACCTCGGCACCTTCTAGGACCCCCATGGCATCGAGCTTTGCAAACAGGCTTTCTTTGACGCGGTCCGAGGTTGGCCTGGTGGCCTTTGCCGCTCCTTTGAGCTGCATGGAGCCTAGATAGCCGGAGATGATTCTGGTCACGATTGTGAGCCTAGTGAAAAAGGTTGGTCATTCAGGCGATGATTGTCTGTGTGCTGACAGAAACCTTGAAACTTGATTCGATACTGGGTGATCGAACTGCCAAGGCGTTTGCCAAGCAATTTGGGATTTCAACCGTTGCCGAGCTTTTAGAGCACTATCCAAGACGCTATTCAAAGCGTGGGGAGCTAACGCCAATCAGCTCGCTTCCTGTTGGGGAGATGGTCACGGTAGTGGGTGAGGTGGTTTCCACCAGCTCGAGAAGACTTAAGGGTCGCAGCGGCAGCTTGCTCGAGGTTGTAATCACCGATGGTCAAAAGACCCTTACGTTGGCATTCTTCAACCAGCATTGGCGTGAAAAAGAGCTGAGTGCCGGTGTTCGGGGTTTGTTCAGCGGCCGCATAGGTAGCTTTTCCAACAAGTTGCAGTTGGCGCATCCCGACTATGAGCTCTTTACCGAAGAAATTGCAGATTCCGATGCCAAAGCCTGGGCAGAGCTCCCAATTCCGATCTATCCAGCATCTGGAACCTTGAGCACCTGGAAGATTCAAAAGTCAGTTGAGCTGGCACTAGGTGCAGTTGCGAAACTTCAAGAAGTCTTGCCTGCAGAGTTGCTAGCCAAGCAGCGAGCCCTGTCGCTGGATGAGGCAATTAGAAAGATTCACCTACCGAAGGTCGACATCGATTGGCAGGAGGCTCGAGACTCCCTGCGATTCCACGAGGCGATGCTGCTGCAGATTCAATTGGCACAATCTCGTTCTGCAAGAAACCAGGTCGTGACTACCAAACGTGTTCCTGGCGAGCTGCTTGGAATCTTTGACAAGCGTCTGCCTTTCGAGCTGACTGACGGTCAAGCTGCCGTTGGCAATGAGATTGAGGCGGATCTGAATTCTGGCCATCCGATGCACCGCCTGCTGCAGGGTGAAGTTGGTTCGGGTAAGACCTTGGTGGCATTGCGAGCAGTCCTTGCGGTCGCCGAATCTGGCGGTCAGTCAGCAGTTTTGGCACCAACCGAAGTTTTGGCATCTCAGCACTATGAGTCGATCAGAACCTCTTTGGGCGAGGAACTGTCTAACAAGCTGGGCTTGCGCTTGTTGACCGGGCAAATGCCAGCGGCGCAGCGCAAGCTGGCACTTTTGGACATCGCCAGCGGCAAGTCGCTGTTGGCTATCGGCACCCACGCATTGATCAGTGAGAAGGTGCAGTTTTTCGACCTAGCCCTTGTGGTGGTCGATGAGCAGCATCGCTTTGGTGTAGGCCAGCGCGAAGCATTGCGAGCCAAAGGTAAGACTCCGCCACATGTGCTAACTATGACCGCAACCCCAATCCCGAGAACCATGGCAATCACAGTCTTTGGTGATCTGGAGATTTCGACACTGACAGAGCTACCAGCCGGAAGGCGACCAATATCTACCCACGTGGTTGAGCTGTCACAGCCGGCATTGGTTGCCAGGGTTTGGCAGCGCGTCTCGGAAGAAGTAAAACTTGGCCGTCAGGCCTTTGTGGTTTGCCCTCGCATCGAAGGCGAGTTGCTAGAGGAAGACGCTGAGACTGAAGAGTTAGAGATTGAAGCCGGACCACCTCCTGCGGCAGCGGTTGAAGTTGCTGACGCCCTCAAGCTCAATCCATCACTTGCCGGACTGAGTATTGGCCTAATGCACGGCAGGCAACCGCTGGAAGAAAAGACTGCGGTTATGGCGCAATTCGCTGCAGGAGAGCTAGACATCTTGGTCTCGACAACAGTGATTGAGGTCGGCGTGAATGTGCCAAATGCCACCGCGATGGTGATTTTGGATGCTGATCGCTTTGGCATCTCGCAACTGCACCAACTTCGCGGTCGAGTTGGACGTGGCGGGCATGCCGGTCTTTGCCTGTTGGTAACGGCGAGCGAAGCGGGCACAGTTGCCAGAGAGCGCTTGGCAGCGGTCGCCTCAACCCTAGATGGCTTCAAGCTGAGCGAGCTAGACCTGGAGCTACGCGGAGAGGGCGATGTCCTTGGCGATGTCCAATCCGGTGGAAAGTCGCAGCTCAAGCTACTTCGAGTGATCAAGGATGCTGCTCTGATTAGCGAATGCCGAGGCCTCGCTGAAGACCTAATTGCCAAGGGTTTGCCGGAGCAAACCACTAGGGCAATTGAACTTGCAGATGCGGCAGCGCTCAAGCGCAGCTAACCTTTAGCTTGTGAATTCTGTAGCCATCTATCCGGGGTCTTTTGATCCAGTAACTCTTGGGCACCTATCGGTTATCAAGCGTGGAGCATCCGTATTCTCAAAACTTCATGTTGTAGTGGTGCACAACCCCAACAAAAAGGCGCTATTCACCCCCGCAGAGCGCGCTGAGATGCTACTAGAGGCCACAAAAGGCATCTCAGGCGTAGAAATCTCAACCTTGGAATCTGGACTGCTTGTGGAGCGAGCTAAGGCCCTGGGTGCAAATGCAATCCTCAAGGGATTTAGAACTGCTGGAGATATCGAGTACGAACTCCCAATGGCTCAGGTAAACCGCGATTTAGCTCAGCTCGAGACTGTGTTTATGGCTGCAGAGCCAGCCCATGGATACGTATCTTCTTCCCTGGTTAAGGAAGTTGCGGGATTAGGTGGCGATGTTTCTGGTTATCTAACTGCCCAGGTTGCCAAGAAGTTGATTGAAAGGCTTTCAAAGTGAGTTTTCTAGTTCCAGTCCACGAGCTCATGAAGCGTCCGGGACTGATGCGCGAATTAGAGCTCGATATTCCACTAGCTGAGCCGATTGGCACCGAGGTTGTAGCCATCCCGGCAGGGGAGAGCGTCGAGGTTGAGCTGCGTTTGGAGTCGGTCCACGAGGGCGTTTTGGCCACCGGTGAGATTTTTGCAGATGCAAAAACCGAGTGCTCGAGATGCCTAGATGCGATGAATCTGAAGATTGAGGTGGATTTTCAGGAGCTTTTCGCCTATTCTTACTCCTCGGATGACGAGCTGCTTGTTACCAATGATCACATTGATTTAGAGCAGGTAGTCATAGATTCAGTAGTTCTGAGTCTTCCTTTCCAGCCCGTATGCACCAAGGATTGCCTAGGTTTGTGTGCGGAATGTGGAATTAGGTTGAGCGAAGAGCCTGATCACAAGCATGAGAATGTGGTTGACGCCAGATTCGAAGCCCTAAAAGACTTACTTAGCAAGGAAGAGTAGCCATGCCAGTACCAAAGCGCCGCAAGTCACGTGCAAACACCCACGCACGTCGTTCAATGTGGAAGGCTGAGCCAGTTACCCTGGTAAAGACCATTGAGAACGGCAAGACCGTTTACAGCCTGCCTCACCGCGCCAAGGTTGTCACCGACTCTGTTGGCACTGAGCTCTACATGGAGTACAAGGGCCGCAAGGTAGCTGACGCCTAATAATGGCTTTCAGCGAGCTGCTATCGCGGCTCGGGGGTAGCATTTCACCCGAGCTTTTGCAACTTGCACTAACCCACTCTTCTTACGCCTACGAAAAAGGCGGAGAAAACAACGAACGGCTCGAGTTCCTCGGGGATTCAATCCTCGGATACTTAGTGGCCGTTCAAGTTTTTAACGAGCACACCGACCTCAATGAGGGCGAGCTCACCAAACTCAAAAACGGCGTTGTTTCTGCCCAGGCCCTTGCCACAGCTGCAAACCGCCTCGGGCTTGGGGAATTCTTACTTCTTGGCAAAGGCGAAGAGCAAACCAGCGGACGAAGCAAAGTAAACGTTCTGGCCGATGCCTTTGAGGCAATCCTCGGGGCTGCCTATCTCTCGAGCGGCATCGAAGCGGCTGCGGCAATTGTTGAAAAGCACATCTTCCCGCTACTGGATGACCCAGATGCCATTCGTGAAGCATCAGATCCTAAGACTTCGCTTCTGGAAAAGGTTCAAAAGCTAAAGCTTGAAGCCATTCGCTACGAAATCACTGGGGCGGGACCTGAGCACGAGATGATCTACACAGCTACCTGCTTCTCTGGCAATAGAGAGCTAGCCCGAGGGGACGGCACTACCAAGCGCGGTGCGGAGACCCAGGCGGCTATCGCTGCTCTACGCGTGCTTTCGGAGCAGTAATGCCGGAACTACCAGAGGTTGAAACTGTCCGTGCTGGATTGGCCCAGCACTTAGTGCGCTCCAAGGTCCAAGGTATTGAGATTTCTGATGCTCGCTCGCTAAAGCGAAATGTTTCAGGTGTCCAAGGTTTCGTTGATGAGCTAACGGGTTCAACTCTTGAGTCTGTGGTTCGCCGAGGCAAGTTCTTATGGTTGCCGATTGGGGAGTCGAGAGCACTAGTGGGACACCTCGGTATGAGCGGTCAGATTCTGGTTAGAACCCCAAACTTTGCTCACGATCCGCAAACCAGAGTGGTAATGCACGTAATCACCGAATCAGGTGATCCTTTAGAGATTCGCTTTGTCGATCAGCGACTATTTGGCGGCCTAATGATCGATGACCTTGTGGCAACCTCGGACTCACTTCCTGCTGGTTTCTCGCCTGAAGCTCTGGCTGGGGCTGTGATTCCTGGAACCGTTGCTCACATTTCACGAGACCTTTTGGACCCGCACTTTGATGCAAAGGCTGTTGCTGAGCGCATGACCAAAAAGAACTCCGGCATCAAGCGTGTGCTATTGGATCAGAACCTGCTCAGCGGCATTGGCAACATCTATGCCGACGAGAGTCTTTGGTTGGCAAAGCTTCACTACGACAAGCCAGCTTCTGCAATTTCAAAAAAGAAGCACCTGGAGCTAATTGAAATCGCGACCGAGGTTTTGCAAAAGGCCGTTGCCCAGGGCGGCACGTCCTTTGACGAGCAATACAAGAACGTGAATGGCGAGAGTGGCTACTTCTCGCAGTCCTTGAATG
>CAZLKR010000044.1:0-5356 GCA_964560155.1 uncultured Aquiluna sp.
TGGCTGGATTGTTGACACCCCTGGCGTTCGAACCTTTGGGCTCAAGGGAATTGATGCCGTTGGCCTGCTGAAAGGCTTTGCCGATCTAGATGCGGCGAGCGCCGAATGCCCTAGAGACTGCTCTCACCTTGCCGATGCTCCGGACTGCGAGTTGGATGTAGCAGTTTCCGACGGAAAGCTCTCTGCCACCAGGCTAGATTCCTTCCGCCGTCTGGTTTTAGCAATTGGGTCGATAGATTAGCCCTGATGATTAACGATCTAGACCTCGCCCTAAAACTGGCGGACCACGCCGATGCAATTTCCCTAAAGCGCTTTCGCGCTGTCGACCTTTTGGTTGAGTCAAAGCCAGATCGCTCTCCGGTTACCGATGCAGACAAAGCGGTCGAAGCCGAGTTGCGAAAGGTTGTTTCGGAGTATCGTCCGGCTGACACCTTTATCGGAGAAGAGTTTGAGAACACCGGTTCAGGCTCGCGAAACTGGATTGTTGATCCGATCGATGGCACCGCCAACTATCTACGAGGTGTCCCGATCTGGGCATCACTGATCGCTCTTAGGGTTGATGGAGTGATCACCACCAGCGTGGTGTCAGCACCTGCCCTTGGAAGACGTTGGTGGGCACACCGCGGCAACGGTGCATTTACTCAGGAAATCGATGGCAGTGTGCGAGTGCTGCAGGTCTCCAAGATTTCCAAGCTGGAGGATTCTTCAATCTCCTACAACAACCTGCAGCTCTGGGATCAGGCCGGAAAGCTTCCTGAACTAATTGATCTCAGCCGCAAGGTTTGGCGAACCAGAGCCTATGGCGATTTCTACAGCTACATGCTGCTCTCAGAGGGAGCTATCGACCTGGTGGCCGAGCACGACCTAAAGATCTATGACATCGCAGCCTTGGTGCCAATCGTCGAGGAGGCCGGCGGCAAATTTAGTGACCTCTCTGGGGCATTAACTGACCAGAGTTCATCTGTAATGGCTTCTAATGGCCTACTACACAGTGCCTATCAACAAGCTCTGAAGTGAAAACCAAGAATCAAGCACGGTTTCTAGCAATCACCACGATTGCACTGATTGCAATAAATCTAAGAACCGCCGTGAGCTCAATCAGTCCGGTGGTCAGCTACATCCAGCAAGACATCGCGCTCCCGATTGTCACCATCGGACTCTTGGGCATTGCAGCACCGCTGTCCTTCGCCCTGGCTAGCTCGCTGAGTTACCGGCCCGCTCGATTTCTTGGCGTCGAAAAGACCTTGCTGCTCACGGTCTTGATGATCATCTTGGGGCACTTGCTCCGCGCTTTTGCCTGGGATGCCACGGCATTGTTTTTTGGCTCGCTGCTGAGCCTTTTGGGCATGGGAATTGGCAATGTATTGCTACCGGTGATGGTCAGAAAGTACTTCCCAAACCGAGTTGGCTTAGTTTCAAGTTTTTACCTAACGTTGACTGCTATCTCAGCGACCATGGCGTCGTTTGTCGCGGTTCCAGTCTCGGACATTGCCGGTTGGAGATTCTCGCTTGGACAGTGGGCAATCTTGGCGGTACTCACTATTGCCCCGCTAGCTTTTTTGCTAGGTAATTCCAAGCCCGAACTAAAGCCTGAGAAGGTCGCCGGCCACAAGGCGATTTGGCGCTCACCCACTGCGGTATCGATCGCATTCATGCAGTCGGTTACCGCAATCATTGGTTACGTGTCATTCGCCTGGTTGCCGCTACTGCTGGTTGAGCACCAGGGCTTGACCGTGATTCAAGGCGGTTTGCTATTGAGCCTGTTCGCACTAATTGGCTTGCCGATTTCGCTAATCATGCCAATTCTCAGCACCCGTTACCCGAAGTCTCAGTCAACGATTGTCTGGTTCTCGTTTGCCTCTGGAATCACGGGAACATTGGGGCTACTCCTTGGAGATGCGTCGCTGACCTGGCTTTGGGTTATCGCCTTTGGCTTTGGGCCGACTATGTTCCCACTTGCACTCACGCTATTCAACCTGCGCTCCAGGGAGCGCTCCACGGTTTTGGCGGTGAGTGCCTTTGGCCAAGGCGTTAGCTACAGCACGGCATCGGTAGCAGTGTTTTTAGTTGGAGTGCTTCGAGAGGCCACGGGTAACTGGGATGCCTCTATTTGGTTGCTATTTATGTGCTGCATGATCGCTATTCCGGTTGCGATTCAAATTCGCAAGGGAAATATGATCGACGACGAATTAGGTCGCTAGTTAGCGAACTCGATTCCAACTGCGGAGCACTTCTCACCAATCGAAGCGGTTAGCGCCTCGACCTTAGCCTTGGCGGTCTCGACCGACTCATTGGAATCCACAATTGCTACCAAATCCTGTAGGTCTTGGGATAGCCCAGAGGAAAGCACTCCCCTGACCTGCTCACCAATCAAAGCATCAACCTGAGAAATCAAACCGGAGTCGACAAGACCGGACTGATATGCCTCTAGGGTGGCGGTCAGGGTGGACTCCATTGCGGTGCAGGCAGCTGCATCAGCAGCTGCGCTGACTAGGTCTTCTGCGCTGCAGCCGGTGAGTGCGATGAGGGAAACAAGGGATGCGGTGGCAGTAATCATTCTCATAGCTGGACAACTTATGCCAGAAACCTTGAAGAAAACTGAGAGCGATGGCGAAACTATCGGTAACCGAGGGAAGGTTTACCTGAGGCAGGGGTTAAACTTCGATTGTTTCAAGTCTGGAGAATAATGCGGGTCTATAACAACATCACCGAAGTTTTCGGTAACACTCCCCTGGTCAAGCTAAATCGAGTTCTCGATGGCGCCAAGGCGAATGTTTATGCCAAGTTGGAGTTTTATAACCCATCTTCCAGCGTCAAAGACCGCCTAGCTATTGCCATGGTGAATTCCGCAGAGGAATCTGGCGATCTAAAGCCTGGCGGAACCATCATCGAGGCCACCAGCGGCAACACCGGCATTGGTCTTGCCATGGTTGGAGCAGCCCGCGGTTACCGCACCATCATCGTGATGCCGGACTCCATGAGCCTCGAGCGCAAGATTTTGATCCGTGCATACGGTGCCGAGCTGGTGCTAACCCCAGCCGCCGAAGGCATGAAGGGCTCGGTTGCCGCCTCGGAAGAACTTGGCAAGCAGATCCCGGGCAGCGTTCTGGTTCGACAGTTTGATAACCCGGCCGGTCCAAAGATCCACCGTGAGACTACCGCGGAGGAGATCTGGCGCGATCTAGATGGTCACGTCGACGCTCTGGTTGCCGGAAGCGGCACCGGCGGCACTATTACAGGCACTGGGCAGCGCCTGAGGGAACTCAACCCAAACATCAAGGTATTCGCGGTCCAGCCAGCTTCCTCGCCGCTACTGACCGGAGGCGAAGCCGCCGGTCACCCACTAGCGGGTATCGGTCCTAACTTCATCCCATCAATTTTGGACACCACGGTCTACAACGAGGTGCTCTCCGCTCCAAACGCTGTTGCCTTTGAATACGCCAGACGAGTATCTGCCGAGGAAGGCATCTTGGCTGGCATCTCATCAGGTGCTGCCATTTGGGCTGTTCGTGAGGTTGCTCATCGCGAGGAATTTGCCGGCAAGAACATCGTGGTAATCATCCCGTCATTCGGCGAGCGCTATGTCTCATCTACGCTCTACCGTGACCTACAAGAGGAATACCAAGCCAAGCAGTGAGAATCTTCGAAGACATCAAGGCAGGACTTGAGCGCGATCCGGCAACGAGGACCGCGCTTGAGCTCTTGCTAACCTCGCCGGGGCTGCATGCGATTTGGGCTCACCGGGTCGCACATGTCATGTGGAAACTCAAGCTGCGCATTCTCAGCCGCATGCTCTCCAACTGGGTCAAGTTCCTAACCGCTATTGAAATCCACCCTGGTGCCACAATCGGTCGCCGCTTTGTGATTGACCATGGTGTTGGGGTCGTTATCGGTGAGACAGCCGTCATTGGTGATGATGTCTTGATGTATCACGGGGTGACTTTGGGAGGAAAGACTCTCGAGGCGGTAAAACGTCACCCAGCTATTGGCGATCGAGTCACACTCGGTGCAGGAGCCAAGCTAATTGGCAACATCACCATCGGTAATGACTGTGCAGTTGGTGCGAATGCGGTGGTGACCAAGAGCATGCCACCTGGAACCGTTGCGGTTGGCTTCAATGCCAGGCTGCTGAACCTAACCGGTGACGAGTTCTACGTAATCTAACCCCTAGGGTCAAATTCTAGGTTTGGGTATTTCTCCCCAAGCTCCTTGATTCTCAGATTCACCAATTTCGCCACAAGATCATCTGGTAGCACTTCTCCCAATCCAAACTGAAAGCCACCGGTGGTCTGCTTCCTGCCCTCAAGTTCTTTGGGTAGCTGAGGAATGATGCTCCCAGAGTGTGGGAAATATCCGATGTGTTTCTTGAAGGCCGCGTATCCGGCTACCGCCTTGCCTTGGAGTTTGACGCAGGGCATGGCGTAGGAAATGCCCTCTTCGCCATTTGGAACTAGCTCCAAAACTTGCCTGCGAAGTGCCTGCAGCGAAAACACCGCGGCTTCTGGCAAACCCTTTAGGTACTGGTCGACTTCAGCTTTTGACACTGGGGCCTCTTAGTTTCGGGGGCGCAATTCTGCGACCATTGGGCACACAAACGGATCGGCGTTGTTGCTAAGTCCGACCTTGTTCAAGTGCTGCATAATGACCTTGTAGCTGGCCATCAGGTTCATCTCAACCAACGTGATGTCGTTGCGACGGCAGTACTCGGCAACGATTGCGTGGGCTTTTCTCAAATATGGTCTAGCCATCGAAGGGAACAGGTGGTGCTCAACCTGGTAGTTCAAGCCGCCCATCAGGTTGTCCTTGAGCCAGTTGCCCTTGATGTTTCTGGAGGTCAATACCTGACGTGAGAAGAAGTCCAACTTCGAATCCTTCTCAATTAGTGGCATGCCTTTGTGATTTGGTGCAAAAGCTGCACCCATAAAGAAACCAAAACTCATCATCATCACAAACCACATTGCCATCGCCCAAAACGGACCAAACATGATTGCCAAGGCAACGTAAGGGGCGAACTGCCGAATCATCATCAGCGAGAATTCCAACACGCGAATCCCCAGTGGTCGGTCTTTGCGGCCTAGTCCCGCGACCGAATCCAGCAAAAGGTCAAAACCCGTGAAGAGTAAAAGCAGTGGGAAAAGGTAACCCTGGCGATCCGAGAACCAACGCTCAATACCCTTTTTCGCAAGCTTTGATTCGGTGGTGAAGCTCAAAACGCGAATCGCGATATCTGGATCTTCACCAATTTGATTTGGGCGCTGGTGGTGCTTGTTGTGCTTGCGAAGCCAAAAGCCATAGGAAAGGCCGGCAAATAAGTTGGCTAGCACTAGGCCAGTCCAGTCGTTGACCTTGTTGTTGC
>CAZLKR010000045.1:0-5214 GCA_964560155.1 uncultured Aquiluna sp.
GAAGCTCAGTGAGTAGCTCGCGAACTACCTCACGAAGCTCGTCTTTCACGAAATCCTTAGTTGCTACCTCATCCAGAGCCAGCTTCAATGCAGCAACCTCGCGAGCTAGGTACTCGGTGTCGGCAAGGTTGCGCTCAGCACGCTGGCGATCCTGTTCAAACTTCACGCGGTCGCGGTCATCCTGACGGTTCTGAGCCAAAAGAATTAGCGGTGCGGCATATGAAGCCTGTAGCGACAGAATCAGAGTTAGCAGGGTGAAGTTCAGCGCCCTCGGGTCATACTGAGCGCTAACCGGTGCCAATGTGTTCCAGCTAACCCAAACCAAAACAATGATAGTCATGGTGATCAGGAAGGCTCCGGTTCCCATGGCACGCGCAAAGCGCTCGGATACCCGACCTACGGTTTCTTGATTCAGGCTTGGAGCTCTAAAGATTTGCCTGGTCTTTGGAGTCTCGAGCGGCGATTGGTTTCTAGCCATAATCAGTCCTCACTTCTCCAGTCATCGGGCAATAGGTGGTCAAGCACGTCATCAACGGTCACAACCCCAAGCATTTGGTGATTTTCGTCAACCACCGGAATTGCAACCAGGTCGTAGGTCGCGAGGTCACGGTGAATCTGCGAGATTGAGGTATCTGGCCTGATCGGCTCCTGCTCAGAGTCCAGCAGAGCTGTCAAGCGTTCATGCGGGGGATAGCGCAGCAGTTTCTGGAAGTGAACCACGCCAAGGTACTTGCCGGTCGGAGTCTCATACGGAGGCAGTGTGACAAAGACCTGTGCGGCCAACACCGGCTCAACCTCTTTGCGACGAATTAAAGCCAATGCCTCGGCAACCGTTGTGTCTGAGGCGCAGATGATTGGCTCAGGGGTCATCATTCCACCGGCGGTATACGGTTCATACTTCAAAAGTTGGCGAATGTCATCGGCTTCTTCTTGGTCCATCAAATCCAAGAGAGTCTCGGTGCGCTCTTTGGAGAGGTTCTGCATTAGGTCGGCGGCATCGTCCGGACCCATTAGGTCCAATACCTCAGCCGCACGCTCATCCTCTAGCTCGTTGATGATTTCGAGCTGCTCTTCTTCCGGAAGCTCTTCTAGCAAGTCTGCAAGACGCTCATCATCCAACTCTTCAGCCAGGGCGATCATGCGATCCTCTGGCAACTCCAAAACTGCGGTTGCTAGGTCGGCTGGACGCAAATCCGCAACGGTCGAAAGCAGTTGCTGAGCATCCTGCTCAGCCGGGTCCTGCTGGTTCTCTCGCACTTCCTGCCAGGCTACGAATTCGGTTGGACCCTTTGCAAAGGGCAGTGCGGTGTTCTTTGGTTTGCGAACAAAGAGTTCCCGCAATTCCCAATCGCCACGCTTATTCTTCTCAATCGCAAAGTCTTCGATGGTGGCATCTCCGCTGCCATCCAAAAGCGTGACCTTGCGGCCCAAAATCTCGGCAATCGCGCGCACTTCCTGGCCGCGCTGGGAGAAGCGCCTTAGGTCAATAAAGCCATTGGTCATCAGTTGTCCCGGCGCAATGGCGGTGACTCTGGTGACTGGCAAAAAGACTCGTCTGCGGCCAGAAATCTCAATAATGAAGCCAGTTGCACGAGGTGGCAAAGTCTTGCGGTACGCCATTAGAACGTCAATGACTTTTCCAACTCGATCGCCGAGTGGGTCAAAAACGCCACAGCCCGCCAATCGGGCTACGAAGACTCTGGTTGTGCTCACAGAGATAACCTTATTCGCCCAAAGCAAACTTCTGGCAAAATGCTTGCATGACAGATGCTCAACCAAACCCAAAGTCTCGCCGCTCCGCACCGGCAGTGCCAAGGGGTCACTCACTCGGTGAGTTTCCCAATTACCAAGACGCCACCAAGTTGGTTGAGCGCCTAATTGCGGGGGACTTTGCGCCAACCAAGATCAGCATCATCGGTCACGACCCGGTTTTGGTGGAGCGAGTTCGCTCGCGATTGGGCTATGGACGAGTGGCACTCTCGGGTGCCGTTACCGGTTTTTGGATGGGCTTGATCTTCGCACTCTTGATTGGTGCGGGTATGGAAGTTACCCCGGAGGGCGGCGTCAACTACCTGCCGCAGCAGTTCTTCTCGGTGATGTTTGTGGCAGCGGGATTGGGCATGCTGTTTCAGATCATTCGCTTCACGGCAACCAAGAATAAGCGTTCTTTTCTGTCTTCTCAGATGCCAATCGCTACTCGCTACGAGGTAATCGTGCCTGACGAAGACGCGCTTGGTGCCCTAAAGATTCTGGGGCTAGCCGGCAGCTCCGAGTAGTTCCTGCTGGTACCAGGCCTCGATCTCGTCGGTGGTTCTTGGTAGTCCGGCAGATAGGTTCTCGACTCCAGTTTCAGTAACCAGAACATCGTCTTCGATTCTCACACCAATACCGCGGAACGCTTCTGGAACCGTTAGGTCATTGGAGTGGAAATAAAGACCAGGCTCAATCGTGAAGACCATGCCCGGCTCCAAGATTCCATCCTGATACATCTCTCGCCTAGCCTGAGCGCAGTCGTGAACATCCATGCCTAGGTGGTGGCTGGTGCCGTGCACCATGTAGCGCCTGTGGTGTTGGTTATCTGGCTTCAGGCTCTCCTCAAGTGATACTGGCAAGAAGCCAAACTCGGAAACCTTTTGAGCAATTACCTCAATGGCTGCGTTGTGGATGTCACGGAACTTGATGCCTGGCTTTGCGATTGCAAAGGCAGCATCGGCGGCGGCCAGCACGGCATCGTAAATTCTCTTCTGCTCCGGCGTGAACTTGCCGCTCACGGGAATGGTGCGGGTCACATCGGCGGTGTAGAGCGAGTCAAGTTCGACTCCGGCATCCACCAAAATCAAATCGGACTCATTGACCACACCATCGTTTCTGGTCCAGTGCAGGGTGCAGGCGTGAGCGCCGGAGGCGGCGATGGTCTCGTAGCCGAGGTCATACCCTTCAAGGCGAGCCCTCGAGTAGAAAGCGGTCTCCACGATTCGCTCACCGCGGTTGTGGCTCTTTGCCTTCGGAAGCGATCTTGCAACATCGCCAAATCCGCGGATGGTTACATTCACTGCCTGACGCATCTGCTCAATTTCGTAGGCGTCCTTGACGAATCTCATCGTGGAAAGTGCTTCGATCAACTTGGCGTTCTTGGTCGTGACAACCTTGTCGAGCTTGGCTAGAACCTTAGGCAGTTTTGCCAAGTCCGCAGTCTCGATCCCAAGCTGGGTTGAAACCTCAGCCAGTGATGGCCGTGCTCCCACCCAGAATTCACCAATCATTGGGTTGGCGAAGAACTCATCCGAGTTCTTATCTGCGGTTGGCATTAGGTACAGAGTTGAACGAACCTTGGACTTTCTGGCATCAATAACCAAGACCGAACCAGGCACTGTGGCTGAACCCCAGCCGGTTAGGTGAGCAAATCCAGAGAATGGGCGGTAGCGGTACTCGGTGTCGTTGGAGCGAACCTTTGGCTCTCCCGACTCGATAACCAAGACCTTGCCCTTGAACTGCTTAGCCAGCTTCTGACGGCGCTCAGCGGTAAAGTCCGCCACCTGCCACCGGGTGACATCCGTGGCTTTGTTGTCATCCCAGTTTGAAGCGATGTACTTCAAAAAGGTTTCAGACTGAGGTGTGCGTGAACGATTGGTCGGCTTTGACTTTTTTCCCATGCCACTATTCTCTACCTGTGATCGACCTTCATGCACACACAAATCATTCGGATGGCAAAGACACCCCAACCGATTTAGTTCAAAACGCCGCCAAGGCGGGCGTTGAGGTGCTGGCAATTACCGATCACGACACCGTTTCTGGCTGGGATGAGGCGATCTCGGCAGCCCAAAACGTAGGCCTGGGGCTGATTCCGGGCATTGAGGTCTCCACCAGGGCACTGACGCCATCCGGTCACGGCGTCAGCGTCCACATGCTGGCTTATTTGCCAGATCCAAATAATCAAGCCTTGATTGGTGCGCTAAATCGCACCAAAGAATCCAGAATGGTTCGAGCTCGAGAGATGGTGGCAAGGCTCTCCAAGGATTACCCGATTGATTTTGATTTGGTGCTGAGTCAACTGCCAGAGGGTTCAACTATTGGCCGCCCTGCGATTGCAGATGCATTAGTTGAGGCTGGAATAGTCCCAACTCGTTCAGATGCATTTACTTCGATCCTGCACCGCAGCTCGCCCTATTACGTATCGGAAAAGTCGCTGGACACCTTTGAAGCCATTGAACTTATTCGACAGGCCGGGGGAGTAAGCGTGATGGCTCATCCGCTGATTGATTTCCCACCGGGTGCAAAAAGAGAAGATCTACCGAGGGCACACTTCGAAACTCTGATCGAGGCCGGGCTCAACGGTTTAGAGGTGGATCACCGAGCAGTTCCAAGTTTGGCGAAGAGCTGGCTAAGGGATTTGGCCCTAAAGCACAACCTGATTGTCACCGGATCTTCGGATTACCACGGGGTAGGCGGAAAAGACAATCTACTTGGTGAAAACACAACAGACCCAAAGATGCTTGAGCGAATTATCGATCAAGCCTCAGGCTTTGAACCACTCACGTAATTGCGTCTGCGGTTGCGATCGCGCTTAGGGGCTTGCTTTGCAGGCTCAGAGGACTTCGCTTGCGCTGGTTTTGGCTGACTCTGCCTCGCTGGCTCCTTGGTTGAACGAGCGATGCGACCCTTGGTGCCAACTGGAATTCCCAACTCTTCAAACAGGTGAGGGGAGTTCGAGTAGGTCTCCTGAGGCTCAGGCTTTTCAAGTTCTAGCTCGCGGTTGATGTGCACCCAACGAGCCATGTCGTCCCAGTCCACAAAGGTAACTGCAACACCGAGCTTGCCGGCGCGACCAGTTCTACCAATGCGGTGCAGGTATGCCTTCTCGTCCTCTGGCACCGAGTAGTTGATTACGTGGGTCACATCATCAACGTCAATGCCTCGGGCTGCAACTTCGGTTGCCACCAGGATGTCTTTTTTGCCGGAGCGGAAATTTGCCATGGAGCGCTCGCGAGCTTCCTGGCTCATGTCTCCGTGCAGCGGGGTGGCATTGAAGCCGCGATCAATCAGCTCTTCGGTCAGCTTGGCGCTGGTGCGCTTGGTGCGGACAAAGATTACGGTCTTGCCGCGTCCTTCGGCCTGCAAAATGCGTCCAACAACCTCATCTTTGTCCAGCGAGTGCGCGCGGTAGACAAACTGCTTGATGTCAGCTTTGGTCTTACCCTCATCTGGATCTTGGAC
>CAZLKR010000046.1:0-1590 GCA_964560155.1 uncultured Aquiluna sp.
TGAGTTCGTGATTCTGCATCTCAACCTCATGAACGCCTTGGTTCAGTTCGTTGTAACGAGCCTCTAGGCCGGCAGCCTGCTGCCTAAGGGTGGTTAGTCGCTCGGTGCGCTGAATAAGCTGGGCTTCCAGCTCGCGAACCTGAGATCTAACCTGGTTGGCCAATCGAGCTGCTGCATCAAGGGCTGCTGGAATAACGGCCAGCGCCTGTTCTGCGTTTGCCAACTGAGCAAGCTTTTCTTCGGTTGCCTTGCGCTCACGTTCTTGGGCGGCAGTTGCTTCGTTTAGGCGACCTTTGAGAATTGCCACCGACTTGCTGGAAGCAATTCTTCGCTCCGAGAAAGTCCCTACGGTGATGCGAACATCTAGCTCGGCCTGGCGACTGGCTTCAAGCAACGCGACCAACTCGGCTCGCTGAGATTCATTGCCCTCGACAGTCTGAGGTTGCGGCATTGCCTGCAGTTTTTCCTCTGCGGCCTTAGCTTCCAATTGCGCAGCCTGCTGCGATTGAGCGAGGGTCTCTAGCTCGCGCTCGATGCGTAGTTTCTCGTTCTTTGCCGAATCCACCTGAGCAATGATTCGACCAACGCGCTCAGCTCTAGCAGCAAGCTCAGCATCGTGCTGTTGCAGAGCACTCAGGCTGTCGCGAACCTTAGCTTCAGAGGCAACCAGCGCACTCTTTTGAGATTCCAAAGCTGCGGTTAGTTTGTCGATGCTTCCGGCAAGTTCACTAAGACGCTTAGCTGCTGATTCCTGCTCAGCTTTGAGCTCAAGCTTGGATGGCTGCTTTGATCCGCCACCGCGAACCAAAGACTTCGAAACCCAATCGCCATCAACGGTGATGATGTTGGCAGAAGCTAGTGCTTTGGAATCCAAAGCTTTGGCAGCTTGGTCAAGATCGTTTGCGAAATAGAAGCCCTGCAACACATCAAGCACGGACTGCGGAGCGGAAACAACCGAATCGGCTGCAACTAGGCCCTCAACCTCGCGCTTTTTGCCATTTACCTTGCTGCCTTCGGCAACCAAGAACTCAGCTCGTCCAAGACCTTCGCTCTTTAAATACCTAAGGGCGGCAATCGCCTGGTCCTTGCTGGAGGCAACAATCGCATCTGCCAAGGTGCCGAGCGCCACCGCAACGGCAACCTCGTAACCCTTCTCGATGCTTACCGACTCTGCAAGCAATCCCTTGATTCCCGAAAGACCGGCATTCCTAACTTCCGATGAGCCATCTTTTTGCTCAAGGGTCATGCCTAGTGCTGCGTGCTTGGCGGCCACGGCATCACGCTCACGCTCAGCCGAGTGCAGTGCGTCACGAGCTTCATCCAACTTTGCTCGCTGAGCAGATTCGGCTAGCTGAGCCTTTTCATAGGCAACGCGAAGTTCCTCGTCCGAGGTGCTGTTGGCAGTCGGCTGTATCTCAGCCTGCTCGGCAGAGAGTTGGGCAATCTTTGCAATCGCATCCTTGAGGGCAGTCTGCAAATTCTCAATCTGACCCGCAAAACCATCGGCCTTAGACAGCAGCACCGAGACCTGGCTGGCCAAGGTTGAGCGCTCGCGATCCTGGGCCTCAACGGCACTTCGCTGCCTAAGTG
>CAZLKR010000046.1:1600-4070 GCA_964560155.1 uncultured Aquiluna sp.
TTGAAGAGATTTCACTTTCCAGTGAGGCCAGCTCTGATTCAGCCTGCTTGAGCTGGTTACCGAGATCTGCAACCTCAATCTCGCGAGAGGAGAACTCTTGCCTACCGATAAGCGAGATGCGCTGCTGGGCTAGGTTCTGCAAATTACGGAGCTTGGTTTCTTGGGATTCAAAACCAAATAGCTGCTGGCGCAAACCATCGAGTTCGCCTGAGACCAGCTGAGTTTCAAGCTCCTGGATTCCGGCTCGAGTGGCGGCAAGCTGCTGCTGCGCGTAAGAAGACTCGGCTCTGCGCTCATTCTCGGACTTGGATGCATTCTCGAGCTGGTCCTTCAAAAATGAAATCTGGAATGCCAGCAACTTTGACTTAGCGGCTCTGGCGATGGCCCCAATTTCTTTGGCGGCACGTGCTACCTCAGCCTGGCGACCAAGGGGCTTTAGGTTTCTGCGAAGTTCAGCGGTGAGATCGGAAAGCCTGGTTAGGTTGGCCTGCATGGCCTCCAACTTGCGCTCAGTCTTTTCTTTGCGTCTGCGGTATTTCAAAATACCGGCGGCTTCTTCGATGAAAGCACGGCGCTCGATCGGGGTGGCACGCAACACAGTATCGAGCTGGCCCTGGCCTACGATGACGTGCATCTCACGACCAAGACCTGAGTCGCTTAGGAGCTCTTGAACATCCAAGAGCCTGCAGGTCTCACCATTGATCGCATATTCGCTGGCGCCGTTTCTAAACAGCACACGAGAAATGGTTACTTCGGAATACTCAATCGGAAGTGCACCATCAGAGTTATCGATGGTGAGCTGGACCTCGGCACGACCAAGTGGACCCTTGGTTGCGGTACCGGCAAAGATGACATCTTCCATCTTTCCACCGCCCAGAGTCTTAGCTCCCTGCCCACCCATCACACAAGCCAATCCATCGACCACCTATCACTTACCAAAGCCGTCAGAACCCACAACACAGGTGATGCCAGGCTCGAGATTTAGCGTGGTCGGCTGAGCGAAAGACTTAAAACCCTTAAGGGTGATGCTCTTTAGATACAAGCGTCCTCACCCCTTTCAATGGACTACAAGACTACCGAAGTCTGGAAGCCAATCCCCCGTTATGGCCGCTAGCTAACTAGAATTGAGAGGTTGCCCTCTTGAGAGACGAAAAATCCCTGTGAAACATAACGAAAACTTACGAAACGTTGCCATTGTCGCCCACGTAGACCACGGCAAGACCACCCTGGTCGATGCCATGCTGAAGCAGACCGGTGCGTTTTCTGCCCACGCATCCGTTGACGAGCGAGTCATGGACTCAGGTGACCTTGAGCGCGAAAAGGGAATTACCATCCTCGCCAAGAACACCGCAATCACCTACTCAGGTCCTGCGGCCAAGGGCCAGGAAATTGTCATCAACGTAATTGACACCCCGGGTCACGCTGACTTCGGTGGTGAGGTTGAGCGCGGTCTATCCATGGTGGACGGCGTTGTGCTTTTGGTTGACGCGTCCGAGGGTCCACTACCTCAAACCCGTTTCGTTCTTCGCAAGGCCCTTGAGTCTCGCCTGCCAGTTATCTTGCTGGTGAATAAGACCGACCGCCCAGATGCTCGTATCGACGAGGTCGTAGAAGAGAGCCACGACCTACTTCTAGGTTTGGCATCTGACCTACACGACACCGTGCCAGATCTAGACGTTGACGCGATCTTGGACCTACCGGTTATCTACGCTTCCGGTCGTGCCGGTCGCGCATCGCTCACCAAGCCAGCTGATGGGTCACTTCCAGACTCTGAGAACCTAGAGCCACTTTTTGAGGCAATTCTTAGGTACATCCCAGCACCAAGCTACGACGAGAGCGTGCCACTGCAGGCTCACGTCACCAACTTGGATGCATCTCCATTCCTTGGCCGTTTGGCACTGCTTCGCATCTACAACGGTGAAATCAAAAAGGGTCAGCAGGTCGCTTGGGTTCGCCAGGATGGCACCACTCAGACCGTAAAGATCACCGAGCTTTTGGGAACCAAGGCGCTTGACCGCTACCCAATCGAAAAAGCAGGTCCTGGAGACATCGTCGCTGTTGCTGGTATCGAGGAGATCACCATTGGTGAGTCCCTCTGTGATCCAAACGACATCCGTCCACTGCCGCTAATCCCCGTGGATGACCCAGCGATCTCGATGACCATCGGCATCAACACCTCGCCAATGGCAGGTCGCGTAAAGGGAGCTAAGGTCACCGCGCGCTTGGTGAAGGACCGCCTGGACCGCGAGCTAATCGGTAACGTCTCGATCAAGGTCCTTCCTACCGAGCGTCCAGACGCTTGGGAGGTCCAGGGCCGTGGCGAGCTTGCTCTTGCCATCTTGGTTGAGCAGATGCGCCGCGAGGGTTACGAGCTAACCGTTGGTAAGCCACAGGTAGTTACCCGCAAGGTTGACGGCAAGGTTCACGAGCCAGTTGAAGACCTAACCATTGACACTCCTGAGGAGTTCCT
>CAZLKR010000047.1:0-3661 GCA_964560155.1 uncultured Aquiluna sp.
TCCTCAAAAAAGTCCTTCGATTTATTGGGCCACATCCGTACAGCCCGAAACTAATGTTTCTTACTTTCTTTTCCGTCTACTTATCCCGATATGTTGCGGCTGTGCTGGCGGCCGACGAAGGAAGAGATCGCTGGATTGCAGGTGCGGCCGTTGTGGTTATCTCACTCATACCAGCCGCCACGTTTGCCGGAGCTGCCATCTTGCTCAACAAGTTCAGGATGTGGTCAAAGAACAGTCTGGGCCTATACCTGCTTGAGGTGTTTGGGGTGGTAGTGGTTGCGAACTTTGGATTCTCCTTGATTACTCGTAACTCCTATTTGAATAGCTTCATTGATCTAAAAGGTAGCCACCCGCCGCTCACCATCAACTGGTTTCTGGTCACTTTTATTTTTGGAGTGATAGCCCTCGCCATCATCAGTAGTGCGGAATCCGAAATCCGAAATCGCCTTGCGAAAGCCGATGGCTTGGTCGCTGACCTAGAGGCCCAAGGTCAGGTGCTGACCCTTGAAGAATCCAAGCTCAAATCTCAGGTTTCACAGTTTCTGCACGACAAGGTGCAGTCAAACCTGATGGTGATTTCAATGCGGTTGCAAAAGGCAGCTGATAAGGATTCGTCTTCGCAAACTAGCACCATCAATGAGGCAATCCAGGCTCTGGAGAATCTTCGGACCATTGAGCTTCGCCAGGCAATTGAATCGCTCTCTCCGAATTTGGAGGACGCCGATCTATCGGAATCGCTTGCGAATTTGGTATCCAACTCCTTTTCCGACCTTGCTCTCGAACTAGATCTGCCCCAAGAGATTGAAATGCTTTCGAGCGACCAAAAGATGGCGCTCTATAAAGTTGCCGAGCAAGCCATTCTCAATTCTCAAATTCACGGCAAGAGCACTCGGGTTTGGGTCAGGGCAATCAAATCCCCATCAAATCAGTGGGTGCTCACAATTTCTGACGATGGGCTGGGTTCAAAGGCTCCCGGCAATAAGCCCGGCCTAGGCACCGCAGTGATCGACTCGTGGCTTCGAGTTCTTGGCGGATCCAAAGTGATTCGAAACTCCGAGGTCGGATACGAACTAGAAGTGTCCTTTAGGGCTTAAAGCAAAAACCCACCCGTGGAGGGGTGGGTTTTCGTGGCTAGTGAGGGATTCGAACCCCCGAAGGCTGAGCCGGCTGATTTACAGTCAGATCCCTTTGGCCGCTTGGGTAACTAGCCAGGAGCGCTTTTTTAGGACGCGATGGAAAAGAATAGCCGATTTTTGCAAGACAAACTAGCGGTGCGGATTGTAAAGCTTTACAGTTTTTACTTATGGTCGGAATTATCGAGGTCGCAGAGCGCGCTGGGGTATCCACAGCTACCGTCTCAAGAGCACTAAATGGCAAGAGTCACGTCTCTGCTCGTGCTCGCGAAAAAGTCCTAAAAGCCGCACAGGAACTGGGCTATGTGGCATCTTCGTCCGCCTACACCCTGGCCACCGGCCGTTCCAAGAACATCGGTGTTGTGATGCCGTACATCGACCGCTGGTTTTTCTCCGCGGTACTGGATGGGGCTGTAAACGCTCTTGTAAACCGAGGCTACGATGTAACGCTTTACAGTCTCTCCGGAGGACCAGCGGCTAGAAAACGTGTTTTTGAAGACCTAGTGCTTCGTAAGCGTGTGGATGGCGTGCTAACAGTAGCGGTGAAACTATCCGAAGGTGAGCTAAAGCGCCTAAGCGAATTGCAAAAGCCGATCGTAGGTATTGGTGGCCCTATTCCTGGTGCTCGCTCAATCTCTATCGACGACGAGGGCGCTGGTCGCCTAGCGACCCAGCATCTAATCTCCCTTGGTCACACCAAAGTCGGCATGATCTCGGGAACCCCTGCCACCGAGATGGACTTCCACCAGCCCTACCTTCGTCGCACCGGTTACCAAGAAGCGCTATTGGATGCGAATCTGGACTTTGACCCGAAGTGGGTGGCTGAGGCCGACTTCACCGTGAGTGGCGGTTACGTTGCCGCTAAGCAGATGCTTGGTGACCCAAGAAGCGCTCCTACTGCTATTTACTGTGCATCGGACGAGATGGGCTTTGGTGCTATCCAGGCAGCTCGCGACTTAGGTCTTCGAGTGCCACAGGACATCAGCGTGATCGCGATGGACGGTCACCCAATGGGTGAGTTCTACGGACTTTCCACCATTGACCAAAAGACCAACCTGCAGGGTGCTCGTGGAGCCGACATGCTGGTTGACATTTTGGAGTCTGGTGACGACCGCCAACTTTCGAACACCGAACAATTGACTACCTGGCCAATTGACTTGGTGGTGCGTTCTTCCACCGCTAGACAAGCTACTAACTAGAATTTGCCTTATGGCTGATTCATCATTCGACGTAGTATCCAAAGTTGACCACCAAGAGGCAGACAACGCCCTGAACCAGGCTGTCAAGGAGGTCGAGCAGCGCTACGACTTCAAGGGCACCGACGCCTCCATTGCATGGAGCGGTGAGAAGGTCATGATCAAGGCCAACTCCGAGGACCGTGCCAAGGCAGTTCTCGATGTCTTCGAGACCAAGCTCATCAAACGCGGCATCTCGCTAAAGTCCCTAGATGCCGGTGAGCCATATGCCTCTGGCAAGGAATACCGAATCGAAGCAACTTTGAAAAACGGTATCGACCAGGAGAACGCCAAAAAGATCTCTAAGTTGATTCGCGACCAGGGACCAAAGAGCGTTAAGGCTCAGATCCAGGGTGATGAACTGCGCGTCAGCTCAAAGTCTCGCGATGACCTGCAGGACACCATGGCTCTACTTCGCGGTGCTGACCTAGAGGTTGACCTTCAGTTCACTAACTTCCGTTAGCCAAGAGCGATAAAGCCGGTGCCGCTTCCGGTCACCGAGAACAATCTGGCATCCGCCATAAAGGCTGCTTTGCCGCGACCAATGGTCAAGGTCTCATCTTTGCTAGTTGAGATTGTGAGTTCACCCTGGGTGCAAACCACGATGCCAGTGTTTGGAAGTTCCAAATCCATCAGCATCACGCTGGAACTTGGCTCAATCCGGTAAACCTTGAAATCCTCAGCGGTGGTCGGATACTCCCAGATGCCCTGGCTAAGTTTTTTTACCGCAATCTTTGGATTCTCTAGTTCTGTGTAGTCCAAGACCTTCAATAGCTCTTTGACATCAACCGGCTTTGAGGTCAGTCCCCCGCGCAGCACATTGTCACTGGAAGCCATAACCTCAACGCCTAGGCCTTCGAGATAGGCGTGGATATTGCCAGCCGGCAAATACAGCCCCTCACCCGGCTCGAGCGTCACCAAGTTCATAAGGAGTGAAACCAAGATCCCCAGGTCTTGGCCATACTGCTGGAAGAACTGCTCGATTAGTCGATCGCGCTTTCGACCCAGCACCGATGCGTGAGCCACGAGAGTCAGAATCAACTCAGGCTCTGCTTCATAGATCCACTGCATCGCCGGCTGGTAGCCGCCAAGCCCAAAGACTTCGGCAAGTGGGATGAAGCTTTCATGGGCATTCGCGAGGGCTGTTAGGTCAGCCTGGAGCTCATCGCTTGGCCTAAACCCACACAGCGCCCGGAAGTCTGTGATTGCAACAATCAGCTCAGGCTTGTGGTTGGCGTCTGAGTAAGAAGGGTGGTGATTCAAAAACTGCTGAGCCGCATGCTGTTTGCTCGG
>CAZLKR010000048.1:0-2900 GCA_964560155.1 uncultured Aquiluna sp.
GAAAACATCACCTTTGCCCAAAGCGTTGAGCTGGTGGGTAGGGAGATTGCGGAACGTCTCAGGGATGAGTCGATTCGAATTTTTATCGCAGCCTCTCAACTTTGCGAAAAGGCTGGGTTGATCTTGGCTGACACCAAATTTGAATTTGGCAATGACCCACGCACCAACCAGCTCACCTTGGGCGATGAAGTGCTAACCCCGGACTCCTCCCGCTACTGGGACAAAGAGGTTTGGGAGCAGGGAATCAGGGACCAGAGTTTTGACAAGCAGATTGTTCGCAACTGGCTGGCAGCAAATTGGAATCAGGTCGGTGAACCGCCTGAATTACCTAACGAAATAGTCTCAATTACCGCCAAAAAGTACCAAGAATTGCGTGAGCGTCTAACCGCTCGCTAGTTGGTAATAGAGTTGGTAGGTGCTAACAACACCGCTTAATGATGAGCATGTTTCCCTAGGTGCAACCTTTACCGATTTCGGTGGCTGGAACATGCCGGTTCGCTATGGCTCGGACCTCGATGAGCACCACGCTGTGCGCAAAAGCGCCGGCCTTTTTGACATCTCCCACATGGGCGAACTTCGCGTGGTTGGCGAAGATGCAACCAAGTTCTTGGACAAGGTTTTAGTCTCCGATATTTCAAAGCTGACCATCGGTCAGGCCAAATACACCATGATCTGTGGCCGTGACGGCGGCATCATCGATGACCTGATCGTCTACAAGATGGCGGATGAGGATTACCTAGTGGTGGCAAATGCCTCCAACCGCCATGCGGTCTTGGTGGCAATGCAGGACATGGCCGACTACGGCTTCAAGATCGACATTTTTGATGAGACCGAGGACTGGGCACTGGTTGCAATCCAGGGACCCAAGGCCAAGGATATTTTGGGCAAGTTGGTCGATGTTGACCTGGGCAGCTTGAAGTATTACTCGATTGCCAAGGCAAATCTTGGCGATGTGCCAGTGCTACTGGCTCGCACCGGTTACACCGGCGAAGACGGTTTTGAAATCTTTATCCCAGTAGCCGAATCGGTTTCTATTTGGCGCCAGCTTTTGGCCGCCGGGGGTTCAGAACTTCTCCCCTGCGGCCTGGCTGCTCGCGACACCTTGCGACTAGAGGCGGGCATGCCGCTTTACGGTCACGAGTTGTCGAGGGAGCTAACTCCGTTTGAGGCAAACCTCGGCAGAGTGGTTGCCTTTGACAAGGGTGACTTCAACTCCAAGACCGAGCTACTCAAAGTTTCTAGTCAAAAGCTTGAAGTAAAGCTATTCGGCATTAAGGGTGAGGGTAAGCGCGCGGCGCGTGCAGATTACGAGATCTTCCTGCCGGGTGGCGAAAGTGCAATTGGCAAGGTGACCTCGGGAGTACTTTCGCCAACTCTTGGTTATCCAATCGCAATGGCATACCTAAAAGCAGATTTGGACTTGGCACCCGGCACCGCGCTGGAAGCTGATGTTCGCGGCACTAGAGTCCCCTACGAAATTGTGAAACTTCCGTTCTACAAGGCAGAGAGATAAAAATGGCAAATCCAGAGAACCTTCAGTACACCAAAGAGCACGAGTGGGTGCTAGTAGATGGCGATGTTGCCACCGTTGGCATCACCCAGTACGCGGCCGATGCGCTGGGCGAGATTGTCTATGTAGACCTGCCAAAGCCTGGTAGCTCAACCAGCTACATGAAGATTTGTGGCGAGATCGAGTCAACCAAGTCGGTTGGTGAGCTCTACGCTCCAATGGATGGCGAAGTTGTTGAAGCCAACACCTCGCTATCCGCCGCCCCTGAAGCCATTAACCAGGACCCATACGGTGCTGGATGGCTAATCAAAATCAAATACACCCAATTGCCAGAGCTACTGACCGCTGCCGAGTACGCGCAGCTAACCGGGGAGTAATAGTTGCCAGCGAAGCACCACGATTTCCAGTTCCGCCACATCGGTCCTGACCTTGCCCAGCAAAAAAAGATGTTGGAGTTCGTTGGTGCGGAATCGCTAACTGATCTGATGCAGAAGGCACTGCCAGAAGCAATTCAGTACTCAGGTGGCAGCACATTGCCAGAACCAATCAGCGAAGATGAGGCACTTGCCAGGCTTCACGAGATTGCCGGAAAAAACCGCATCACTCAGTCCTTTATCGGTCTTGGCTACTACGGCACCAGAACCCCGGGCGTCATCAAGCGCAATGTTTTGGAGAACCCAAGCTGGTACACCGCATACACCCCATACCAGCCAGAGATCAGCCAGGGCAGACTCGAAGCCCTGATCAACTTCCAGACCGTGGTCACTGACCTAACCGGCATGAAGACCGCCAACGCCTCGATGCTGGATGAGTCCACCGCAGTTGTTGAAGCCATGATGATTGCCCGTCGAAGCGCTGACTCACAGTCGGATATCTTCTTCGCGGATGAAGACCTTTACCCTCAGACCAAGCAGCTACTTGAGCACCGTGCCGACCCAATGGGCATTGTGATTCGCTACTTCGATCCAACCAACCCGCAGGCACTTGACCAGGAGTGCTTTGGTGCTGTGGTGCAGTACCCGGGAGCATCCGGTCGCATCATCGACTTTGACAACCTATTCGCCAAGGTGCACGAATTTGGTGGACTGGCAATTGCTACCGCAGACCTAATGGCACTTACTCTTCTAACTCCTCCGGGTGAGCACGGGGCCGACGTAGTTTGTGGCACCACCCAGCGCTTTGGTGTCCCAATGGGCTTTGGTGGCCCTCACGCCGGTTACCTCGCAGTGCGCGAAAAGCTTGAGCGCACCATGCCGGGTCGATTGGTTGGAGTATCGGTTGATGCCGAGGGAGCTCCTGCCTACCGTCTGACTTTGCAGACTCGCGAGCAGCACATTCGTCGCGAGAAGGCAACCAGCAATATCTGCACCGCTCAGGTTCTGCTTGCGGT
>CAZLKR010000049.1:0-2671 GCA_964560155.1 uncultured Aquiluna sp.
GAGGTGGCCGAAACCGCACGTGCTCGCCTGAGTCCGATTCGAGACATCTTCGCGGCGATCTTCTTCCTGTTCTTTGGCATCACTACGAATCCTGCGGACTTGCCAGCCGTGTTGCCTTTGGCAATTTTGTTGGCAGCCCTGGGCATCGCGGGCAAGTATCTGGTCGGTTGGTGGGTCACAAGAGACCTCACTGACAGATTGAGCACTTGGCGCGCCACCGGTTTCTTGATTGCTCGAGGCGAATTCTCGATGGTGATTGCAGCGTTAGCGGCACCGATTGTGCTTCAGGTAAAGCTTCAGGCTCTAACCTTGGCCTACGTGATTATCACCGCATTTGCAGCTTCAATTGTGCTGAGATTCACCCGCAGCAGTTTGGAGAAATGATGAAGCGCATATTTGTTGCCATCGCCCTTCTTGGACCAATCGCCTACACCCTGTGGGTGCTGTGGCTGGAATCATCTGGCCTCCTGCCAGAAGTGCTGGCAACCCACTGGGGAGCATCTGGGGTTGCAGACGGTTTCGCATCGGCATCCGAACATTTGGTTTGGGCCAACGTCGCTCTGGTGCTGGCCAGCTTGATGTTTGCAGTCTCGGCACTATTGCCCAGGATCCACCCAGCAATGCGCCGGCTACTGCTCGGTATCACCGGATACTTCGGGCTATTCATCTACGGCCTGATGATCTACGTGATTGCCGCTCAGATTGGTTTGAGTGACTCAAGCTCGGTGCGTCTAGGGCTGGAAATCATCTGGTTCGTGCTTCCGGTGTTGATGCTTACACCAATGATGCTTTCGATGCCCAAGGTTGTGCTTGCAGATGTTGTGAAAGTCCAACTTTGGGGCATCACCATGATGAAAATTGAATACCGCGACATTGCTGCAGTTTCCTCGACCGAAGTGAAGCCTTCTCAATTTGGGGGTTGGGGCATCAGATTTGCCAAGGGTGTGGTTGCTTTCATTCCATCCAAGGGACCTGCTCTGTCAATAACCACCGGGGCCGGCGAGGTAATCTTGGTTAGAAGTAACCAGGTCGAAAATCTCATTGCGGCCCTGACTCCAAAGATTTAGGAGCAAAATGCGTATCCACATCGCAACTGACCACGCCGGCATGGAGCTGAGCGCCTTTTTGGTCACTGAGCTCACCAAGCTTGGCCACGAGTTAGTCGATCACGGACCAAAGGTTTACGACGCTTTGGATGATTACCCAGGTTTCTGCATCGCGGCTGCACAGGCAGTGGTTGCTGACCAGTTTGCGGGAGTGCCTGCTTTGGGGATCGTGCTTGGTGGCTCAGGTAATGGCGAGCAGATTGCAGCCAATAAGGTCAAGGGCATTAGAGCCGCATTGATTTGGAATGCTGACACCGCAGCCTTGGCAAGAGATCACAACGATGCCAATGTTTGTGCTTTGGGCGCTAGGCAACACAGCCAGGCCGAGGTCTTGGAATTGGTAAAGATTTTTGTTGGAAAAGACTTCTCTAACGATGAGCGCCACGTCAGGCGAATCGGAAAGATCGCCAAGTATGAACAAACCGGCGAAATCGTTTACTAGCTAAATGCCAGAGGGCCATACCGTCCATCGGACCGCAAATCACTTCACTAAGAACTTTGCTGGTCAAAAGGTCCTGGTCTCATCGCCACAGGGCAGGTTTACCGACTCAAAGCTTATTAATGGCACCGAGTTACTAAGTTCCAAGGCGGTAGGCAAGCAGCTTTTTCTCAAGTTCGAACCTGCCATTTTGCGCATTCACCTGGGAATCTATGGGAAGTGGCAGTTCAGTGAGGTCGAGGAGATTCCGGAACCCAAAGGAGCAGTGCGGGCAAGATTTCTAGCCGGCAACAAACTGGCGGATCTGCGCGGGCCAACCGCGTGTGAACTTCTATCCAAGGAGCAATACCGCGAGGTGCTTTCGCGGCTTGGACCGGACCCGCTGGATGCAAAAGCCGACAAGCAGAAATTCATAGACAAGGTTTCTCGATCCGGGGTTTCTATCGGACAGTTGCTGATGGATCAGTCGGTTATCTCTGGAATCGGAAATGTTTACCGGGCCGAGCTTTTGTTTAGGGCGAACCAAGATCCACACACTCCTGGAAAGTTGATCCCGAAAGAAATCGTCGAGGCGATTTGGGATGATGCAGTGACGTTGATGCCGCTTGGTGTGAAGACCGGTTTGATGCTTACGCGCGAAGGGTTTTTGAAGGCAAAAACCAAAAAAGATGACCGCTATTACGTTTATAAACGTGAGGGTTTGAGCTGCCGTGAGTGTGGGATTTTGATTTCAATTGAGGTTATGGCAACCAGGAAACTTTACTTTTGTGCTGGCTGTCAGGGCTGATTTGGAGCGAGTGACGGGAATCGAACCCGCGTAATCAGTTTGGAAGACTGAGGCTCTACCATTGAGCTACATCCCCACGAGGAGCCTACAACGAACGGGTGTCGTCTGCCAAACTGAGCACCCGCTAGACTGGTGAATGCCTCGTGCCCTTCGGGTTGCGGCGGCCGGGGCGTAGCTCAGCTTGGCTAGAGTGCCCGCTTTGGGAGCGGGATGTCGCAGGTTCGAATCCTGTCGCCCCGACGAGTTGTTCAGTCCGCACATATATAGGAGTTAGTCAGTGCCTACAACCACAGTCGAGCGTTTGTCGGATACCCGAGTCAAGTTGTCGATCTCGGTTAC
>CAZLKR010000050.1:0-327 GCA_964560155.1 uncultured Aquiluna sp.
ATCTTGAATGCATTTGGCCATGTAGGTTGCTTGGTAACTAAGGCCCTCGTGTCCAACCACGCCTGTTTGATCGCTCCAGCGCGGACCATGGGAGTTGAATAACGCTGGACGCAGTTCAAGTGAGGTCGGGATGAAGAAAGGCCCGTCCAGGACCAGCACGCCTTCGTCGCCGGATATCGACGCAGTAGTCGGAACGTGTGAATGTCCGGAAATTGATAGAACCGCACGAGCACCAGACTCGTATTCGAGAATGGCCGCTGCCATGCCTTCAACGTTTTCGTTGTGCATTTTTCCACCCGCGATGATTCGCGATGGTGAGCCAAGCAC
>CAZLKR010000050.1:337-2625 GCA_964560155.1 uncultured Aquiluna sp.
ATTGGATAGATGCCCATGTCCATCACGATCGAAGAGTCTTTGAGCCACAGCCTTGCAATCTCTCGATTGTCTTGGCCAAAGTCCGCCTGCAGCAAAGTAACTTCACCGAGCGTGCCGGCGGCAAGCATTTGACGAATGATTGAGGCTTGCGGCAGGTATCTACTCCACATCGCTTCCATGGCCAGCACACCGGCAGCCTTGGCCTCGGCATAGAGCGTCTCGGTGTCCTTGGCGGTGAGAGTCGAAGGCTTTTCGATCAACACGTGCTTGCCAGCACGAATGGCATTGCGCGCATCGTCTAGGTGAGTGTGCGGCAAGGTCGCGATATAGACAATGTCGACCTCTGGGTCATTTGCCAAGTCTTCGTAGTTTTCGTAGTGACGGTCGAGACCAAAGCGTTCTGCGAATGCCTTTGCCTTGCCGGGTGTTTTAGACCCAACCGCAACCACTTTCTGGTTGGTGTGCTTGGCCAGTGTCTCAGCCATTACCTCAGCGATGTCACCGGCACCGATAAATCCCCAGCGATAACTTGGAACGCTACTTGGTTCGATGATTTCGGGCTTTGGAATATCCGCCGCGGTGAAGTCACGCGGTGCTTCAGAGAACATGGCCATGGGTCAATCATGCCCTACCCAATGGCCGAACTTCGATTGAGTTAGTTCACACCCAAAAGATCAATAACAAACACCAATGTTCTGCCAGAGAGCGAGTGGCCGCCGCCTGCAGGTCCGTATGCCATTTCAGGTGGGCAGATCAGCATTCTGCGACCGCCAACCTTCATGCCTGGAATACCCTCTTGCCAGCCCTTGATTAGACGCTGCAGTGGGAAGTTGATTGACTCACCGCGACCCCATGAAGAGTCAAACTCTTCGCCTGTCTCGTAGTCAACTCCGAGGTAGTGAACCTCAACGGTTGCTCCAACCGGTGCCTCGGCACCATCGCCAACGACGATATCTTTCATTGTCAGCTCACTTGGAGCTGGTTCCATCATTGGCTCTACTTCTGGGCGTTCTAGATTTGTCATAACGAAAAGTATGCCGAACAAAACGCTATGGAAATGCTTCGAAGGTCAATTTTCACAATTTCTGGAAGCATCGCTTTGGAATTTGGGTTCAAGATTGCGTGACTGAGACTCGTGCAACCCTAATAGGCGTATACAAGGCCGATGGCGGCATCATTGGCGAACTCTCATACTTCTTTGGTCACCTGGTTGGAGCAAGAAGCTGCAGCCTGTGCGACATCACGCACTCACCAATCAAGAAGAAGTCATCTTTCAAAGCATTGGAGAAAGAGCTGCTTAGAGAGCACGGCGTTGCTATCAAGATGATCCATATGAACGAGAGAAATGAGCGAGAGCTCAAAGCCTCTGAGGGCAGAGAGCCCTGCGTGATTTTGGAGTATCCAGATCAATCAATCTCGATGTTCTTGGACTACGTCGACCTCAAAGCACTTTCTGGCAGCGTCAGCTCACTTAGGAAACTGATTCTGTCCAGATTGGACCTTTATCTCTAGTTCGCCTTCTTGGTGGCGGCGATAAAAGCCTCAAAGAGCCTTAGGTCATCCAAAGTCTGCTCCGGGTGCCACTGGACCGCTACGCCGAATGGGTGATCTTCAACCTCAACGGCCTGCACGATGCCATCTGGCGAGTATGCGACCACACTCAGCCCCTCGCCTGGCTCATCAATGGCCTGGTGGTGATACAAAGCGGCGTTATCGACCTGCTCACCAAATATGGTGCTCAAAATCGATCCTTCGCGAACCGACATTTGCATGTGGGCAAAGTTTCCCTCACCCTGCAGGTAGCGGTTATCGCCAACCACGTCCGGTAGGTGCTGAATCAATGTTCCTCCGCGGTTTACGTTGAGCATTTGAGCTCCGCGGCAGATGCCTAGAAAAGGTAACTTCATCTGAATCGCAGCGGTAATTAGTTCGTCTTCCAAAAGATCGCGCAAGCGATCCGGTTTTTCGGCCTTCTCATGAGACTGGTGCCCATACCTTGCCGCCTCAACATCTCTGCCACCGGTGACAATCAGTCCATCCAAACCGGCAAGTAGGTTTCTGGCATCCTCAGAATCAATTTGCTGCGGAGGCAGGATTACCGCAATACCGCCTGCTCTGGTCACACCCTCCAGATAGAAGGCTGGAAGCATTGCCATCTCGGTGTCCCAAACACCGGTCTGCCCGCGCTGGCGATAGCTGGTTAGTCCAATAACTGGTTTCATAAATCCAAACTACCCGAAGAGCTCTTCGCCCTCGAGATTAACGATCCTTGACTTCAAGTACTTTTG
>CAZLKR010000051.1:0-2201 GCA_964560155.1 uncultured Aquiluna sp.
TTTAGCTACCACCCTGAGAAACTCTCCATGGAACGAACCGAGGACGCAGCCTTTGGACCTGCGGATCGAATCGGTCAGCTAACCATGCGCAACTTGGACATTCAAGACACTCGCCAAAAGCTCGATCTCTACCGCAAGCAGGGTCAGATCGAGGGCGGACAGTTCGAACTCACATGAGCACCCACATCTCCGCTAAGCCAGGCGAAATCGCAGAGGTAGTCCTGCTACCTGGTGATCCGCTCAGGGCAAAGTGGATTGCCGAGAATCTGCTCGAAGACGCGGTTTTGTATTCCAGTGTGCGCAACATGTTTGGGTTTACCGGTCACTACCAGGGTCACCGTATCTCGGTCCAGGGCACAGGAATGGGTGCGCCATCTATCGGCATCTACGGTTATGAACTGTTCCACGATTACGGCGTGCAGACCGCTATCCGAGTGGGAACCTCGGGTGGCCTTGAGCCAACTAAATTGCGCGATGTGGTAATCGCTATGGCGGCATCCACTGACTCGGCCATCAACCGCAGAGCAACCAACGGTTTGGACTTCTCCCCCATCGCAGACTATGGACTATTGGAAAAGGCAGTTGCTAAAGCTAGGTCCATGAACATCGACTTTCACGTTGGTGGCGTGGTTTCCGGAGACCTCTTTTATGACGAGACTGACTCCTTGGAGCAGTGGAAGAAACTCGGCATTTTGGCATTGGAAATGGAAACCAGCCAGCTCTACACGCTAGCGGCCAGATTCAATCGCAAAGCACTATCGATTTTGACCGTTTCCGACCTCATGGACGGATCGGCGTCAACCTCTTCCGAAGAACGCGAAACCGGCTTTAGAAATATGGTCGAGATTGCTCTAGCAGCAGCCTTCTGATCATGCTGCCCAGCTCTTCCAACCTCGCGGCATTTCTGGTGTTGGCCTTAGTAATCATTGTCGTTCCAGGCCCGGGAGTGTTGTTCACCATTGGTAGAGCATTGATCCTCGGCACCAAGGCAGCACTGTTGAGCGTATTGGGAAATGCCTTTGGTGTTGGCTTGCAGATTGTTGTGATTTCGCTTGGGCTCGGAGTGGCAATCCAACAGTCCGACTTGCTCTTCTTGGCGATTCGTGTTTTCGGAGCCGGGATGATCATCTACCTCGGGGTAAAGGCGATTCTCTCGCGAGCAGACTTTGACCTCAACGCCCAGCAGGAGAGCAGTACCGCAGCACTTGTGGTGCGGCAATCCATCGTGGTTGGCATCACAAATGCCAAGACCTTCGTGTTCTTTATTGCGGCACTGCCATCATTCACCTCCCCGGAACTAGGCAATCCGATCATCCAGATGCTGTTGCTGGGAGCGATCTTCAGCGTGATTGGCATTCTCTCCGACTCGGTTTACGCAATTGCTGCTGGGCAAGCTAGAAGCTTGCTAGCCAGCTCGCACCAGCGCCTTGCCACCTTCCGCGGCATCGGTGGACTGGCTCTAACTTTGCTTGGCATTTACATGCTCTATGAGGCTGTTATTCACTAGCACAGAAAGCTCGGCGGCAGAAAAAGCTTCGGATTTTCGCTAATTGAGCTAGGCTCCAACTAATGAGTTAGAAACTGAACTCATTGCGTCGTAGAACGCTTTCCCACTTTTGGTGGTAACTCTTTTCCTTCGGCGAACGAATGTGTCACCTGATACATCCGCCATTTCGAGTAAAAAACTCGTCCAACTAATCGGTGCAAACGGCATCGAATGAAAGCAATACAAAACTTATGTCACAAAAATCATTCTCAGATCTTGGCGTGCCCGCAGCAATTGCCCAGGTGCTCATCGCCCAGGGTATCGACTCGCCTTTCCCAATTCAGGTAGACACTTTGCCCGACACTCTTGCCGGCAGAGATGTTCTAGGTCGTGGAAAAACTGGCTCAGGCAAGACCCTGGCCTTTAGCATTCCAATGGTCGCAAGACTTGCTGGTCAGCGCTCAAACTCAGATCGCAAACCGCGTGGCTTGGTGCTGGCACCAACCAGAGAGCTCGCAACCCAGATCACTCAAACCCTGCAGCCACTTGCTGAGGCGATGAACCTCAGGGTCACCACAATCTTCGGCGGTATTTCCCAGAACCGTCAGGTTCAGGCACTGAAGTCCGGTGTTGAGATCATCGTTGCGACCCCAGGTCGCGTTGAGGATCTAATGGCGCAGGGATTTCTTAAGCTCGATGCAATTGAAATCACCGT
>CAZLKR010000052.1:0-2006 GCA_964560155.1 uncultured Aquiluna sp.
CATGGACACTCAAGACATTGGTCAGGGGGTCAAGGCAATTATCCGGCCGCTCGAGAATGCCGCGAAGGGCATGAAGTCCGTGATTGTCAGAATCAACCAGTTCGAGGCTTTAGTGATCGAATCTAGAAGGCCAATCGGCTTCTCCGAGGAATATCTTGGGTTGCAAGGAGTGCTGGTTTACAGGATTGACACTCGATTGGATAACGATCGTTCGGGAGAATCTACTGGAGACACTGGCAACTCGGAAGAATTTCCGAAATGGGGTTTCTACTTGGCGCCGGACGGGAAAAACACTTCTCGTTCGAGAAACCTATCCGACTTCCTTTTCAAGTCGGGTGATACAAGAACATTCTCGGGCGTGAAAATAACCGTGACTTCCACTTCTAAGAACGGAGACTTCATCTCTATTACGAAGGCCGGCTAAAGGTTACAAACTTGTGAGATGGTCGATCAGCTAAGGCGGAGTAATGTAATCGTCAATCATGAGCTAGTGTTCGCAGGGTGGGGGCACGTCATTGGGGGATGATTGCGTATGGAACGTTCGGCACGCGAGGCTGAAAAAGATGCGATTTCTGCAGCACGTCTAGAGGCACTAAATCTAATAAGCGATGCGCTTGATGCCAGCGAAGATGGCTTTGCGATATGGCGAGCCGCCAGGGCAGCTGATGGCTCTGTGGAGAGCTTCACGCAGCTCCTTGTGAACTCAACTGGCGCTGCTGCCGCTGGCAGACCTCAGCAGGAGATGATTGGGAAATTACTCACCGAGGTAGCCGGCCCTGGCGCTGCAAAGGGTCTACACGCTCTTTTTGTAAAGGCCCTCACGCTAGGTCACAGTGTTAAGGAAACCGTGACCTCCGAGACCGGTGAGAGCATCCCAACCGCATACGAAAACACTGTCGTCCCATTTGGTAAAGATTTGGTTTTTGCCACATTTCGCGATGTCAGTGAATCCGCGAGCGAACGCAATCGTTTGCTTTGGCTGGCCGAGCATGACGAGCTCACCGGAATTGCCAATCGTTCCAAGCTCCAGGTCTCGTTGGCCGAGACCGTAAGTAGGGCAAAGAAAGAACGATTCCTAACCGGCTTTGTGTTTATCGATATCGATCACTTCAAATCGATCAATGACAAATATGGGCATGGGATTGGTGATGAACTGCTGGTCAACTTTGTGAAGCGAATTCGAAACTCACTGCCAGAGGGTGCCTTGGTGGCAAGAATTTCCGGCGACGAGTTTGGAATTTTGCTAGAGCAACTCAGAGAAGAAGCCCATCTTCGAGAGCTCATGGAGGCAGTCTTCGCAGCAATGCAGAGGCCTTTTAGAAGTGGCGATATCGAGACCTCAATCACCTGCTCCGCCGGATGTGTACTAACGGATGGAACTAAAGATCCAGACGAGGTGATGCGCGTCGCAGATAAGACTATGTATCAGGCAAAGTACGATGGTCGCAACCGCTATCTAGTCGAATCGATAGTCGAACTCACTTAGGCCCATCCGGGTAGATGCTTCTGGTCACACCGCGTGGACGGTGTCCTCTCAGAAAGCTCGGTCTATACATCTTTGGAATTACGTGAACTATCGACAGTGCCGCGTAGATGACGGTGTTTAGTGCCACATAGGTCGCTAACACAATAAAGAACCTGGACTGCAGAAAACTTTCCGGGAGCAGAATGCCTTGAATAAAAGTCATGGTTGTCATGCACGCACCTCAGGCGTCCCAGCGCTGTGTTTACCGGAAGCTTTCTTGCCTTGCTTGGGAACATCTCCCCAGTGGGCTTCTTTTCCGAAGGCCATATCCAATGTTCCCTTTACGAAGATGATCCCCAGGAAGGTGTCATAGAGCAACTCAATGAAAAGCGTCGAGGCAAGCAGCTTTGCCTTCCAACCAGCGTTACGGACCGTCCAAACCTTTTCCGCGATGAAGACCGCACCCATCACCAGCCAGAACGGATACCAAATCCAAGTGTCAGTGCTCACAAGCTGCAGAAAGATCAGCAGGAAGTAGGTC
>CAZLKR010000053.1:0-1953 GCA_964560155.1 uncultured Aquiluna sp.
GCAAGGGCCGCATGACCAACATGATCAACAATGGCACCGGCTGGGTTCGCATCGAGTTCCGTGTTCCTTCTCGTGGCCTCATCGGCTTTAGAACCGAGTTCCTAACCACTACCAAGGGTGCAGGTATTGCCAACGCCCTGGCTGCTGGCTACGAGGCCTGGGCTGGAGATATCTCCACCCGTCAGAACGGTTCTTTGATTGCTGACCGTGCCGGTGTTGCGACCCCGTTCGCGATGATCGCCCTGCAGGAGCGCGGTGCGTTCTTTGTTGAGCCAACCAGCGAGGTTTACTGCGGCATGGTGGTCGGCGAGAACTCTCGCGCTGATGACATGGAAGTGAACATCACCAAGGAGAAGCAGCTCACCAACATGCGTGCAGCATCTGCGGATAACTTCGTGGGCCTAACCCCACCAAAGAAGCTATCCCTTGAGGAGTGCTTGGAGTTTGCCCGCGAGGACGAGTGCGTTGAGGTAACCCCGGAGGCAACTCGCATCCGCAAGGTTGAGCTAGATCCAAACGTGCGTGCTCGTCAGGCTTCGGCTCGTAAGCGTGCCAGCCAGTCTTAGTAAGGCTCTGCGACTAGCAGGCTCGGCACTAGCCGGCTTGCTGGTCGCTATCGCTGGCACGGTTGCCCACCAAACCATGGTGGGAGTCGTTCCAATCGGTTTACTGATTGCACTGCTTGTGGTTTTAACCTATGCAATGCAGGCCAGGATCAAGAATGGAAAACTCGGAGCAATTCTCTACACCGCAGCCCTTGCACTCACGATCTTTTGGACTGGGCTTGATTTCCACAGAGACAAGATGATTCCAGCGGATGACCTTGGATTGATCTGGGCATACGGATCCATTGGTTTGGCTGCAATTGTTGTGATTTGGCCAAAACTTTCTAGATCGCTTTGGTCTAAGCGACTCTAAATTTCGTAAAAACGCTTTGCGATTTTAGAGACATCCTCGGCATTTGCTTTGGTTCGAATGATCTCTCGGTTCAGGTCTGACATTGCCTGATTCTTGGCCAGCTCAAGGCCAGCCAAAATCGCCTTCTGCACGCCCTCAGGGGTGATTTCAGTCACCTTGACGCCTGATTCTGTGAACCACTCATCGCAGCAGGCTGTGGCGGTCTGAACCGGTATCGCACCCATTGCCATCGACTCCAGTAGCGAGGTGCTAATGCCATCGGATAGCGAGAGCCCGACATAGATTTTTGCGCTGGCAAATAGCTCCAGCACCTGGGAGTGGCTTAACTTGCCCTTGCCGTAGATGGTGAAATTCAAACCGGTGCGTTTTGCGATCTGTTTGGCCAGTTTGATGGTTCCGGCATTCGCCGAGTAGACCACGATTTGGTAGCCGGCAAGTGACTCAGCAATACCCTCAATCGCCTCTAACGCGACCTTCGCTCTACCAACCCACCCGTGGTAACCCTTGACAGCAATAACCTTTCGATCCGCCAATGGGGTTACTGGCTTCGCAAGAAGTTCGCTACTAAAGCCACCAGCATTAGGAATCACCGGCATGACCGTTCCGGTGAAGCCAAGCTTCTTGGCTAGGTCAACATCGCGGTTACATTCGCAGGAGTAGAAATCGGCAATACCGAGAAGCTCTTCGAGTTTTTGCTTGTGCTTTGGAAACTGCTGGAACCAAAAGATATCGCTTCCCCAGTTGGTAGCAATCAACTTTGGTGAGCGGGCTTTTGACCGGAGAGCCCGGGCTGCGATGTAACCGGCGTTTTGCAACTCTAAAGCGTGAACAAAGTCTGGCTTGAAACTAGAAACTGCCAGCTTCACAAGAGATGCACGGAACCAGTTGTTTACAAACTTGTCCGCCACCCAAAGCGGCAATCCAAAGAGGCGAGATAGCGGGAAAAGTTTGTATGTTGCCTTGGCATTGCCAGAAACCAGGGCATTGAGGTTTTTGTGAACTCGGCGATGCGGAGACGATGGAAAGAGCAAAAAC
>CAZLKR010000054.1:0-1789 GCA_964560155.1 uncultured Aquiluna sp.
TTGAGGATCTAATGGCGCAGGGATTTCTTAAGCTCGATGCAATTGAAATCACCGTTTTGGACGAAGCTGACCACATGGCCGACCTTGGGTTCCTCCCAGGCGTGACCAGAATCCTCAATGCCACACCATCCGGTGGTCAGCGCCTGTTGTTCTCGGCAACCTTGGATAACGGCGTGAACAAGCTGGTGGACAAGTTCCTCTCCAACCAGGTGATGCACTCGGTTGACGAAGCGAACTCTCCGGTGGCACAGATGACTCACCATGTCTTTGAAGCATCTGATGCTCAGTCGAAGAAGCAATTGGTTCAAGCACTAGCTTCTGGCACCGGAAGACGCATTCTATTCATGCGAACCAAGCACACCGCCAAGAAGCTAGCCAAGACATTGACCCAAGCCGGAATTCCAGCAGTTGACTTGCACGGTAACCTGTCGCAGCCTGCCAGAGACAGAAACCTCGCTGCATTTAGCGAGGGCAAGGTAAACGTCTTGGTGGCAACCGATGTGGCAGCCCGTGGCGTGCACGTTGACTCCGTTGACCTGGTAGTTCACGTTGATCCTCCTGCCGAGCACAAGGCATACCTGCACCGCTCTGGACGAACAGCAAGAGCCGGGGCCGAGGGCGATGTGGTAACCATCTCGCTGCCAGAGCAGCGCAAAGACGTGATTGACCTACTCAAGATGGCGAAGATTGACCTCGTGCCAATGCGCGTTAGTGCCAAGTCTGAAGAGGTTGTGGCGCTGATTGGTGAAGTTGCCCCATATGTGAAGCCAGTGGCTGAAGCTCCAAAACCTCAGGGTGGTGGCACTTCAACCGGTCGTAACGCTCAACGCAAGCGAGCATTGAAGCAGGGTGGTAACGCTCAGCCGAAGTCAGCAAGACCTAGTGGTCAGGGTGCTGGCCAGGAGCGTTCTGCAAAGCCTGCCAGGCCTGGGAATGCGAACCGCAATCGCCAACGCTCGCGCTAGATAGCCCATAGTCAACTGCGAAAACTTGCGTTCTCGGGATGTTGCAGACTTCCTCGGTGGCAGCACTCGAAAATCAGCATTTTTGAGCTTGGGGTACCCGTATGTTTACTGATTAGTCAAATTTGCTATGGGTAGCCTTAAGAATCCAATACTGCTCAAGACGTCGAAGGTGACCGTGTCCGCCCGCAAGAGAATTAGCAAGCTTAGGTTCGCTGCCTACGGCCTAATGTCGGCGTTTGTTGCTGCCGTAGCTATCTCATCGACGGCACAGGCTATTGGCGAACACTGTGGTGAATTCACTTATCAAGGCCAGTATGCTGCACAAGCGGTTCCCTTCAACTCAACTACGCAGCGCTGCGAGATCGTTTTGGAAAGTTATGCCCAAAACGGCGCTGATGTTTACAACAACTTCAAGCTTCCAAGCTGGGTAACTTCACTCAATGCAACCTTGGTCGGTGGCGGTGGCTCAGGAGCTGCAGACGTCGGTTCCGGCCAGGGCGGCGGTGGCGGCGGTGGCGGTGCAATCGTTCGAACTTCCTTCAACATTCCTGGTGGCGTGGCCCTCACCGTTGGCGTCGGTGGCACAGCGATGCCTGAATACTGGAACAGCCCGGGCTACACCGGACAAGATGGTTTCAGCACATACATTTCCTACACATCAGGCACCAATTACTCGGTAGTCGCGGGTGGCGGTAAAGCTCCGACCTCAAACCAAGTCACAGCCGGTGGTGCAGGTGGTGTCGCTTCTGGAAACATCTCCAGAGACCAGACCAATTCCTATAACGGAAAGGCCTACGGCGATACTCAGCCTGTCTATGGTCTAG